>JAYSQM010000001.1:0-2604 GCA_043721575.1 Phycicoccus sp.
ATGGACTGCACCGTGGACCACGAGGGCGAGATGGCGTCCAGGTTGAACACGCGTCGGGTCCGGCCGCGTGCGTCCGCGACGCCGGGCGTGCGCCGGGCAGGGTCCAGCCACGCGCCGGTATGCCGTGCGCCCTCCCCTGCGGGCAGGCGGGTGCCCTCGACGGTCCCGACGGACGCGAAGGCTCCGGGCCAGTGCCGAAGGTTCACCCCGGCGAGCGTCGCGGTCACCTCGTCGGCGTCGACGGCAGTGACCTTGAGGTCCAGCCCGGCGATGGCCATGGCGTCGGCGCCGATGCCGCAACCGAGGTCGAACACCTGATGCATCCCGGCCGCGCGGAACCGCTGGGCATGGCGAGCTGCGATCTCCAACCTCGTGGCCTGTTCCAGGCCGTCGGCGGTGAATACCATCCCCGCGGCGAAGTCCCCGAACTTCTCGCGGCCCTTGGTCCGCAGCCGGGACTGGGTCAACGCCGCCGCGACCAGGTCTGCGTCGAACCCGGCCACGCGCAGCCGCTCGCCCAGAGCCATGGCGGCGGACTCGTCATACGGGGGCAGTGACTGCAGGAGACCCCAGCCCTCGCCGGAGACCAGCTTCTTCACCGCGGCGAGGTCCATGGCGGACATCTTCCACCATCGAGCCCCCTGGGTCAGCCGTCGCCGACCCGTGTTTGGCCGTGCGTGATCCGTCGGCGTTGGCTGTTTTCTGGCACTCAAGTTGACCGAGTGCTAATCGGCAACCTAGATTCTGATTAGCACTCGCCATGTGCAAGTGCTAACCGCGAGCAGTGAGCAGGTCGACCCCCGCGACGGCGGCCGGCGCATCGATCGCATGCACGGATCGCATCAGCGTTCTTTCCTGTCCATCTTCGACATTTCCCGAAGGGGAGGTCACACCGTGTCGGTTTCCATCAAGCCGCTCGAAGACCGCATCGTCGTCAAGTCCAGCGAGGCCGAGCAGACCACTGCTTCTGGCCTCGTGATCCCGGACACCGCCAAGGAGAAGCCCCAGGAGGGCGAGGTCCTGGCGATCGGCCCCGGCCGCATCGACGACAACGGCAACCGTGTTCCGCTCGACGTTGCGGTCGGCGACAAGGTCATCTACAGCAAGTACGGCGGCACCGAGGTCAAGTACGACGGCGAGGAGTACCTCATCCTGTCCGCTCGTGACGTCCTCGCGGTCGTCATCCGCTGATTTCAGCCGCTTTGTGACGCGCCCCGGCGACGTGCCTGCAACAGGTTCGTGCCGGGGCACCGTCATTCACCCCAGCTCAGCCCGCACGACACGGCATACCAGCCCGTATGCCGGCCCGCTGCCTCTGGCAATGACCCGGGCAGCACCCAAGAACCGTTAGTAGTTAAGGAAGCTCATGGCCAAGACGCTGGAGTTCAATGACGCGGCGCGCAAGTCGCTCGAGCGAGGCGTGGACAAGCTCGCCAACGCGGTCAAGGTGACGCTCGGCCCCAAGGGTCGCAACGTCGTCATCGACAAGCAGTGGGGCGCCCCGACCATCACCAACGACGGCGTCACGATCGCCCGTGAGGTGGAGCTTGAGGACCCGTACGAGAACCTCGGTGCGCAGCTCGCCAAGGAGGTCGCCACCAAGACCAACGACGTCGCGGGTGACGGCACGACCACCGCGACCGTTCTGGCTCAGGCCATGGTCCAGGAAGGCCTGCGCAACGTTGCCGCCGGTGCAGACCCGGCCTCGCTCAAGCGCGGCATCGACGCTGCTGTGGAGGCCGTCAACGCCCGCCTGCTCGAGGCCGCGCGTGAGGTCGAGGGCAAGGAAGAGATCGCTCAGGTCGCCGCTCTCTCGGCGCAGGACCCGATCATCGGTGGCCTGATCGCCGAGGCGTTCGACAAGGTCGGCAAGGACGGTGTCATCACGGTCGAGGAGTCCCAGACCGCGATCACCGAGCTCGAGTTCACCGAGGGCATGCAGTTCGACAAGGGCTACCTCTCGCCGTACTTCGTGACCGACCCCGAGCGCATGGAGGCCGTCCTGGAGGATGCCTACGTGCTGATCACCCAGGGCAAGATCTCGGCCGTGGCCGACATCCTCCCGATCCTGGACCAGGTAGCCCAGGCCAAGAAGCCACTGTTGATCATTGCCGAGGACGTTGACGGCGAAGCGCTGTCCACCCTGGTGGTCAACAAGATTCGCGAGATCCTCAAGGTCATCGCGGTCAAGGCTCCGGGCTTCGGCGACCGCCGCAAGGCGATGCTGCAGGACCTCGCGGTCCTCACCGGCAGCTCGGTCATCAGCGAAGAGGTCGGCCTCAAGCTCGACTCGACCCAGCTCACCGACCTCGGCACCGCCCGCCGCATCGTGGTCACCAAGGACGACACGACGATCGTCGACGGCGCCGGCGACAAGGACGAGGTTGCCGGTCGCGTCCACCAGATCAAGAGCGAGATCGAGCGCACCGACTCGGACTGGGACCGCGAGAAGCTCCAGGAGCGCCTCGCCAAGCTGTCCGGTGGCGTCTGCGTGATCAAGGTTGGCGCGCACACCGAGGTTGAGCTCAAGGAGAAGAAGCACCGCATCGAAGACGCCATCTCGGCAACCCGGGCAGCCATCGAAGAGGGGATCGTCGCCGGTGG
>JAYSQM010000002.1:0-6471 GCA_043721575.1 Phycicoccus sp.
GTCAGGCCGTCGCGGCCGACCGCGCCTTCGTCCGTGGCCGACGCGGCGCGACCTGGGGTCCGTAACGTGCGACGCAGTAGTCGCTCAACCGCTCGGCCAGGGTCGCGATCGCGGCGGCGGCATGGTGCTCGCGGTCCCACGCGGCATACAGGCTGATGCTCAGGGCGCCCCTCCTGCCGATGATGTCCAACGGTTGCAGGCCAAAGCGTGGGTCGTCGGAGACGACGGCGATGCCACGGCCTGCGGCGGCGACGGCCTGGGCGACCTGCGGTGTGCCGAACTCCAGCATCGAGGAGTAGGTGAGCCGCGCCTGGTCCACCGCCTGGTCCAACACCCGGCGCGGGCTGTAGTCCCCGGTGAGCAGGAGCAAGGTCTCGTTGACCAGCTCGGCGACGGTGATCGAGCCCCGGGCGGCCCACTTGTGCTCGGGCGGGACGTAGGCCCAGATGGGCAGTACCGCCAACGGCTGGAAGGCCAGGCCCGCCGGAGGCAGCTCGGTCGCGATGGCCAGGTCTGCACCTGACTCCAGGGCTGCGTAGATCCGCTGGGGACGCTGTTCGGAGACTGCGGGCAGTGGGTCATCCAGGCGCAACGTGGCCAGGAACGGGGCCAGGACATCGGTGAACGTCGTTCCCGGAGCGGCGATGCGGATGTGCTGCAGACGGCCGGCGGCCAGGGTCGCTGCCGCCTCCGAGGTTGCGTCGACCCGGCGCGCCAGATCGCGCGCGACGGGCACGAACTGGCGCCCCGCGGCGGACAGGACCAGACGTCCGCCGGATCGGGTGAACAGCGAGATGCCCAGGTCCCTCTCGAAGAGGCGCAGCTGGCGTGACAGCGAGGGCTGGGTGACGTGGACGACAGGGGAGGCGGCCGTCACGGATCCGGCGTCGACCACGGCCAGGAAGTACCGGACGTGCCGCAGCTCCATCGCTATGCCTCCAAGGCATCAGGTGTGTGCCAAACAAGTATTGGACAACATGGTATGGCTGCCGGAGCCTTGGAGCGGACGGGTGTGTCCCCCGCTGACCGATCACCCGGGCCGACTCGCCCCCGAACCCCAAGGAGCCACCGATGACGACCGCGCCCATCGAGGCTGTACCCATCGAACAGCGGCGGATCCTGGCCACGGCCATCCCTGGTCCCCGCTCGGAGCTGCTCCACCAGCGCAAGCTGTCGGCGGTCTCGGCCGGTGTCGGAACGGGCCTGCCGGTCTACGTCGAGCGGGCCGGCGGCGGCATCGTGGTGGACGTCGACGGCAACCAGCTGATCGACTTCGGCTCGGGAATCGCGGTCACCACCGTCGGCAACGCCGCGCCGCGGGTGGTCGCAGGGGTGCGGTCCCAGGTCGCCGACTTCACCCACACCTGCTTCATGGTCACGCCGTACGAGGAGTACGTCGAGGTCGCCGAGCGCCTCAACGCCCTGACTCCCGGCGACGGCGAGAAGCGCACGGCCTTGTTCAACTCCGGCTCCGAGGCGGTGGAGAACGCGGTCAAGATCGCGCGCACGTTCACCGGGCGGACTGCGGTCGTGGCGTTCGACCATGCCTATCACGGACGCACGAACCTGACCATGGCCCTGACCGCCAAGAACATGCCCTACAAGGAGGGCTTCGGGCCGTTCGCGGGGGAGATCTACCGGGTGCCCATGGCCTACCCCTACCGCTGGCCCACCGGCGTGGACCGTTGTGCCGACGAGGCATTCGCAGCCTTCGTCTCGCAGGTGCACACCCAGGTCGGTGAACAGAACACTGCCGCGGTGATCATCGAGCCGATCCAGGGTGAGGGTGGCTTCATCGTGCCGCCCTCCGGCTACCTCAGGCGGATAGCCGACTGGTGCACGCAGAACGGGATCCTGTTCGTCGCCGACGAGATCCAGACCGGCTTCTGCCGCACCGGCGACTGGTTCGCCTGTGAGCACGAGGGCGTCGTGCCCGACCTGATCACGACCGCCAAGGGCATTGCCGGCGGGCTCCCGCTGGCCGCGGTGACCGGTCGTGCCGACGCGATGGACTCGGTTCACGGTGGTGGTCTGGGGGGGACGTATGGCGGCAATCCCGTCGCGTGCGCGGCGGCACTCGGCGCCATCGAGACGATGCAGGCCGAGGACCTCTGCGGCCGCGCCCGCGAGGTCGAGGCGCTGTTCATGCCCCGACTGCGCGAGCTGGCCGAGAAGTTCGACGTCATCGGTGACATCCGGGGTCGTGGGGCGATGCTGGCCCTCGAGCTCGTGTCGGGTGCCGGCGACAAGACGCCGAACTCCGCGTTGACCAGCGCGGTGAATGCCTACTGCCACAGCCAGGGTCTGGTCACGCTGACAGCCGGTACGTATGGCAACGTGATGCGCTTCCTGCCACCGCTCTCGGCCGGGGACGACCTGCTGCACGAGGGACTCGACATCGTCGAGCAGGCGTTCGTGGCCAACGCCTGACCCTGCTGCGGTTCCCTGCCGCGGCCTCCCGCTCACTCCCGCTCACCCCCACTAACCCGGACTCACCCGCATCGCGAACTGAAAGGCCCGATCCCGTGGCGTTGACCGATTCTGAGAAGTCCTTGCTCGCGCGGGTACCCACGGGCCTGTTCATTGATGGCAAGTGGCGTGCCAGCAGCGACGGCCGGACCGTCGACGTCGAGGACCCTTCGACCGGTGAGACGCTGGCTTCGGTGGCGGACGCGACGGTCGCCGACGGTGCAGCTGCTCTGGACGCAGCCGTTGCGGCACAAGCGGACTGGGCTGCCACGCCGCCTCGTGATCGCGGCGAGATCCTGCGCAGGGCGTTCCTGGAGATCACGGCTCGCGCCGAGGAGTTCGCGCTGTTGATGACCCTGGAGATGGGCAAGCCGCTGGCCGAGGCGCGCGGTGAGGTGGCCTACGGCGCGGAGTTCTTCCGGTGGTTCTCCGAGGAGGCGGTCCGCATCAGCGGGCGCTGGTCAACGGCCCCGAACGGCGCGACCCGGTTGATGACGATGAAGCAGCCGGTCGGTCCCACGCTGATGATCACGCCGTGGAACTTCCCGCTGGCGATGGGCACCCGCAAGATCGGCCCGGCGCTGGCGGCCGGCTGCACCATGGTGGTCAAGCCGGCCATCCAGACGCCGCTGACGATGCTGGCCCTGGTGGAGCTGCTCAGCGACTGCGGCGTTCCTGCGGGTGTCGTCAACGTCATCACGACCGCCCGCACGGGTGACGTGATCGAGCCGATCATTCGCGATCCGCGGCTGCGCAAGCTCACCTTCACCGGGTCCACCCCAGTGGGCCGCAAGCTCGTCGAGCAGTCCGCGGAGCAGCTGCTGCGAGTCTCGATGGAGCTCGGTGGCAACGCACCCTTCCTGGTGTTCGAGGACGCCGACGTCGATGCCGCGGTGCAGGGGGCGATGTTGGCCAAGATGCGCAACATCGGCGAGGCCTGCACGGCTGCCAACCGGTTCCTGGTCCACGAGAGCGTCGCCGAGGAGTTCTCGTCCAAGTTCGCGGCGAAGATGGCCGGGATGACGGTCGGTCGCGGCACCCAGGAGGGTGTCACCGTCGGTCCGCTGATCGATGGCTTGGCCCAGGCTTCGGTGGCCGAGATGGTCGAGGACGCCAAGGCCAAGGGCGCCAAGGTCGTCTGCGGCGGTACCACCGTCGGGGACCAGGGCTACTTCTACGCCCCCACGGTCCTGACCGGCGTGTCGGCGGACGCGCGGATGATGACTGAGGAGATCTTCGGGCCGGTGGCGCCGATCGCCACCTTCGCCACGGAGGCGGAGGCGATCGCGCGAGCCAACGACACCGAATACGGCCTGGTCGCCTATGTCTTCACCCGGGACCTCTCGCGCACGCTGCGGGTCAGCGAGGCGCTGGAGGTCGGGATGGTCGGCATCAACCAGGGCATCGTGTCCAACCCGGCTGCCCCCTTTGGCGGGGTCAAGCACTCGGGCTTCGGGCGTGAGGGCGGCTTCGAGGGCATCGATGAGTACCTCGAGGTCAAGTACGTCGGCATCGCCCCATAGCCGAACGTCGTCGCGTTTGGACAAGGTGAAGGATCTTGGGCGCCAGAACGCCCACAATCCTTCGGGTTGCCGCCCACCGCCGGTCCTGGGGTCAGCCCAGTCGCTCGATGATCGTGACGTTGGCCTGTCCGCCGCCTTCGCACATGGTCTGCAGGCCGTAACGACCACCGGTGCGCTCGAGCTCGTGCAGCATCGTGGTCATCAGCCGGGCGCCGGTGGCACCCAGGGGGTGGCCCAGTCCAATCGCTCCGCCGTTGACGTTGACCTTGGCCATGTCGGCGCCGGTCTCCTTGCCCCAGGCCATCACCACCGAGGCGAACGCCTCGTTGATCTCCACGAGGTCGATGTCGTCAAGCGAGAGACCGGTCCTGGCCAGGGCGTGCGCGGTGGCCGGGATCGGAGCCGTCAACATCCACACCGGGTCCGCACCGCGCACCGACAGGTGATGGATGCGCGCCCGCGGGGTGAGCCGGTGGTCCTTCAGGCCTTGTTCGCTGACGATCAGCAGCGCCGCGGAGGCGTCCGAGATCTGGCTGGCCAGGGCCGCCGTGATGCGGCCGCCCTCGGTCAGCGGCGGCAGGGAACGGATCTTGTCCCAGTTGGCTTCGCGGGGCCCCTGGTCGGTGCTGGCCCCGAACGCCGGCACGATCTCGCGCTCGAAGCGGCCTTCGGCGATGGCCTTGATGGCCTTCTCGTGCGAGCCGACGGCGAACTCCTCCATCGCCTCGCGGCTCAGCTCCCATTTCTGCGCGATCATCTCGGCCGCCCGGAACTGCGAGACCTCCTGCAAGCCATAGCGGCGCTGCCATCCGAGCGACCCGGAGAACGGGTCGTCGAACCCGTAGGCCTGACCGGCCGCGCTCGAGGCCGAGAGCGGGATGGCGCTCATGTTCTGCACGCCACCTGCCACGACGACGTCGCAGACGCCACTCATGACGGCCTGGGCGGCGAAGTGCACGGCCTGCTGCGAGGAACCGCACTGGCGGTCGATGGTGACGCCGGGGACGTGGTCAGGCAGACCGGCGGCCAGCCACGCGGTCCGGGCGATGTCACCGGCCTGCGGCCCGATCGTGTCGACGCAGCCGAAGATCACGTCCTCGACCGCTCCCGGGTCGATGCCGCTGCGTTCGACCAACGCCGTCAGGGACGCGGCGCCGAGGTCCGCGGGGTGGGTGGTCGCGAAGACGCCGCCGCGCTTGCCGACCGGCGTCCGCACGGCTTCGACGATGTAGGCCTGGTTCATGAATCGGTCTCCGACTGGTTGAGGGCAGCTCCTCCTGCACGTTAGCAAGCACTTGATCGGCCTGTCAGCGTGCGCAACCACACCAGGAGCAGATTCACGTTGGTCACGGCCTTACTAGGATGAGGGGCGCTCGAGGAAAGGTCGTCATGTCATCGTCGGGTTCGTCGCCAGAGGTCGACCTCACCATCGACCAGCTGGCCGCACGGACCGGTATGACGGTCCGGAACGTCCGTGCGTACAGCACGCGTGGGCTGTTGGCGCCTCCGCGGCTCGTGGGCCGGACCGGGCACTACAACGGGGAGCACGTCGCCCGACTCACCCTGGTGCGCGAGATGCTGGAGCAGGGCTACACGCTGACCGCTGCGGAGCGTCTGCTGGCCGCTGCTCCCTCCAGCGGAGCCCAGGCCCTGGGGCTGTATCACGCGCTGATGACGCCGTGGGCCCAGAACGAGCCCGAGGACGTCGAGCCCGAGACCCTGGCCGCGCAGGCCCGTGTTGCCCACGACCCCGCTGCCATCGACGCTCTGGTCAGGCAGGGGCTGGCCGAGCAACTGGCGGACGGCCGGCTGCGGATCACCAATCCGAGCCTGGTGCGTGCCGGCCTCGAGGTCATCGGCCTTGGCATCCCGCTGGACCAGGTCATGGGCCTGGTGCCGGATCTGCGTGCCCATGCGACCGCGGTCGCCGAGCTGTTCGTCGAGCTCTTTCGATCCTCGGTGTGGTCGGACTTCGAGGCCGCAGGTATGCCGGCCCAGCAGTGGCCGCGGATGCAGTCCACCGTCGAGCAGATCGTCCCGCTGGCCGGTCAGGCACTGATGTCGACCTTCCAGGAGGCCATGGGGCGGGCGATCGAAACGGCCATGGAGGCCGACTTCGGCGACCAGCCGCAGCAGCACCCGACCCCCTGAGGCGGCTGAGCCGGTGACAGAAGTTGTCGGAGGTGTTGGAGATCCTCACATCCGACCTGCTGAGAGCACAATGTCGGCCATGGTGAATGAGCTGCCGATGGTCGACGAGCGCGGGAACGCGCTTCAGTCATTCGAGGTGCTGCCCGAAGACGAGCTGGTTCGGCTCGATCCGTCCATTCCCCTACCTCTGTCGCTGGTCGTCCTTTGGTGCGCGGGACGCTGTCTGATGGTGTTCGACCGGTGGAAGCAGCAATGGGAGCTGCCGGGTGGACAACTCGAGGAGGGAGAGTCTGCTCGCGAGGCGGCGTGGCGGGAGCTGCATGAGGAG
>JAYSQM010000003.1:0-2550 GCA_043721575.1 Phycicoccus sp.
ACCCTACTCGAACCGGGAACGTGCTCAAAGTGAGATCACGCGGTAGTCGCCGGCGACCTCCGAGAACCGGCGCAGCAGTGACGGAGGTCCGACGAACAGGGCGGTGGCCCACACGTCAGCCCACATCAGGGTCGGTCCGACGACGGTGACCGAACCCGCTCGGTCCACGAAGGTCCGGGCGGCCGGATCGTAGAGATGCGCCCCGCGGGCAGCCGTACCCGAGGTGGCCATGCCACCGTGGTGGAGCTCCACGACCTCGGCGATCCGGGAGCGATCGCGCGGGTCCTCGATACCGACCCGCCAGGTCGATCCCGGCCCGCCGTTGGCTTCGTCGGCCGTGCCACCGACTACGACGTCGCCGCCGGCGTTGAGACAGAAGGACGCGCCTGGCAGATCGGCCAACCGGCTCGCGGCACGGTCCGCGGCCCAGCCCTTCACCAAACCGGTGGGATCGAAGCGCAGCGCACCGTCATCGTCTGGCAACAGGTCGGTGAACGCGCCCTCGGTCAACTCGCCTGCTTGCTGGCACAGCGCGGCGACCTGCTGAACCAAAGGGTCGGCCTGCGCCGGGTCGAGCTCACACCTGCGGATCCGGGCGACCTCACTGTCGTGCTGGTACCTGCTGAACAGCCGATCCGCTTCTCGCACAAGGCCAAACGCCTCTTCAACGACTCGGGCCACGGTCAGCGAGTCGACGTCGTCGCCCCGGACGTGGATGCTGATCGGCATACCCATGATCTGCCTGACCCACGCCCGACGACTCACAGGTGGGCTCGGTCGATCGCCGACTGCAGCGACTGCAGATAGCCGTCGCTTGTCACCGTGGCCCCGGAGACCGTGTCGATGGCGGCGCGCTGCGCCTGGACGACCTCCTGGTCGAGGACAGGCAGCGCGAAACCGTTGATCTGTGCGTCGGTGCCGTTGCCCTGGGGGTACTGCACCGCCCTGGACCGGGTGATCTTGCCACCCTGCACCGTGATCGCGACCTGAACGGGCCCCCACTGGGTCTGCACGACGTCACCGGTGTAAACGGCCGAAGAGACGACAGCCGGGCTCGACTTGGACGTGGAGGACCCGCTCCTGTTCGACGACTGGGACGGCAGGGTGGAGCCAGAAGACGCAGGTTTCTGCGCCACTGGGCTGGCCGCGACCGTGGCGTCATTGGTGCTGGTGCGGTAGCTGAAGAGCAGCACCAGGATCGTGATCGTGGACAGGATGACGGTGACGATGCGTCGCATGGCTCTCCTTCGTGGCTGGTATGTCGCGTGCTGGAGTGGGTCAGTAGGTGAAACGTTCGATGTGGATGTGTTCGCGGGGGACGCCGGCGCCGATGACGGCCTGCTCCGCAGCCGTCATCCATCCGGGGCTGCCGCAGATGAACACGTCGTGGTTTGCGACATCCGGTGCGAGCTGGAGCAGCGCCTCGACGTCACCGAGGTGCGCCGCATGCTGGGGCAGCCAGCTGTCTCGGCCGCTCGCCCTGCTGCCGGTGACGACAAAGAACCGGGCCCTGCGCTGCTCGGCCAGCGCCGACAGCTCATCGACCAGGATGTGGTCCCGATCGGAGCGGGCCCGGTACACCAGCGTGACGTCACCTGGTCGCTGGTCCAGCTCCTCAAGGAGCGCGCGCATCGGCGTGATACCGATGCCGGAGGCCATCAGCAGGATCTTGCGACGGGTCCGCACGCCCTCATGCAGCCGGCCGTAGGGGCCCTCGAAGAGCACCTTCGTTCCCGGGCGCAGACTCGCCAGCCCCGCCGACCCATCCCCCAGATGGGCGGCGGTGATTCTCAGCGTCCGGCCGTCCGGTGCCGCGGACAACGAGTAGGGGTGGGCCCGGGTGAAACCGTGCCCGTCCAGGAACCGCCACTGGAGGAACTGACCAGCCCGGGCCGGCAACCGGTGAAGCATCCGACCCCGCATGACGACCGTGGTGACCGTGTCGCTCTCGGCGCGGACCTCCTCCACCACCAGCTGATGACGCAGACTGCGCCACAACGGCTGGGCGACCCGCCAGATGAGCACGCTGCCGGCTGCCGCAGCCCACAGGGTCCACCAGAAAACCGTGGCGGCCGTCGAGGTCAGGAACTCCCGGCCGGTCCAGAGCTGGTGCGGCAGTGCCAGGCCCACGCCGAGGTAGGCGTACAGATGAAGCAGGTGCCAGGACTCGTAACGCAGTCGGACCCGGGCTGCCCTGATCGAGGTGACGGTGACCCCGACCAGTGCCACTGTGCCCGCGACGGCGAGCAGCATCCCCGGGTAGTTGACGACGAAGTCGACGATCGTGCCCCACAACCCCTTGGGCGACACAGCCGCATAACCCAAGGTGATGGCAACGATGTGGACGAGCATGAGATTGAAGGACGAGAAACCCACCCAGCGGTGACGCCGGGCCAGCTCGTCCTGACCGAATGCCCTCTCCACCAATGGGATTCGGGCCATCAGCAGCACCTGGACCAGCAACAGGTCCGAGGCCACCAGACCGGTCAACCGGCCGATGCTGGTCAGACCGGTGCCCATCCGCGCCAGCGCCTGGACTCCTCCGCCCGC
>JAYSQM010000004.1:0-9784 GCA_043721575.1 Phycicoccus sp.
CGTGCCGAACGAGCGGATCGAGTACCGCATCACCCGGGGTGGACCGCTGCGCGGCCACCACGGAGTGATGTCGTTGTCTCCCAATGGAACCGGCTCACACCTGCGCTACGTGATCGAGTTCGGCGCGGTCGTCCCGGGCATGGACCGGATCGTCAAGGCGATGCTGGTGCGCAGCATCACCGCGAACCTGCCAGCGGTGGACGCCAACGCCTGATGGGCAATGCCAGCAATGAGAGCTACGGAGAGCACCGGCACCGGCTGATCGCCCCCGCGCCGTGCCCGCCGCCGGCGGCATAGGTTTAGGTACGTGAGCAAGACCGCGGCGAAGCGCGCACGCAGCTCCCGCGATGTGCTCGTGGCCTACCTGCACACGCAGGTGGACGAGTTGCGGGCGCGCGAGCCGGGTGCCCGCGTCGACGGCCCGGACGCAGTTCACCGGATGCGTGTTGCTTCCCGGCGATTTCGCAGCAGCATGGCGACGTTCGGACCGCTGTTCACAGGTTCACAGGCACAGCGTCTGCGTGATGAGCTGCAATGGGTGGGCACCGTGCTCGGGTCGGTCCGAGATGTCGAGGTGATGCGAGCCCACCTGCAGGGCACCGCTGCGATCCTACCCGTCGACGCCGATCTGGCTGACGTGCTCACAGGCCTGGATAATGAGCTGGCAGAACGATATTCGCACGCTCACGAGAAGCTCATCGCGGCAATGGACGGCCCACGGTATGCCGCGTTGCTGGCCGCTCTCGCGGCGTTCGTGACCGACCCGCCGTGGGTCGCGAAGGCGGCGACACGCCATACCCTGCCGGCGTTGGTGGGGCGCGCCTGCGCCCGCGTCGACCGCGCGGCCAAGGCAGCCGAAGGCGTGCTCGACGTGGGCGGGGACGAGCTCCACGAGGTCCGCAAGGCGGCCAAGCGAGCCCGGTATGCCGCCGAGGTGTCAGGCCTGTCCGCCAGTTCTGCGGCTCACGCTCTGGCCCAGCGGATGGAGGAGCTGCAGGAGGTGCTCGGCGCTCATCAGGACAGCCTCATGGCCCGTGCGTTGCTCCAGGATCTGGCCGACCGGATGTCGGAGCGTCAGGCGTTCGCCCTGGGGCTGTTGACCGGCGTGGAGCACGCGAGCGACGAGTCGGTCCTGGCGGCATACGGTCTGGCGTTAGCGGCGGCCTCCACCGACGAGGTCAGGGACTGGACGCGCAGGTGAGACGCACTCCCAACCCATGTAAGGTGAGGCTTACCTTATCAACGAACATGGGAGATGGAATGAGGTTCAACGGACGGGCGGCCGCTGCCGGACTGGTTGCCGTGCTGCTCGGCGTGACGGCCTGCGGCACCTCGAACAGCTCGACCGACGCGGGCAATGGTTCAGGCGACAAGGCGACGCTGACGCTGTACAACGCTCAGCACGAGGACCTGATGGCGCTCATGGTCGCCGACTTCACCAAACGGAGCGGCATCAAGGTCAACATGCGCAACGGTGAGGACTTCGAGCTCGGCAACCAGCTCGTCCAGGAGGGCGCCGCCTCCCCTGCCGACGTCTTCGTGACCGAGAACTCCCCGGCGATGACCCTGGTCGACAGCAAGGGCCTGTTCGCCAAGGTTGACGACGCCACGCTGGCCCAGGTCCCGGCGCAGTTCGCCCCCATCGACAAGGGCTGGGTGGGCTTCGCCGCCCGCTCGACCGTGTTCGCCTACAACCCGGCACAGGTCAAGGCGGCCGACCTGCCGGCCTCGATCATGGATCTGGCCCAGCCGCGGTGGAAGGGCAAGGTCGGGATCTCGCCGGCCGGCGCCGACTTCCAGGCCGTCGTCAGCGCGGTGCTGTCGCTCAAGGGTGAGACCGCCACCGCTGCCTGGCTCAAGGGTCTGAAGGACAACGCGAAGGTCTATCAAGGCAACGGCGCCATCATGAAGGCCGTCAACGCGGGCGAGATCGCCAGCGGTGTGATCTTTCACTACTACTGGTACAAGGACCAGGCCGAGTCCGGGGCCAACAGCAACAATGTGAAACTGCAGTACTTCGGCAACCAGGACCCCGGGGCGTTCCTCAGCATCTCCGGCGCCGGCGTGATCAAGTCCAGCAAGAACCAGGCCGAGGCCCAGCAGCTGGTCAGGTACCTCAACAGCGCGGCCGGCCAGAAGGTCCTGGCCGACAGCACGGCCCTGGAGTATCCGATCGGCAACGGTGCTGCGGCCAACAAGGCGCTCAAGCCGTTGGGGGAGCTGAGTCCGCCGACCGTCGACGTGGCCACGCTCAACGGGCCGAAGGTCGTCGAGCTGATGCAGCAGGCAGGCCTGCTCTGACCCAGCTCACCTCACTGCTGACAGCAGGCGGGGGCCGGTCCCGGAGGACCTACCCCCGCCTGCTGTTGGTGCTGTCCGCGCTGATCGCGCTCGTCGCGCTGATCCCGCTGTTCTTCGTCGTCGGTTACGTCGTCTCGACCGGCTGGGACCAGGCGCTCGCCCTCATCTGGCGGCCCCGCGTCGGCGAGCTGGTCAAAAACACAGGCCTGCTCGTCGCCGGCTGCGTCGGGCTGTCTGCCGTCGTCGGCACCGGGACGGCGTGGCTGGTCGAGCGCACCACGTTGCCGGGACGGCGGGTCTGGAACGTGCTGCTCGTGGCGCCGCTGGCCGTGCCGGCCTTCGTCAACAGCTTCGGCTGGGTCTCCCTGACCGCCAGGGTCGAGGGGTATGCCGGCGCCACCCTGATCGTCACCTTGTCCTACTACCCCCTGGTCTATCTGCCGGTCGCAGCGATGCTGCGCGGGCTGGACCCCGCCCTGGAGGAAACCGCTGCGGCCCTCGGTTACGGCCCGTGGCGCACCTTCGCCCGCGTCGTCCTGCCCCAGCTGCGCCCCGCTCTGCTGGGTGGGTCGCTGATCGTGGCGCTGCACATTCTCGCCGAGTTCGGTGCGCTGCAGATGTTGCGCTTCCCGACCTTCACCACGGCCATCTACGACCTGTACCGCTCGTCCTTCAACGGGCCCGCCGCGAACATGCTGGCTGGCGTGCTGCTGCTGTCCTGCCTCCTGCTGCTCACCCTCGAGCTTCGGTTGCGCGGCCATCACCGCTACTCGCGCCTGGGCGGGGGTAGCGCCCGAACCATCCCGCGGCGACGACTCGGTCGGGCAGCGGGTCCCTCACTGGTCGCTGTCGGCGGCCTCACGACCCTCGCCCTCGGCGTACCGCTGGGGAGCCTGGTGTTCTGGCTGATCACCGGCTCGTCCACGGACTTCCCCGTTGGCGACCTGGCGGCCACGACCGCGACCTCGCTCGGCCTCGGTGTGGCCGGCGCGATCCTGACGATGGCACTGGCCTTCCCGATCGCGTGGCTGTGTGTCCGGCGGCGGGGACGTTTGACCATCCTGCTGGAGCGCAGCACCTACTTCGGCAACGCCGTCCCCGGGATCGTGGTGGCGCTGGCGCTAGTCACCGTCTCCATCCGGTTCGCCCGGCCGGTCTACCAGACGGTGGTGCTGCTGATGTTCGCCTACGCGATCATGTTCCTGCCACGGGCGATGGTCAGTGTCCGGTCCGCCCTGGACCAGGCACCGCCGGTGCTCGACGACGTCGCGCACGCGCTCGGCGCCGGCCCACTGGAGACGCTGCGACGGGTGACGCTGCCGTTGATCGCGCCGGGGCTCGGCGCCGGTGCGGCGCTGGTCTTCCTCGCCGTCGTGACCGAGCTGACCGCCACCTTGCTGCTGGCGCCGATCGGCACCCGGACCCTGGCGACACAGTTCTGGAGCAACAGCAGCAGCATTGCCTATGGAGCAGCTGCTCCGTATGCCGCGCTGATGGTCATCCTGTCCGCACCGGTGACCCTGCTTCTCACGCGTGATCGCTGGAGGTCGATGTCCGCATGACCGCTGTGACCGTCCGCAACCTGACCAAGGCCTTCGGCTCCTCGGAGGTTCTGCGAGGCATCGATCTCACGGTGCCCGAGGAGAGCCTGACCGCGATCCTCGGCGCGTCCGGTTGCGGCAAGACCACGTTGTTGCGCCTCATTGCCGGCTTCGACGCGCCGGACTCCGGCGAGATCCTCCTGGGCGAGCAGCTGGTCTCCGGGGACGGCCGGTTCGTTGCCCCACAGCACCGTCGCGTCGGTTACGTGCCGCAGGAGGGTGCACTCTTCCCGCACCTTGACGTCGCCGACAACATCGGCTTCGGTCTGTCGGGTCGCGAGCGCCGTGCCGGTCAGCGGGTCGAGGAGCTGCTGGCTCTCGTGGGGCTCAACCCTCTTGTGCGACAACGCTTTCCGCATCAGCTGTCCGGTGGCCAGCAACAGCGCGTGGCCTTGGCCCGGGCGCTGGCGCCTCGGCCGTCACTGATCCTCCTGGAC
Organism: Phycicoccus sp.; assembly: GCA_043721575.1. Taxonomy (GTDB): domain Bacteria; phylum Actinomycetota; class Actinomycetes; order Actinomycetales; family Dermatophilaceae; genus UBA4719. The sequence continues at coordinate 4,340 of JAYSQM010000004.1, forward strand.
GAGCCGTTCTCGTCGCTGGACGCCGGCCTGCGCGAAAGCACCGGTCGTGCGGTCCTTGGTGCGCTGAAGGCCACGCAGACCACTGCGGTGCTGGTCACCCACGACCAGTCCGAGGCCCTGTCGCTGGCCGATCAGGTAGCGGTGATGCGCGACGGGATCATCGCGCAGGTGGGCACCCCTCACGAGGTGTACCGAGCGCCCGCCGACCTGAGGGTTGCCGAGTTCGTGGGTGCGGCAGTCGTGGTCGACGCCGACGTCGTGGACGGTTCGGCATCCTCCGACCTGGGTCGGCTGCACGTCATGGCGGGCTATGACGGCGGCCGGGCGCGCCTGCTGGTGCGTCCCGAACAGATCGAGCTGGTCGGCTCTTCGATGGTTGGCTCCCCGCAGGTGGGAGTAGAGGCGCAGGTGGTCGACGTCAGCTACTTCGGACACGACGCCGCGGTGCACCTTCGGGTCCTGGCGTCGGGGCGGCTGGTGACCGCACGGGTCTCCGGGACGTCGGTGCCGGTGCCCGACACGTTGGTCCGCGTGAGCGTGACGGGACCCGTCGCGGCATACGGCCCGGAGGCTTGAGTCAGTACTTCGGTGGCACCGGTGTGCCGCGCTGGTGGGCCTCTTCGGTGAGGTGACACCCCGTGCTCCCGCCGAGGATCGTGTTGCCTCCGGTGCCGAACAGCAGCTCCCCGTTGTAGGTGTTGCGGAACGAGACCTCATGATCGCTCGGACCGCTGACGATCACCTTCGGCGCCCCGAACCCGTGCTGTTTGGCCACCGCGGTCACGATCGCGACCGCCCGGTCCCACTTGGCGTCCGGGAGGTTCCCCGGTGACATGCCGGCGTCGTAGCGGCGCTGTTCGGCGCCCTCAAGGTTTGAGATGTCACCGCTGCACGAAGACCCGCTGATCGGCTCCTCATCGGGCACCCACTCGGCCACCCCCACCTCAGCGACCAGGCGCTCGCGGATGGTCTGGAACATCGACTGGTAGTCGGCCTCGACCTGGGTGAGGTTCGGGCGCTTCATCAACTCGGCGAAAGCTTGGTTCATTCCACTCTCCTTGGCTGCACTGCTGCATCCCGCAGTCATAGCCAACAACGCGATGCCGGCCAGCACTGTGGAAACTCTGGAAACCGTGCTCATCGGTACGTCCCCGGAACGGGCAATGAGAGGACATCTCCGGCGCCTTCACCGCCGTCGTAGACCCGTCGGTCCGGGACACCGGCCACGACCACGGACATGTTGTACTGGCTGGTGCTGTCATTGACCAGATACGAGCTGTGGCCCGTGACCTCCGCGAAGTGTCGGATCTCGCCGGTCAACGGGTCCACCACGGTTGACTCCTTCGCCGACGCGTGCTCGATCCCGTCCAGGTGTGAGGGGTCGATGCCAAAGGTCCCGAGGTCGCCCACGGGGTCCCACCGAGCCTCGATGTAGTAGGCGTGCCCGTCGGGCACCAACAGGTCCTTGACCTGATTCGTGTGGAGTCCAGGAGAGCCGAAGAACACGACGTCGTCCACTCCGGTGTTCTGCTGCAGGGCCAGGCCGGCCGTGGTCGAGCCGTACGAATGGCCAAGCACGCTCAGGTGGGCGTCGTGCTCGCGGGCGGCGCCGATCCCCTGGAGGAAGGGCACCAGCTGCGCTGCGCCGTCCTTGGCGGCGTTGTCGAGGGACACCGAGTTGCTGCCGAAGGTCTCGCTCCACTGAGGAGCCTGGTAGCCGATCCACGTCACCGTCGCGGCTGACTGGTTGGCGTTGGCGCGCTTGCTCTCCAGCTCGGCCCTGTGCTGCAGCTGATCCATGGTGTCGTCGTAGCCCTTCATGCTGTCGTTGACGGTGGACGACAGCCCCGGAACGAAGACTGCCACGTTGTCGGCGGTGTCGACGTTGCCCCGAGCGATGGCTGCCTGCGCCCGCTCCGGTCCCATCTCCAGGACGAGCAGCTGGCGCGCACCGGTTCTGGCCAGCGTCTGATCGATCGCATCGAGCGAAGCCAGCTTGTCCTTGACCTGTGCCAGTGCTGCGTCGTCGTTGGTGAAGGCGCCCCCGGACCAGTCGCCAGCCAGGTCGGCCTCGAGGCGCTCTCGGTCGGCCACGAAGCGGGCCCGGTCGACCCTGAGCAGCGCCCGGTTGGCCTGATCCCGGGCGGTGAACGCGACCCCATCGCGGTTGCCGATCCAGTCCGGGTGTTCCTTGATCACCTGCTCTTGCTGCTGTAGGCCCAGCGACCTCCACCAGATGGCGTTGTCCGCCGGCGACCCGTGCTTCGGCGGAGACGCCGGCGGTGGATTGCCACCTGAAGCAACGAGCAAGGGGATCCCGAGCGCGGCGCTTGACGCCATACCGGCGGGGAGCGCACCCGTGCCACTGCCGTCGTCGCTGCTGGCCCCGCGCTGTGCGGCCGACTGCGCTCGGAGCTGCGCGGCGCAGGTGTCCAGGGTCGCGGACGCTCCGGCCAGCTGTGGCGACGCCCGCTGCTCCCACTGCTGGGTCAGGTGCAACAGGTCGGGACCACTCCAGCCGGCCTGCAGCTCGGCCACAGCGTGCTGTGCCAGGGTGCGGATGTCCTGCACTCTTCGGGCGTCGGCGCTCAACGACTCCGCGATTGCGTCCAGAACGCCGGTATTCGCTCCCAACAACTGGCTCAAGATCCCCCTCGTGTCCTGTGTATTCTCCCTGGCGCAGACCTTAGCGGCCGGGGACGTTTCGGCACATGGGGAGAACTGCCCGTCAGGCGAATCGTCATGACTGCCTGGCGCAGAAGTTGACGGGTTGCAAACCCGTATGCAGGCAACGGTATTCGCGCCCGGAGTGTCCCCTGGGCGCCCGACGTAATGGCACGCGAATGGCACGACGAGACCTCGGACCAGCTGATCAGGGCGCAGGGTTGGACGTGTGATCCGTAGTCCCCTCCGATGCGCCTAACCACATCTGGTGGGGTCTTGCGTCTACCTATAACCGGGCGATATATTCCAGTTATGCGTAGTGAGGCCCCGGCGCTGATGCCGATCTTTCGCTCCAAGCACCAGGCAGTGTTGCTCGCCTGGCTCCTCCTTCACCCCGAGCACGAGTACACCCTCACCGAGCTTGCGAAGAGACTCGACGTGCCACTGACCACGCTCCAGCGTGAGGCGCAGCGCCTCGTGGGTGCCGGGATCCTGCAGGACCGCACCCTCGGCCGAGCAAGGCTCCTGCGCGCGAATCTGAGCAACCGAGCCGCAGCTCCACTCACCCAGCTCCTGGAAGCCACCTTCGGACCGGAGACGGTCATCGGTGAAGAGTTCGACCTGACCAACGCCGAACAGGTCCTGATCTACGGCTCTTGGGCTGTCCGGTATCACGGCACACCCGGTCCTCCGCCGAACGACGTCGATGTGCTTGTCGTCGGAAACCTCGACCGAGCCGACGTCTACGACGCGGCCGACCGGGCTCAGGCGCGCCTCGGCATGCAGGTCAACCCAGTCATCCGGACGCCCGAGCAGTGGGCCGACGATGCCGACTCCTTGGTCCTCCAGATCAAGGCCTCACCCACGGTCGACGTCACCCCAGTAGGGAAGGCCGCGTCATGAGCCGCTGGCCCCGAGGCGAAGCCCAGATCGAGCAGTTGATCGCCAACAAGCAGCTGCAGCAAGTCATCGGGGGACAGGCCAACGGCGCACACCTACTCCAGAAGGCGTTGCGCACCCTCGAAACAGCAGGCGAGATAGCCGACCAAGACCCCGACAGTGCGTACGTCCTTGCCTACGACGCCGCCCGATACTCCGGCACCGCGATCCTTGCCCACCAGGACCTGCGCCCAACGACTTCAGGCGGGCACTATGCAGTCGAAGTGGCTCTGCGTGCCCAGTTTGGCGACGGGTTCCGGCCCTTTGGAGCAATGCGGCGACGACGCAACGAACTCGAGTACCCCACCGGGCCAGGCGAGACCACCACGCATGACGAAGCGCAAAGAGCCATTCGGGACGCCAAGGGGCTCCTCCAAGCGGCTCAGCAGCTGTTGCCCACCCTCTCCATCTTCTGACGGGGACCGAGAACCAACTGCCGGCAGGTGCTGACATGGGAGTCTGATGGCCCACGGATCGCCCACAGTGTTCTGAAGTGGGTCAAGACCGACGGACAACGTAGAAGTGGAGTTCACAAGTCCCCAACTGCTGCAACGCTTTTCGTGTGTGGAGCGGGTGACGGGAATCGAACCCGCACTATCAGCTTGGGAACTGCTCGAACCTATGGGTATGTGCTTGGTTCCCTGCGAGTTTCGCGGTCCGGAGCGGCCTGGAGTGTCCCTTGGATGCCCGCGGAAATGGCACGCCAATGGCACGCTGAAAATTGGTTGCAGTGCCCCAGGGTCCCTGCTTGCAAAGTCGCGGCCGAGTCGCCATCTGCCGTCGCAGAGCACGTACGCGGCGCACCTGGTGGGTATGATGCGCGGCTGATGGTGGGGTCGTTGCCTACTTTTGTGGAGTGCGGCTGTGGGCACACGCGCGCGCTTGTCATCCTGTCGATCGCCGCCCCCATCTCGCAATTGCCGTACAAATCCCGTACAGTGGTGTGCGGAGGTATCACCATGACAACGACCAAGACCCGCCGCCTTGAGCTGCGCACCGACGAGGCCACAGACCAGCTCATCTCGGAGGCGGCAGACCTGCTCCACGTCACCAAGTCGGCGTTCGTCGCCGACGCGGCCCGCATGGCGGCCGAGAAGATCGTCGCCCGCTCCGACGTAACCCTCATGTCGCCAACGGTGTTCGACACCATGATGGCCTCCCTCGACATCCCCGATGAGTCCCCCGAGCTGGCCAAGCTGGCCAAGCTACCGAGGCTGATCACTCAGTGACCTCACCGGTCTACCGGGTCACCAAGCTGACCCCCGGTTTTGACCTGAGAGCTTTCGACTGCGGCGAGCCGGCCTACAACGAATGGCTTGTCCAACACGCCGCCAACGCAGTCGAGGCCGGCTCCAGCATGGTCTACCTGCTGCTGCAGCAAGTGAACCCGGGCGCCGAGGAGCGGGTGGCCGGCTACTACGCGATCTGCCCGACCGTGGTCGTGCGAGACGACATGCCCAAGTCATTGCAACGTGGCGTGCTGCGTGCTGCTCCCGCCTGGCTGCTGGCCAAGCTCGCCCTGGACAGATCCCTGCGCGGCGACAAGGACCACCAGTGGGGCGCCCAGCTCCTTCGTGAGGCACTTGAGAAGATCGTGGCCAGCGTCGACCTGGGCGGTGGCCAGATCATCGTGGTCGACGCAGACAACCCCGGCCTGATCGCCTGGTACTCCCGTCAGGGGTTCAAGTCCACCGGCGGCCAGGACCTGCGGCTCTACATGAAGGTCGCCACGGCAAGAAAGTACCTGGAGCCGAAGTAGGCGGTAGAGAAAGGCCGCCCTACACTGCGATGGCCGCGAGAAACCTCGGCCACCGGACCAATGGTCACCGATCGGCTTCCGGT
>JAYSQM010000005.1:0-5129 GCA_043721575.1 Phycicoccus sp.
ACGCTGGCCCGCCAGGTGTCGACGCTGATCACCAGGTCGGGATGGGCCGCGCGGATCGCGGCGACGAACGGCACCACCCTGCGCAGCTCCTCGGCGGCGCTGACCTCCGGTCCCGGGCCAGCCTTGACCCCTCCGATGTCTACGGCGTCGGCTCCGTCCGCCACGGCGCGCGCGACGGCCGATCGGGCGGCCTCGTCGTCCAGATAGCGCCCCTCGTCGTAGAAGGAGTCGGGTGTGCGGTTGATGATCGCCAGCAGGCCCGTCTCGCCTGGGGCGAACGTACGGCCGCGCAGACGAAGGTTGCGGCCGGGGGGAACGTGGTGAGGCATGACACGATCATCTCGTGATCGTGTTCCTGCTGCTCATCGTGGTCCTGCTGATCGGACTGACGGCCGCTGCCGTCATGGGCCGGATCGGGGGATTCATGGCCGAACCCACGTCCAGCCACGCCTTCATCGGCGTCCCGGCCGGGTCGCTGTCCGCCGACGACATCAGGCAGCTGCAGTTCGACCAGGCGCTGCGCGGGTACCGCATGGACCAGGTCGACCACGTGATCGACGCCCTGAGCGCACGTCTGCGCGAGCTCGAGTCCGAGGTCGCCTCGTTGCCCGCCACGGGGGCCACTTTGCCTTCTGCGGGCGACTCGCACGGCGTCAGCAGCGGCCTACGGGAGCAGTGACCAAGCGATGGGAACGTTTGCGATCGAGCGCATTGTCGCTGTGCCGCCAGCGCAGGTGTGGGACGTCATCACCGACTGGGCGGGCTACGCACGCTGGATGCCGCTGACCAGAATGCGTCTCGACCAGGGGCCGACGCGTGTCGGCTGGTCGTTCGACGGACTGACCGGCGTCGGCCGTTTGCGCTTCTGCGATGCGATGCGCATCACGGCCTGGGCTCCTACGTCCGGCGCAGGACCAGGGGCGTTTCGACTGGTCAAGGTCGGGCGCCTGCTGGCCGGATGGGCCGAGGTGAGCGTGCTGCCCATCGCGGGTGGCAAGCAGACGCTGCTGGTGTGGCGCGAGAACATCGTCATCAGGCCGATACCTCTCGGCAGGTTGCTGGCCCCCCTCACGGACCGCGTCAATGAGGCGTTGTTCGCCAAGGTGATCGACGACATGGCCGCCGAGGCCGTGCGATCTTCAGGGCAACACACCTCAGGGCGACATTGAGCTCCGCCGGCCTCGTGGTCGACGACAGCGGCGTGGCTCGCTGTTGGTGGGCCGGGAGCACGGACGACTACATGGCCTACCACGACGAAGAGTGGGGCGTCGCGGTTCACGGCGAGACCCTGCTCTATGAGCGACTGACGCTCGAGGCCTTCCAGTCGGGACTGTCCTGGCTCACGATCCTGCGCAAGCGAGAGGGCTTCCGGGCAGCCTTCGCCGGGTTCGACGCCGAGACCGTCGCGGCCTTCGGTGAGGCCGACGTCGAACGCCTGATGGCCGACTCGTCGATCGTGCGCAACCGACCCAAGATCAGGGCTGCCATCACCAACGCCCTGGCCGTGGTTCGGCTGCGCGACCACGGTGGGCTCGATCAGCTGTTGTGGTCCTTCGCGCCGGTCGGGCGCCCCCAACCGGTCCATTCCGCTGATGTCCCCGCGACCTCCACAGAGTCCATTGCGTTGGCAAAAGCATTGAAGCGCAATGGTTTTGTCTTCGTAGGCCCCACCACCGTGTATGCCGCGATGCAGGCTTGCGGGCTCGTGGACGATCATCTGGCCGGCTGCCACAGGGGTGGAGGATGAGACGGGCGTCTGATGAGGCCGACGGCACCAGAGCTGTGACGCCACGTCGCTCGACCTGGGAGCGGGCGCTGCCTTGGGCGATGGCACTGGTCTTCGCCGGCCTCTATGCGACGATCTCGGTGGCCCGGTTCGAGCGGTTGGGGACACGGTCGTTCGACCTGGGGATCTACGAGCAGGCAATCCGCCACTATGCCCACCTTCAGGCTCCGATCGTCGACATCGAGGGTGCCGGCGCCAACTTCCTGGGCGACCACTGGAACCCGGCCATCGCGGTCTTCGCGCCGTTCTATCGGTTGTTCCCGAGCCCCGTGACGCTGCTCGTCGGACAGGCCGTGGTGATCGCTTTGGGTGTCGTACCCATCACCCGCGCGGGAATGCGTCACGTGGGCCGCTGGGGCGGGGTCGCGATCGGTTTGGCGTTCGGCATGTCCTACGGCATCGCGGCCGCGGTGGACTTCGACTTCCACAGCGTGAGCCTGGCGGTGCCGTTGCTGGCGTTCTCGCTCGAGGCGCTCCTCGCGGGTCGTTGGGTAGGGGTGGTGGCCTGGGCGGCCCCGCTCGTCCTGGTGATGGAGGACCTCGGAGTGACGGTCGCCGCCATCGGGCTGTTGCTCGTGCTCAGCGGTGCACGGCGATGGGGTGTGGGCCTGGCAGTCTTCGGCCTTGCCTCGTTCGTGCTCACGATGACGGTCCTGATCCCGCACTTCAGCGCGAACGGCAGCCCTTCCGGCTGGTCCAGGCTGGCGTCACAGCCGGGAACGGGTGACTCTTTGCTGAACCGCATTCTCGACCTGCCAGTCGATGTGGTGACACCCGGGCCCAGAGCAACCACGGTGCTGTTGTTGTTGGGGGTGACGGCGTTCCTGGCCCTGCGGTCGCCGCTGCTGGTACTGGTGCTGCCGACGCTGGCCTGGCGCTTTGTCTCGACCAACCAGAACTACTGGGGACAGTGGTTCCACTACGACCTGGTGCTGATGGCGATCGTGTTCGCTGCTCTGGTCGACGGGGTGGTGCGTGCCCGGCGCGGCCGCTGGCGGCCGTTGCGCTGGTACGCCCGCGCGGCCCCGACCCTGGCGGTTCTCGTGGGGCTGTTTCTCGGCACGCGTTATGCGTTCCGCGACCTGGTCGATCCCGCGACCTACCGGCCAAGCCCTCGTGCTCCAGCCGCCGAGCGGATCTTGTCGGAGATCCCCGACGGCGCGACGGTCGAGACCGACATCGGTCTGATGGCCAGGCTCACGCACCGAACCCGGGTGTTCTGGATCGGTGGTGCCGCACCGGTAATACCACAGTTTGTCCTGATCGACGCCTACGCGGGCGGGAGCGCGCCTCGTGATCCGGTGCAGTTCGCCGAGTCCTTGCACCCCGGCACGACCTACCTGCTCGTCAATGACAGCGACGGCTACACGCTGATCCGCCGCGTCCCCTGAACCTGCAGCCCCCCGAGTGTGCGTGTCCTTCAGGTCAGCGGCTTCAGCGTCCCTGGAAGGTCGGCTTCTCCTTGGCGATGAACGCCGCCACCGCGGCGGCGTGGTCCTGGCTGCCACCGGTGAGCGCCATCTGGTCGGCTTCCTGGGCCAGGGCCTCGCTCAGCGGGTGACCTGCGGAGAAGGCCATCGAGCGGCGGATGGAGCCATAGGCCAGGGTCGGGCCCGTGGCCAGGGTCCGGGCCAGCTCGTCGACGACGGCGGGGAACTCCTCGGCACTCACCACGCGGTTGACCATGCCCAGCTCGAGCGCCTCGGTCGCAGGGACGGTGCGCGGGAACATCAGCAGCTCCTTGGCCTTGGTAGTGCCGATCAGTCGCGGCAGGGTCCAGCTCGCTCCCGAGTCACACGACAACGCGATGCCGGCGAACGCCAGGTTGAACCCGCCCGTGTCGACGATGATGCGCAGGTCGGCGGCGAACGCGAAGGACGCACCTGCGCCGGCAGCGACGCCGTTGATCGCGGCGATGACGGGCTTGTTCATGGTCGAGAGCAGCTCGACGATGGGGTTGTAGTGCTCCGGCACCGTTGACCATAGGGACTCGTCCCGGCTCGTGAGCAGGCCGATGTGCTCGCGCAGGTCCTGGCCCACACAGAAGGCCCGCCCGGTGCCCGTCAGCACCACAACCCGCACGGCGCGGTCTTCCGCCACCTGTTGCAGGGTCGCGAGCAGGATGTCCTTGGTGGCTATGTCCAGCGCGTTCATCGCCTCGGGACGGTTCAGGGTCACCGTCGCCACACCGTCGGTGACGTCCAGCAGCACTGCGGGTGAAGTCGGGTCCGGGGTCTTAGCCCGGCCCTGTGCCTCGGGTGCGCTCTCGTGCTCGTGCATGTGCGGTCAGCTCCTTGTCTTGTCGTCTGCGCCGAGGCAGCTGTTGACGAACTCTCGTGCCAACGGCAGCAGTGACGCTGCAGTGGTGGTGAACAGCGCGGCGGCTTCGCGGCCGGGCCAGTCGGGCGGCAGGACCTCTGCCGGCAGGTCCGGATCCAGGAACAGGAACTTGCGCCACTCGTGGACGAAGGCTGTGCGGATCGCGAACCCGCGCTCGGCAGTGAGGTCGGGACGAAGTCGCGCGAGCAGCTCACGGGTGGTCCCGATGAAGTGCCGGTATGCCGTGTCCAGCTCCTCGAGGTCCCACAGCTCGGCGGCCAGGGTGTCTGCGCCCGCGGCGTAGTGGCTGAAGAACGCCTTGCTGCCCAGCTGCTCAGCGGCCAGCGAGTCCGCCAGGTCGGCGCTGCTCCGCGGGGCGACCCAGGTGTCCGGAGCCATCCGGGCATATCCGAGGTAGCCCAGGGCTGCGGTCACGCGCCCACGTGCGGCCCGGTCGGTCGCGTGCTGGACGATGACGACGTGCCACCGGCCGTCCCAGTGGGGATCACGCGTGCGGTAGATCCGGGACCGCGCCTCACCCAGCCTGGCGCGTGCACGCGTCGACGCGGCATACCCGCGTTGGCCCTCGCGCTCACTGGGCTCGAGCCAGCCCTCACGCACCATCCGGCTCACAGCCGTCCGTACCGCGGGTGGTGCGACGTCGACGGTGCCCAACAAGCGGACGATCCCCGCGATGGGAGCCCAGTTGCCGCCGGACGTCAGGTGGTCGCCGTAGAGGTCGAACAACGCGGAGCGGGCATGCACAACGCACAGTCTGTCTGATCCAGATTTCGTACTGGGGGACGTTGGCGCGATAATGATGGGCAAGAGGGCTCCACGCAAGCAACGGAAGAGGGATACCCATGGCGGCGATGAAGCCGAGGACCGGAGACGGGCCGCTCGAGGTCACCAAGGAAGGCCGCGGCATCGTGCTGCGCATGCCGATCGAGGGCGGTGGCCGATTGGTCGTGGAGATGACGCCGGCCGAAGCCACCGCGTTGGGCGAGGCCATCAGGGGTTGCCC
>JAYSQM010000006.1:0-5465 GCA_043721575.1 Phycicoccus sp.
GAGCGTCGTCTTCCTGGGTGGACCGGTCAAGGGCTCAACCCAACAGGACACCGACGCCCGGCTGGCGGCCTACGTACAGCTCGTTCGCTCGCTGGATGCGGGTGGGTCGGGGGCCGTGGTCGCCACCGTGTCCAACACCACTGACCGGACCATGTCCGCGGATCTGGTGGCCGCTATCCGCAAGGACTCCGAAGCAGCCAAGGTCGCCTCGACGGTTGACGACGCGGAGCTGCCCATGGGACAGACCACGCTCGTGCTGGCGCTCGCGCAGCAGTACGCGGGCGGTGGCGGGCAGTACGGCCTGGCCGCTGACGCCAAGGCGATCGCGCCGGACACCACGGCCAAGCAGTGAGCCGGGGGCGACCGGGGATCGTTCTTGAGGGCGACCAGCGCGAGGGGCGAGGGGCCACAGCGAGCGCCCTGGGTGCCTTCTGCGTCGGCGCGCTCTCCTCGTGGGCCGCGGCCGCACTCCTGAAGGGCCACCCACCCGGGGGCGCCGAACGATGGACCCGGACGAACCACGCGGGTCGCCCCGTGAGCTTGCTCGAAGGTCCTGCGTTTGCCGTGGGTGCGGTCACCGGAGCCCTCGCCGGTGGTGCCGGTGCCCCCGCGGTCGTCGCGGGTCTGGGTGCCGGCGCCTTCGGTGCGCTCGATGACCTGGTCGGTGACAGCTCCCGCAAGGGTCTGCGCGGCCACCTGGCTGCGGCCCGCCGCGGCGAGGTGACGACCGGGGCCATCAAGATTGCCGGTCTTGGGGTTACGGGCCTGTTGAGCGCGTGGATCGTTGACCGGTCGCGGGTACGGACCGGGGCGATGGCCACACTCGCCGGCGGGGCCGTCATCGCGGGCTCGGCCAACATCGCCAACCTGCTCGACCTGCGCCCGGGGCGTGCGCTCAAGGTCGTTCTGCTGCTCGCAGTGCCGATCGTCGCAGGCGGACGCGGAACCCAGCTGTTTACCGCTGCTGCCGGCGCCGCGGCGGGTGCGGCGGGTGCGGCGATAGGCGCCCTACCCGATGACCTGGCGGGCCGGAGCATGCTCGGGGACACCGGGGCCAACAGCGCCGGTGCCCTGCTCGGAACCGCTCTGGTGGCGCGCACAGGTTTGCCTGGCCGACTTCTCGCGCTCGCGGTCGTGACGGTCCTCACGCTCGCCTCGGAGAAGGTCAGCTTCACCACGGTGATCGAGTCGACGCCGGGCTTGCGCGAGCTCGACGCGCTCGGCCGTCCGCCGCGGTGACGCGGTGACGCGGTGACACGGTGAAGAGGTGACGCGGTGACTGGCCACGACGAGACCTCGGCGTGGGCCGGCAAGGCGGCGCCCGGGGTGTTCGCGGCCGCCGGCCTCATCGCGGTGGTCACCCTGGCGGCGCGGGTCTTCGGCTTCGGTCGCTGGCTGGTGTTCTCCCAGAGTGTGGGGACCACCTGCGTCGGCAGTGTCTACCAGGCGGCGAACCAGCTGCCGAATGTCGTCTTCGAGGTCGCAGCGGGCGGAGCCCTGGCGGCGGTCGCCGTTCCGATCATCGCCGGCCAGCTGGCCCGCAGGGACCGGGCCGCGGCCAACCGGACCGCGTCGGCCTTGCTCACCTGGGCGCTGACCGTGCTGGTGCCGCTCTCCATCCTGATGGCGGCAGCCGCGGCACCTGTGTCGACGCTCCTGTTCGACAGCCGGAGCTGTTCTGGCTCAACGGATCTGATGGCATCAATGCTCGTGGTCTTCGCGCCCCAGATTGCGCTGTACGGCGTCGCCATCGTCCTTGCCGGAGTGCTCCAGGCGCATCGACGCTTCCTCGCCGCAGCCGTGGCCCCGCTGTTGTCCAGCGTCGTGGTGATGGCGGCATACCTGCTCTATGCGGCCCTGGCGCAGGGGAAGGGGAACGACCTTGCGCGACTGCCCAGCCAGGCCTCCACGGTGCTGGCGGCCGGAACGACGCTCGGCGTGGTGGCGTTGAGCCTGCCCCTGTTGATTCCGGTGCACCGAGCCGGCATCCGGCTGCGTCCGACGTGGACCTTTCCTGATGGTGTGGCGGGGCGAGCCGCATCACTGGCCGGAGCCGGACTGCTTGCCCTGGTCGCGCAACAGATCGCCGTGCTGGTGACCTTGTGGGTGTCCCAGCATCGCGGTGGCACCGGCACCCTGAACGTCTACACCTACGTCCAGGCCGTCTACCTCCTGCCGTATGCCGTACTGGCCGTTCCCGTCGCCATCTCAGCCTTTCCGGCGCTGGCGGCGGGTTCAGAACAGGCCGCACTGTCGACGGCCTCGGACCAGGCGTCGGTCGAGCGCGCGCAGTGGACGCTGGCCACCTCGGCGCGGGCCATCATCGTCGCCACCTGCGCCGGCGCCGCCCTCCTCTTCGCCATCGCCGTGCCCACCGGTGCGTTCTTCAGCGCGCTGGACGCCGGCCGGCACAGTCGCGCCGGCCAGGAGGCGCTGGCGGCCCTACCCGAGGCCCTGAGTGCCTTCGCGCCGGGACTGGTCGGCTTCGGCCTGGCCGCGCTGCTCACCCGTGCCTTGTACGTCCAGGGTCGTCCTGCCGTCGCCGGTGGATTCGTCGCTCTCGGCTGGCTGGTCGCCGCCATCGTGCCCCTCGTGGTGCTCAGCGAAAACGCTGGGCCGCGAAACACGTTGCAGGCGTTGGGTCTTGCCAGCTCGTTCGGTATGACGGTTGCTGCCATCGGGCTCATTGTCGCGGTTCGTCGCGCGTGGGGTCCGCAGGTGTTCCGGGGCCTGGGTCGCACTGCAGTGGTGGCCCTTGGCGCGGGCGTCCTCTCGGCCGCTGCAGGTCGTGCCATCGCCGGAGCTCTGCGCCCGCAGGGCCTTGCGGCTGGTGCCGCGGTGGCCCTGCTGGTCGCGATCGCCGTCGTGGCGTTGTGCGCAGCCTCGATCTGGATCGGCGATCGTGAGTCGGCGCGACTGGTGTTGGCAAAACTCCCAGGGAGAGCTCGGTGAAGGTGATCATGCTGCTCGGCCGCAGCACAGGTGGCATCGGAACCCATGTCGCCGAGCTCAGTGCGGACCTGCGGGACCGTGGGGTGGACGTCATAGTGGTGACCCACCCGCTCACCGCCCAGTGCTTCGACCTCGGGCCGGTGCGACTGTGGTGGCCAGGGTCTGCCGGGCCGGTCCGGGCGCTGCGGGACTTCAGGCTGCTCAGGCGGCTGGTCTCGACCAGCGACATCGTGCACGCCCACGGCCACCGGGGCGGGCTGTTGGCAACCCTGTCAACGCTGGGCATGCGAGACCCGCGAAAGGGGCCGAAACTCATTGTCTCCCAACATAATACGGTCCTGGAGGGCAGTGGCCGACAAGGTCTCAAACGGCTCGCGCAGCGCTGGGTGGCGGGTCGCGCGGATCTCGTGACCGGGGCGAGCAGCGATCTGGTCAGGGAAGCGCTGGCGTTCGGGGCGCGTCGAGCCGAGCTGGCCGAGGTGTCCTCCCCCCGAGTCCCAGAGCTGCTCGTGCAGCAACCCGCAGACGAGCCGACCCGAGCCCTGCTCCGCCACACCCTGCTCCGCCACACCCTGCTCCGCCAGACCCTGCTCGGTGACCTCGCCCTGGACCAGGAGGACTTCGCGGTGCCGCTCGTCGTCACGATCTCGCGGATCGCGCCTCAGAAGAACCTTCCGGTGCTGGTGCAGGCGGCTTCCCGGCTGCGCAACGCGTGCACCTGGGTGGTCCTTGGCGACGGAGACCCGCAGCTGTTGGCCGATCTGCGGGAGCAGGCGCGCGCTCTGGGCGCGCCCGTCCACTTCGTCGGGGCGCGCAGCGACGCCGACCGATGGCTTCGTGCGGCAGAGGTGTTCGTGCTGCCGAGCCAGTGGGAAGCCCGGGCACTGGTCGTTCAGGAGGCCATGGCAGCCGGAACGCCCGTGGTTGCCACCGATGTCGGTGGCCTGCACGACCTGGTAGCCGGGACCGGACTACTCGTCATCCCGGGGGATCCTGAGGCGATCGCGAAGGCGACCGACCGTGTCCTGGCCGACCCCGGCCTGCGTGCTGACCTATCTGCCCGCGGCCGGGAGGTCGCCAGGTCGCTGCCGGATGGGCGCGACACGGCGTCCCGGTGGCTGGCGTGGTACGCCGACACCCTCCTGATGACGTAGTGTCAAAGCCCGTGGTGCAGCAGACAAAACACATCTTCGTGACCGGAGGCGTCGCCTCTTCGCTCGGCAAGGGCCTCACGGCTTCAAGCCTCGGACATCTGCTCCGCGCCCGCGGTCTTCGGGTGACGATGCAGAAGCTCGACCCCTACCTCAATGTGGATCCCGGGACGATGAACCCGTTCCAGCATGGTGAGGTCTTCGTCACCGATGACGGCGCGGAGACCGACCTGGACATCGGCCACTACGAGCGGTTCCTGGACGTCCCGCTGGTGGGCTCGGCCAACGTCACGACCGGCCAGGTCTACAGCCAGGTGATCGCCCGGGAGCGTCGCGGGGAGTACCTCGGCGACACGGTCCAGGTGATCCCGCACATCACGAACGAGATCAAGTCACGGATGCGCGAGCAGGCCGACGTCTCGGCCAAGGACCGTCCAGACATCATCATCACCGAGATCGGCGGCACCGTCGGCGACATCGAGTCCCTGCCCTTCCTGGAGGCTGCCCGCCAGGTTCGCCATGACGTGGGCCGCGACAACGTCTTCTTCCTGCACATCTCGCTGGTGCCCTACCTCGCACCGAGCGGTGAGCTGAAGACCAAGCCGACCCAGCACTCGGTGGCTGCGCTGCGACAGGTCGGTATCCAGCCCGACGCCATCGTGTTGCGCGCCGACCGTGAGATCCCCGAGAGCGTCAAGCGCAAGGTCTCGCTGATGTGCGACGTCGACACCGATGCGTGCGTGGCTGCGGTCGACGCACCGAGCATCTACGACATCCCCAAGGTGCTGCACGCGGAGGGGCTCGATGCCTATGTCATCCGGCGCCTGGGTCTGCCCTTTCGCGATGTCGACTGGCATGACTGGGACGAGCTGCTGCGCCGGGTGCACAACCCCCAGCATGCCGTCGAGATCGCCCTGGTGGGCAAGTACATCGACCTGCCGGACGCCTATCTGTCGGTCACCGAGGCCATGCGCGCCGGTGGTTTCCACCATGACGCCAGGGTCTCGATCCGCTGGGTGGCCAGCGACGAGTGCCAGACCGACGCGGGTGCCCAGAAGGCGCTCGGCGGAGTCGACGCGGTCATCGTCCCGGGGGGCTTCGGCGTTCGTGGCATCGAGGGCAAGCTCGGGGCGTTGAAGTGGGCCCGCACCAAGGGTGTGCCGACACTGGGCATCTGCCTGGGGCTGCAGTGCATGGTGATCGAGTACGCCCGCAACGTCGTCGGTATCGCGGACGCGTCCTCCAGCGAGTTCGACCCGCAGACCACCCATCCGGTGATCGCCACGATGGAGGAGCAGAAGGCCTTCGTCGAGGGCGCCGGAGACCTTGGCGGCACCATGCGACTGGGGACCTACCCGGCCA
>JAYSQM010000007.1:0-15372 GCA_043721575.1 Phycicoccus sp.
CTTCAGCAGCTCCCGCTCTAGCTGGGCGACGTCGATGTGCCCGTCGCCGTCCTGGGGAATCATCACGACGTCGGCGACCGACTCGCGCCAGGGCAGCTCGTTGGAATGGTGCTCGAAGGGCCCGATGAACACAACGGGGCGTTGCTCGGCGGAGATGGTGTCGCCAAGGTGATACCTGTCGTCCAGGCTCGAGGGAATCCGCAGCCCGAGGATGCCGACCAGCTTGTCGATCGCCCCGGTGCATCCCGAGCCGGCGAAGATGACCACCGTTTCCTCATCCCCACCGACCGCATCACGGATGATCGCGCGGGCGTCCTCACGCAGCCGGGTGGTCTGCAAACCGGTACCGCTGGACTCGGTGTGGGTGTTGGCGTAACGGGGCAGTACCTCACCCCGGATGAAGTCCTCGATGAAGGTCAGGGCCCGGCCCGAGGCGGTGTAGTCGGCGTAGGTCACGCGTCGTGGCCCATACGGCCCGGGCATCACCTGGTCATCGCCGATGACGGACCGGCGGACCCTGGCCAGCAGGGGGCTCTGGATCGGTTCACGCGCGCTCATTCTCGGAGTGTAAGGCGGGTGCTCACCGGAAGTGGGGACCAAAGACCCTGCCCGGACGGAATGCCCCCAGGGGTATACAGGTTGGACTGATCAAAGCGCTCACAGCCGTAGGCGCCGCGACCTTGGCGACGCCAGGGCGCCAGAGCGATCCAGGAGTCAACCATGAGCAGCGAAGACATGACCGGTACGAGCCGGAGCGCAGACGTCCTGCCGGCGTGGACGTCGGTGCTGGCGGTGGTGGCTCATCCCGATGACGAGTCGTTCGGTCTCGGCGCGATCCTGGACGCCTTCACCCGCGCCGGAGCCAGGGTTGAGGTGCTTTGCCTGACCCACGGCGAGTCCTCGACGCTGCACGGAGTCCCCGGAGACCTCGCCTCGCTGCGCGGGGCAGAGCTGGCCGCGGCTGCCGACGCGCTCGGCGTGACCCACACCACGCTGCACCACCACCCGGATGGAGCACTGAGCGAGCTGGGCCGGACGAGACTGGCCACCGAGGTGGTCGCCGCGGCCGAGTCCTGCCGCGCTGACGGCCTGCTGGTCTTCGACGCTGCTGGGGTCACCGGTCACCTCGACCACGTGGCCGCGACCTCGGCGGGACTGCTGGCGTCGGAGACGCTCAACTTGCCGGTCTTGGGCTGGACCCTTCCGGAAACCGTTGCAGCACAGCTGAACCAGGAGTTCGGCGCCAGCTTCATCGGTCACCGGGACGAGGACATCGACCTGCGGGTGACCGTCGACCGCGCCAGGCAGCACGTCGCGAGCCACGCCCACGCGAGCCAGGCGCTGCCCGGCAGCGTCCTGTGGCGCCGGCTGGAACTGCTCGGCGACGCAGAGAGCCTGCGCTGGCTGCGCCCGACGGGCGGTGCGGCGGGTCACCCCGCGAGCCTGGCGCTTCTGGTCGCGCGGGTCGACGCTGCCGACGGACGACCGCTGCGGGTCGAGCACAGGGGTGGGGACCAGTTCGGCATCTTCGTCCGAGGCCACGTCATCAGTGTCGACCAGCGGGTCAAGGACGGCGGCGATGACACGGCCCCCACACCGACCGAGCTGTTCATCGCCAGCCTCGCCTCGTGCGTCGCCTTCTACGCGCGCCGCTACCTGGACCGACACAACTTGCCGACGGAGGGCCTGGCCGTCGAGGCGACCTTCGAGATGGGCGCCAGGCCCGCCCGCGTCTCCGGGATCGACCTGCGCCTCATCCTCCCCGACGGCGTGCCAGCCGAGCGCCGAGACCCACTGCTGGCCGTTGCCACCCACTGCACCATGCACAACACGTTGGTCACGACGCCCAAGGTTTCGATCACCCTGGCGGACGCTGCGGGCTAGTGTGCTGAGCCACTGATTCGCAACGTATTTCCGGTAAGCCCAATTGTGGCAGATCGCGGACGTCCGAAGGCGTTGCTGGAGCTGTCCGACAAACCCCGCCCGGGCGCACCGCGCACGGGGTCTGGGCGGAGCCCCGTTAGCACTAGGTGACTGTGAGCTGGGTATACATTCCGGCCGTGTAGTGGCCGGGGAGGTTGCAGACCAGTTCATATTGCCCGGGCGCCAGGGTGATGGTCATCCAGCTTGAGGCACCGGGCACGATCCCTTGGCCGGCGCCTTGACCACCGGTCTTGGATGCCTCGCCCAGGCTGCCTGCCTCATCGATCTTGGCGTCGCCGCCAACCGGTCGAGTACCGACGGTTTGGTTGCCCGGAAGTGGGAGGATAACCAGCTCATGACTGATGCTGCCGCCGTTGGTCACAAGAAATGACACGGTCCCATGGGGCACGCTGGCCTGGTCGGCGCTCAAACGCATGGCACCGCCGTTCATCATGGCACTGCGTTGGCCCATCATGGGTCCGCCCATACTTGTCAGCGCAACGTTCACGACAGTCCCGGGAAGATTGGGTGCGGCACGCGAGGGGCCGGATGGGAATCCGTAGCCGTCGCGGTTCACCCCACCGCCCAAGGCGCCGACGGCCACAGCCGCGGACGCGACCAGGGCGATCACGGCTGCCGTCAACGTCCCGACCAGCAGGGGACGTCTCATGGCGGTCACTTTCGCTCTCCCTGGGCCCCCACGAGGGTAGCCCGTTGGGCCTGCCAGGCCGCCGTGTCGATCTGCCCGCTGGCCAGCCGGCGGTCGAGGATGTCCAGGGCCGACTCACCGTTAGGGCGGGCCGTTGCGTCGCCGCTGCCGGGGAGCAACCGCACGACCAGCCAGACGATCAGCCCGAGCAGGACGAGCCAGAACACGCCCATGCCCAGCCATCCGAGCGAACCCGCTCCGTTGCCATACCAACCCATTCCATTGCCATTCCAACCCATCATGGTGAACTCCTCCTTGACCTGCCCGGTTGTTCCGGGATACCTCCAGCGTTGCGCCAGGGTGCAGCGGTCGTGGTCAGGAACCATGAAGAAACGACGAAGAAAGCCGGGTGTGTTCAGCGATCCGGCTGGCCCGCCATCGAGACCTGGCGGCCCGCTGTCGAGGTCTTCTTGACCAGCGGGATCACCAACGCCGCGTACGGTTGCACTGCTCCCGCACATCACGCCGGGTGCCGGCAGGTGACAACCGGTAAGCCCACCGAGGTCGAAGAGTCGGTTGACGGCGCTGACCTTTCGGCACCCGGTCCGCCCTGCTGCCGTCGTGCTCGGTACGGTGACCACAACATCGACAATGGAGGACCCTGGACCGTGCCCAAGTTGGCCCCGCCACAGCTCGAGGGGCACCTCTTTGCGGGTGCAGACCTCCTGCGCACGCCCGGGCAGTTGGCCGAAGGGCATATCCGCGATCCTGGCCGAGTTCCGCGCCGTCCGTCATACCAAGCAACACCTGAAAGGATCCTCCAGTGACTGCTACTGACTCCCGGCCTGTCGATCCGGACACCCTCTCCTCGACGGCCGAGCACATCGACCTCGCCGAGGCGGTCATGGCGCACAACTACCACCCGCTGCCGGTCGTGATCGCCGATGCCGACGGTGCGTGGGTGACCGACGTCGAGGGTCGGCGTTATCTGGACTGCCTGGCCGGCTACTCCGCGCTGAACTTCGGCCATGGCCACCCCGTCCTGGTGGCGGCTGCTCAGGACCAGCTGACACGGGTGACGCTGACCAGCCGAGCGTTCCACAACGACCGGCTCGGACCCTTCTGTCGGGACCTGGCCGCGCTGGCTGGCATGGATCTGGTGCTGCCGATGAACACCGGCGCCGAGGCCGTCGAGACGGCGATCAAGGTGGCCCGCAAGTGGGGGTACGACGTCAAGGGGGTCCCTGCCGACCAGGCGAACATCATCGTGGCGTCGGGCAACTTCCACGGCCGCACCACCACGATCGTCAGCTTCTCCACCGACGAGGATGCGCGGGCGGGCTTTGGGCCGTTCACCCCTGGTTTCACCGTGGTGCCGTATGGCGATGCCTCGGCCCTGAGGGCGGCGGTCACCCCGCACACGGTCGCCGTGCTGATCGAGCCGGTGCAGGGCGAGGCCGGTGTGCTCGTGCCGCCTGCGGACTACCTGCCGGCGGTGCGCCAGCTGTGCACCGAGCAGAACGTGCTGTTCATCGCCGATGAGATCCAGTCGGGGCTGGGGCGCACCGGGACGACCTTCGCGTGCGAGCTCGAGGGTGTGGTGCCAGACATGTACATCCTGGGCAAGGCCCTGGGCGGTGGCATCGTGCCGGTCTCCGCGGTGGTCTCCTCACGGGAGATCCTGGGGGTGATCCAGCCGGGCAACCACGGCTCGACCTTCGGCGGCAACCCGCTGGCCGCAGCCGTGGGCCACGCGGTCGTCAGGCTGTTGGCCACAGGGGAGTACCAGGAACGTGCCAGGGTGCTCGGTGAGCGGCTGCGGGTGCGTCTCGAGGCCTTTGTTGGTCACGGCGTCATTGCCGTCAGGACACGCGGTCTGTGGGCTGGGGTCGACATCAACCCGGAGCTGATGACCGGCCGGGAGATGTGCGAACGTCTTGCAACCAGAGGGGTTTTGGCCAAGGACACGCACGGGTCGACAGTGCGTCTCGCGCCGCCGATCACGATCGAGGCGGCCGACCTGGACTGGATGGTTGACCAGTTCGCCGCCGTCCTGAGTGAAGCAGTGCAGGCGAGCGGCTCCGCACGCAGCTGACCGTCATACAGCCGCACCATCACCAACGCCGGGGTTACCCCTTGGGGGCCACGCTGACTCCTGAATACGGCGTGGTGGGTCGTGAGGCTCGTGACCGTTCCATGCCACGGCAGTCGACCCTGGCCGGGCCATCGACAGGGACCTCGGCCAGATGACGCAGCGCTTGGACAGACTTGTGGCCGTACTGACATTGGCTGTACGCGTGTTGGTCACCTGATCGGCGACTCGGCGGCGCTATGAATGAGGAGACCCCGCCAAGTATGAGTTGGCGGGGTCCCACTATGTCTTGGGCGTGACGCTCCCAGACTGGCCGGTCAGTGCGGCAGGATCCACTCGCCCGATCACTGGCGAGTCCAGCGGGTCGCCCCGTCGGTTACAGGACCTCGTTTACTGTCCGTCGACGCCGCCCCGTTTCCGGGTGCGTACCTTCCGTTCTACGCCCTGTCACGGCCGTTCGCAAGAGGTCACGACCAGGGCCCGCTTCCGTATGCCGTCTGAGGCATCCGCGGGCGCGGGCAGTGTGCTCATGCCGGCTTCAGCGCGGGGGCATCCGCAGCGCACCGTCGAGTCGGATGACCTCACCGTTGAGCATGCCGTTGTCAACGATGTGGGCGACCAGCGAGGCGTACTCCCGGGGCCGGCCCAGACGTGACGGGTGAGGCACCTGAGCCTCGAGAACAGCGGTCGCCTCGTCCGGCAGCCCGGCCAGCATCGGCGTCGCGAAGGTCCCGGGCGCAACGGTCACGACGCGGATGAGCTTGTCCGCCAGGTCGCGTGCGGCAGAGAGGGTGAGGCTGACGATGCCACCCTTGGACGCGGCATACGCGGCCTGCCCGATCTGGCCGTCGAAGGCGGCGATGGACGCAGTCATCACGATGATCCCGCGGTCACCGTCAACCGGCTCGTTCTCGAGCATGGCCCCGGCGGCGAGACGGACGACGTTGAAAGTCCCGATCAGGTTGATATCGATGACGTTTCGGAAGGACTCGAGGTCCAGTGCCCCCCTCCTGCCGACGATCCGGCCCGGCGTGCCGATCCCTGCGCAGTTGACAACGATCCGCAGGTCGCCGAGCTCCTGGGCCGCCGCGATCGCGGCCTGCACCTGGGTCTCGCTGCGCACGTCGGCAGCGCAGAAGCGGACCCGGTCGCCGAGCTCCGCGGCCAGGGCCTGGCCAGGGGACGAGGGCAGGTCGAGGATGACGACGGCGGAGCCGCCCTCGTGCAGGCGGCGGGTCGTGGCCTCGCCAAGGCCGGAGGCGCCGCCGGTGACAAGCGCCACCGTGGAAGCGTTGATCTGCAAGGGAATTCTCCTTGGGAGGGGTCAGCGGACGAGAGGTCAGCCGCGAAGCAGCTGGCGGGCGATGACGAGCCGTTGGATCTGGTTGGTGCCTTCGAAGATCTGGGTGACCTTGGCCTCGCGCATGTAGCGCTCGACGGGGAAGTCACACGTGTAACCGTAGCCACCGAGCACCTGGACAGCATCGGTCGTGACCTTCATGGCCGCGTCGGAGCAGATGAGCTTGGCCACCGCGGCCTGCCGGGTGAACGGCCGCCCAGCGTCCTTCAGGCGCGCCGCGTGAAGGTAGGTTGCGCGCGCCGACGTCACGGCAGCCTCCATGTCGGCGAGCAGGAACGACAGTCCCTGGAACTCGCTGATGGCCTTGCCGAACTGCTTGCGTTCCTTGCTGTATGCCACGGCCACGTCCAGCGCCGCTTGAGCCAGACCCGTTGCGGCTGCAGCGATCCCGAGGCGACCGGAGTCGAGCGCGTGAAGAGCGATCGACATGCCCGTGCCCGGTGCGCCGACCAACCGGTCGGAGTCGACGAGGGCGCCGTCGAAGATGACCTGGCGTACGGTGTCGCAGGCCAGGCCCATCTTGCGCTCGGGTGCGCCGAAGGAGATCCCGTGGGTGTCGCCGGGGATGACGAAGCAGGACAGGCCCTTGCTCGGGTGGTCGTCGGTGCGGACGAACGCGGTGTAGAAGTCGGCGTGACCGGCGTGCGAGATCCAGGCCTTGGTGCCTGTCAGGCGGTACTGCGAACCGTCGCGTGTGGGGGTTGCCCTGGTGGAGATTGCGGAGACGTCGCTGCCGGCCTGCGGCTCGGAAAGGCAGTAGGCGCCAAGGGTTTGGCCGCTCAGCATTGCCGGGAGGAGGTCTGCCCGTTGCTGGTCGCTGCCGTACTCGGCCACCGGATAGCAGGTCAGGGAGTGAACGGAGACACCCACGGCCACACTCATCCAGACCGAGGCGATCTCCTCGAGGACCTGGAGGTAGACCTCATAGGGTTGTCCGCCGCCGCCGTGCTCCTCGGCATACGGCAGGGAGAGCAGGCCTGAGCGGCCCAACAGGTCAAAGGTGTCGCGCGGGAACTCGGCGGCCTCCTCGGCGGCATCCACCTTGGGTGCAAGCTGGTCGGCGCAGATCTCCCGGGTCAGGTCAATGAGGTCCTGGGACTCCCCGGTGGGCATCACGCGTTCCGCTGGCATGATGTAAACGATACTGCACGCGATACGGCAGTATCACTCTTGGTTTCGTCGAACTGGCTATGATCGCCAACGTGACGAGCACGCTGACCGCCCGGCAGGTCGACCTGCTCGACCGGCTCACCGATCTGCTTCTCGCCGACGGCTTCGCCCATCTCACCCTGGACCAGATCGCGGCCGACCTGCGCTGTTCCAAGACCACGCTCTATGCGCTGGCCTCCAGCAAGGACCAGCTGGCGGTGCGGGTGGTCAACAACTTCTTTCGCCGCGCCACCGAGCTTGTCGAGGCCCGAGTTGCCGTCCGCCGAGCACCGGAACGGCGGATCGAGGCCTATCTCGACGGCATCGCCGAGGCGCTGGGGCCGGCGTCGCGGCAGTTCATCGCGGACGTCGCCGACTTCGGGCCCGCTCGGGAGACCTATCGCGGCAACGCGGTCGCGGCTGCCCGCCGAGTCCACGAGCTGATCGATGAGGCCGCCTCGGCCAAGGCTGTCGCATCGGTGGACGCGGACTTCGTCGCCACCTGGATCGGCCTGAGCATCGAGGCGATCCAGCGAGGAGAGTTCGCAGAGCGGGCCGGGCTCAGTGACGCCGCGGCCTTCGGGGAGCTGAGCCGGCTCGTGAGCAGGGCCTTGGCCCGTGTTTGAGCGATGATTGAGCTCCCGCTCGACGTGTTCCTCGAGGAGTTGCGCACGAAGTCGGGTGACGTCGCCTCAAACCGAAGGGAACACCGCAGTGAGCACCACGCCCGGCCCGCCCGAACCGCAGCATCTGCGTGAACCGCAGGATCTGAGCGGACTGGTCATCGTTGTCGCCGGCGCGGCGGGCGCTGCCGGACCGCCGCTCGTCGAACGGCTGGTGGCCGCGGGCGCGACCGTGGTCGCCGCCGGGTCCAACCGCGACCGGATCGAGGCGGTCGTTGCTGACATCAGCGCACGTATGCCGTCCGGCCGGGTCCACGCCGCCGTCGTGGACCTGCTCGATGAGCAAGCCACCCGCGACTGGGCCACCCTGGTCGAGAGCGAGCACGGGCGGGTCGACGGGCTGGTGCACCTCGTGGGTGGTTGGCGCGGTGGCGCCGGCATCGTCGACGCCGATCTGGCCGACTGGAACTGGTTGCAAGACATGCTGATTCGCACTTTGCAGCACACCACTCGCGCCTTCCACGACGCCATCAAGGGCAGCCCCCGGGGTCGGCTCGTCCTGATCTCGACGGTGCAGACGAGTGCGCCGACCGCCACCAACGCCTCGTATGCCGCAGCCAAAGCCGCCGCCGAGACGTGGACGCTCGCGGTCGCGGACTCTTTCAAGGACAGCGCCGCCGCCGCCGTGATCCTGCAGATCACTGCGCTGCTCACGCCCGCCATGCGCGCGACCAGACCCGACGCCACCTTCTCCGGCTACACCCCGGTGGCCCAGCTGGCCGACACGATCCACGACCTGTGGCTCACTCCTGCCGCCGAGCTGAACGGACGACGTCTGTGAAAGAGCGTCTGTGAAAGAGACGTCTGTGACCCGCGCGCCACCCCTGCACGACCCCGAAGCCCGAGGATTCGCCAGCGACAACTACGCGGGCATCCACCCCGAGATCCTCGAGGCCATTGCGCGGGCCAACGGCGGACGCTAGGGAGGTAGCCGCGGTCGTCGCGCCGGACAGACGCGCAGTGGGCCTCGGCCTTCCCCGCCTTGTTGCGGCGAAACCACCCGCGTAGTCAGGTCGTCGTGGCAACACCCCGACATTTCGAGGTGTTCAGACATGGGTCGGCCTAAACAGTTGAGGTCGGTACAGAGGCAGTTCTGGCAGTTGATCGCCCAGGGCGTGACTACGCCAGCGGCGGGTGAGGCGTTGGATGTCTCGGAGAGGGCAGGCGGGCTGTGGTTCCGGCCTCCTGCGCCAATATTTCCCCAAAGCCACCGACCTGTCCGTGCGCACCGCCGAACACCTCGCCTACGTTGCCGGCCAGCTCAACGGTCGGCCCCGAGAAACCTTGGGCTTCCGCACCCCCACCGAGGCCGTGCGTGACCTACTCTCAGGATCAGCACAACCACCAGGTGTTGTCATGACGAGTTGAATCCGCCACGGTTTCCAGCGCTGCGAGGTGCTGATTCGGTGGTTTCAGGGCAACAAGCTGATGGGGTGGTCGAGCTTGGTCGTCACGCCGGATAGACGCGCACCTCGGTCGCCTTCACGGTTGCCCACAGCTCCTGGCCGACCCCGAGCCGTAGCTCGGCCACGGCCATGGCCGTGACCTCGGCGGCAATCGCGAACGGACCGGCAAGGCTCACCCGCGCGGTCTGGCCGACGAGCTGTATGTCGCTGACGGTGACCGGCCAGGTGTTGCGCGGTGACCCCTCGGGACGAGTCCGGTAGAGGGCGACGGCGGACGGCGGGATGGTCATGCACACGGGTCCGCCGGTCGGGACGTCAGGCGCCACGACCATGGTTCCTCCAACGTCCACCTGGTGGTCGCTGATCCGTTGCCCTCGAAGGAAGTTCAGTCCGACGACCTGTGCCACGTAGTGGTCGCGAGGCTGGGCGATCACGTCCTGCGGCGTCCCCTCCTGGACCAGTCGACCGGCCTCGATGAAGACCAGGTGATCGGCCAGCGACAGGGCATCGAGTGGGTCATGGGTCACCAGGAAGGTCATGCCGCCGAAGGCGCGCAGCCGGGCGCCTAGATCGGCGCGGGTCTGTGCGCGGGTCGTCGGGTCGAGCGCTGACAACGGTTCGTCGAGCAACAGCAGAGCGGGGTCGGTGGCCAGAGCCCTGGCGAGGGCGACCCGTTGGGCCTGTCCGGAGGAGAGCTCACTCGGCCGGACTTCGAGGCGGTCGCCCAGGCCAAGAGCGTCGAGCTCGTCGCGGGCCCGCGCTCGGGCTTCGGCCTTAGACACACCCCGTGACCGCGGTCCGAAGCCGACGTTGTCGATGACGCTCAGATGAGGGAAGAGCAGATGGTCCGCCAGGACGAGGCCGGTCCGGCGTTGCTCGGGTG
Organism: Phycicoccus sp.; assembly: GCA_043721575.1. Classification (GTDB taxonomy): domain Bacteria; phylum Actinomycetota; class Actinomycetes; order Actinomycetales; family Dermatophilaceae; genus UBA4719. The sequence continues at coordinate 10,146 of JAYSQM010000007.1, forward strand.
CCATCCAGACGTTGTCCGCCGGACTGTCCCACAGGGAGCCGGCGACGCGAATCTGCCCTTGCTGTAGGCGAATCAGACCCGCCAGGGTGTGCAAGAGCGTGGTCTTGCCCGAGCCGTTCGGCCCGAGGACGGCCACGACCTGGCCGGGCTGGGCGCTCAGCTCTACGCCGAGATGGAGCAGACCTCGGGTCAGGCGGACATCGGCCCGGAGACTCACCGAAGCCACCGGCCGCGCAGGGCGCCGAGGATGACGACGCTGACCAGCAGCATGACCAGGCTCAACGCGATAGCGGCCTGTGGGTCGCTCTCCAGGAGGGAATAGACGGCGAGCGGTGCGGTCTGGGTGCGGCCGGGAAAGCTGCCGGCAAAAGTGATCGTGGCGCCGAACTCACCCAGCGCGCGCGCCCAGGCCAGCGCCGCGCCACTGGCGATGCCCGGACCCACCATCGGCACGACCACCGTTCGGAAGGTTCGCCACGGCGAGGCTCCGAGCGTGGCCGCCAACCCGTCATACCTGGGGTCCAGTCCCCGCATCGACCCCTCGACGGCAAGCACATAGAAGGGGAGGGCGACGAACACCTCGGCGAAGACGACGGCCACCGTCGTGAATGGAATGGACCAGCCGGCAACGTCGAACAGCACTCTGCCCACAACGCCTTCGCGTCCGTGAGCCATCAGCAGCGCCACGCCGCCGACGACCGGCGGCAGGACCAGGGGAACCGTTACCAGCGCTCGCAGCCACGGCGTCGCGCGGTGCGTCGACCGCGCCAACAGCCATGCGAGTGGGGTGCCGAGCAGCGCGCAGATGGCGAGGGTCGAGCTTGTCGTCCACAGCGAGAGGCGCAGCGCAGGGACCACGATGGGATTGGCCAAATCGGCGGGGAGCCTGGCCCAGTCCACCTTGACCAGCAGCGCGACCAGGGGCACGAGCAGGAAGGCGATGGCCGCCCACGCCGGTATGACCAGGCCGGCCCGCGCCCACCGCACGGATCTCACGGCGCCACGAACCCTCACGGAGTCAGGAACCCTCACGGAGTCAGGAACCCATTGTCACGCAGGCGTTTTCGTCCCTGATCCGAGAGGGCGAAGGTCATGAACTCGACCGTTGTCGGGTCGTCGGTCAGCCGGACCAAGGGGTAGTCGATCGTCTGGTTCACCGACGCCGGGATCGGCACGCCGCGGACGCGCACGCCCGCCGAGACCACGTCGCTGTGATAGACGATCGCGGCGTCAGCCTCGCCTAGCCGGACCTTTGCGAGCGTGGCCTTCACATCGATCTCGTAGGACACCGCGTGGGCCACCACGCCGGCGGCTGACAAGGTCTTGGCGGCCGCCTTGCCGCAGGGCACCGTGGCTGCGCACAGGACGACCTTGACCGTGGGCCGGGACAGGTCGGTGATGGCATTGACGTTGCCGGGATTGCTTGGGGGAGTGGCGATCTCGAGGATGTTGCTGGCCAGCGTCCGGGTGCCGTCCTTGGCGACCCGGCTGGTGTCCAGCGGTCCCATCGCGGACTTCCCCGCCAGGGCAATCAGATCGGCCGGGGCCCCCTGGTTGACCTGTGCAACCACGGTCGAGCTCGCGGCGAAGCTGAGCTGGACGTCGATGCCGGGGTGGCTCGCCTCGAAGTCCTTGGCGATGGCCGTCAGCGACTCGGTCAAGGACGACGCGGCCAGAACCACCACGGTATGCCGGGTGGGTGGGTTCCCCGGCCCCCCGGCTGCGGCGCTGCAACCGGCGGCGCCAATGGCGACGGCAACGGCGGCGACGGCGGCGGCGGCAAGGGAGGCGACCGGTGCGGCGACACGGCATCCGGCTCGTCTCATCCCGGGACACCGATCACCACGTGGGTCGACTTGATCGACGCGATCGCCACGACGCCCACGTCCAGCCCCAGCTCGTCGACGGCCTCACGGGACATCAGGGACACGATGCGGAACGGCCCGGCCTGCATCTCGACCTGTGCCATCACCGTGTCCTTCACGACACGGGTCACGATGCCGCGCATCCGGTTGCGGGCCGACTCCTCGTTCACTGCGCCGACAGGTGCCGGGTTGGCGATCTCGCGTGCCAGTATCGCCAGGTCCTTGCCGCTGACGGTCAGTCGTCCGGCGCCGTCCTTGACCGTCTCGAGACGTCCAGAGTCGGCCATCCGTCGTACCGTGTCGTCGGACAGGCCGAGCAGCTCGGCGGCCTCGGAGATTCGCAGTTGCGGCATGGAAGCAACTCTATTGCCGCAAATGCGTCCTGAACAGGAAAGCACCGATGTTCATTCACGCCGTAAGCACCTCAGTGGTAGCGGGAACCGCAACCTGCGGTGAGCTGCGTCAGGCCGTACTGGACCTGAAGCGCCACCTCGACGAACGGCCCTCAGTCCTCGAACGGGGTGACCGTGGGGCGCTTGGCTGAGATGGCGTCTCCGGATGACTGACCGCGGAGCCGGCGCTGCACCCACGGTCCGACGTACTCCCGTGCCCACTGGGCGTTGGCGCGAGCCACGTCGGCCCTCGAGATTGGCGCAGCTTCCGGCAGGAGTTCAGCCCAACCGGCGTCCGGGGCGGTGAATCCCAGTGTGCTGAAAGCGTTCAGCGCCACCCGTCGATGACCCTCAGCGGTCAGATGGATCCGGTCGGGCGCCCACAGCCGCCAGTCACGCAGGGCGGCCATCCCCCACAGGTCGATGACATGGGCGTCGTGGCGCTGGGCGATCGACCAGATGTGCGCGGCATAGGTCGCGGCCCGCCCCCTGGTCGCCTTGACCAGCGGAGCATCACGGGGGTCCACTGGGGTGGCGAGCAGGACGTCGGCGCCGCCGGAGCGCAGCCTGGCCACCGCGTCCTCGAGCCGGGATGCCAGTGCGTCGATGTCGGCCTTGGGCCGCAGGATGTCGTTGCCGCCGCCGACGATGCTGACCAGGTCCGGCTCGAGGGCGAGGGCGTCGTCGACCTGCGGGCCGGCGATGTGCTCCAGAAGCCGGCCGCGCACCGCGAGGTTGGCGTAGCCGAAGGTGCGGCTGTCCTCACTGGCCGTCCGCGCGAGGTGCGCGGCGAGGCGGTCTGCCCATCCGACATACGCGTTGGTGCGTTCAGGGTCGGCGTCGCTTAGGCCCTCGGTGAAGGAGTCCCCGATCGCGACGTAGCGCGTGAAGGCCCGCGGCTCGCGATCCCGGTCGGGCGTGGAGTGGGTTTGGGTGTCGTCCTTCACGGCAGGCTCCAGTCGATGGGGTCGGCGCCTTGCCGGTGCAGCAGGTCGTTGGCGCGGCTGAACGGCCGGGATCCGAAGAATCCACCGTGTGCGGACAGCGGTGAAGGGTGCACGCTCTTGAGGCACGGAACCTGCCCGAGGGCGGGCTCGAGGGCCTGGGCGTCGCGCCCCCACAAGATGGCTACGAGGGGTCCGCCCCGGACGGCAAGGGCTGAAATCGCCTGTGCCGTAACGGTTTCCCAACCCTTACCGCGATGGCTGCCAGCAGCGCCTGGCCCCACCGTCAGCACCCGGTTGAGCAGCATCACGCCGCGGTCGGCCCACGGGGACAGGTCTCCGTTGCTGGGGCGCGGCAGGCCGAGATCGGTCCCGAGCTCCTGGTAGATGTTCTGCAGGCTGCGCGGGATCGGGCGGACGCCGGCAGCGACCGAGAACGACAGCCCGACCGCATGGCCCGGGCTCGGATAGGGGTCCTGGCCGACGATGAGGACCCGCACCGCGTCCAGGGGCTGGGCGAACGCCCGCAGGACGTGCTCACCCATCGGCAGGTATCCGCGGCCGGACGCCCGCTCCGCACGCAAGAAGGCTCCCAGCGCGGCCACCTGCGCGGTCATCGGGGCAAGCGCCGCCGCCCATGAGGGATGGACCAGATCGGTCAGTGCGCGAGCATTGGACACGTTGGTCAATCTTAGCCAGTGATGGGCAATCACTTGCTCGAGGCCGGCCATAGACTCCGGCCGTGCACGGATTCGACGCAGACACCGAGGCCCTGGGCGAAGCCATCCTGAAGTACGCGGCCGAACGCATGCGGCTCCACCCGGTGCCGCTGGACGGGCCCAAGACGCTCGAGGAGCTCCAAGCCGTCGCCGGCAACACCATCACCGCCGAGGGCATGGGCGGTCTGGCTGCCCTGAAACTGTTCGGTGAGGAGCTCGCGCTGGCCTGCCTGTCCAACGACCACCCGCGCTACCTGTCCTTCATCCCGTGCGCGCCCACGGAGGCTGCCGCGATGTTCGACCTGGTCGTCGGCGCCTCGGGCATCTACGCCGGATCCTGGCTCGAGGGCGCAGGCGCGATCTACGCCGAGAACGTCGCTCTGCGCTGGATCGCCGACCTTGCCGGGCTGCCACCCGTTGCGGGAGGCGTGTTCGTCCCCGGTGGCACGATCGGCAACCTGTCGGCGCTGGTGACCGCGCGCTCGGCGGCGCGGGCACGGCATACCGAGTCGGGTTCTGCGGGGCCGCGACCGACCAAGGTGGCGGCCCAGGTGGGGGCGCACTCCTCGATCAGGGCCGCGTGCGAGGTCATGGACGTCGAGCTCGTCGGTGTCCGCAGCGATGAGCACCAGCGGCTGCGCGGCGACAACCTGCGTGCGGTCCTGGAGGCCGAAGGGCCCGAGACCTTCTTTGCGGTCGTCGCGACTGCGGGCACCACGAACTTCGGCATCGTCGACGATCTCGACTCCGTGGCGCAGGTCTGCGCTGAGTTCGGCATCTGGTTCCACGTCGACGGCGCGTACGGCGGGGCGGGTCTGGCCGCGCCAACAGTTCGGCACCTGTATGCCGGGATCGAGCACGCCGACTCCTTCATCGTCGACCCGCACAAGTGGCTCTTCGCGCCGTTCGACTGCTGCGCCCTGCTGTATCGCGAGCCCGCTCTGGCCCGCGCGGCCCACACCCAGAGGGCGTCGTATCTCGACGTGCTCACAGATGCACCGGAGTGGAACCCGACCGACTACTCGATCGGGCTGACCCGTCGCGCTCGCGGGCTGCCGCTGTGGTTCTCACTGGCCACGTACGGGACCAAGGCCTACACGGCGGCGATCGAGCGCACGCTGGCGGTGACGCGGTTCGCCGAGGCCGAGATCGCCCGACGCCCCTATCTCGAGGCGCTGCGCGAAGCTGACCTGTCCGTGGTGGTCTTCCGCCGGCTCGGTTGGGAGCCCGAGGACTATCACGCGTGGAGCGACCAGATGATGCGCGAGGAGTTCGCCTTCGTCGTGCCGACCTCGCACGAGGGGGAG
>JAYSQM010000008.1:0-7059 GCA_043721575.1 Phycicoccus sp.
GTCACGAGCGGCGGCACCGAGAGCTGCCTGCTGGCGGTCAAGACCGCCCGGGACAACTGGATGACTGCCGGCGGACGCGGGGTGCCGCGGTTGCTGGCCCCGGTGACGGTGCATGCCGCGTTCCAGAAAGCGGTGCACTACTTCGGGCTGGACATCGACCTGGTTCCGGTCGATGCGGTCACCGGTGCCGTGCGAGCGGATGACCTGATCGGGCGTCTCGGCGATGACGTCGCCGTCGCGGTGGTCTCGGCGCCCTGCTACCCGTTCGCCGTCCTGGACCCGGTCGGGGAGGTCGCAGCGGCCTGCCACGCGCGCGGAATTCACTGCCATGTCGACGCGTGCGTCGGCGGCTGGGTGCTTCCGTGGGTCGACGATCTCCCCGCATGGGACTTCCGCGTGCCGGGGGTGGCCAGCCTGAGCGCCGACCTGCACAAGTTCGGCTACGCACCCAAGGGGGCATCCGTTCTCCTGCAGCGAGGGCGCGACCGCCAGCGCGCGCAGTACTTCGCGACGACCGGCTGGCCTGGCTACCCCGTGGTCAACCCGAGCATGCTCGGCTCGAAGTCTGCGGCGGCGCTCGCTGCGGCGTGGGCGATCATCCAGGCGCTGGGTGCGGACGGATTCGCGGCTCTCGCCAGTTCCTGCCAGCGGTCGACGGATGCACTGGTCCTGCTGCTCGCGTCGATCGACGGGTTGCGGGTGGTCGGGTCACCGGTTGGGCCGTTGTTCGCCGTGGCCGTCGATGACGCGGTGCCAGCCGAGCGGCAGGTCGACCCCCACCACTGGGCCGACCAGGTGCGAGCGCACGGCTGGCTCCTGCAGTTGCAGCCCGGGCTCGTCCAGGGCGACGGGACTCGCCTGCCGCACACGACACACCTGACCATCACACCGGTGACCGAAGGGGTGCTCGGCGAGCTCTCGAACGCGCTGGTGAAGGCGGCCGACGAGGTGCGCGGGGTACCGGCCGCGTCCGCATCGCAGGTTCTCGCGACGCTTCCCGCCGAGACCCTGGCCGGTTTGTCGTCTTCGGATGCCCCGCTCGACTCGGACTCCGCATACGCCCTGCTCGCCCGGATCGGCCTCGTCGATACCTCAGCAGCGGGCACGCCACTACCGGACCGGATGGCACCGTTCCTTGCACTGGTCGAGGCGCTGCCCGCCGCGTTGACCGAGCGGCTGCTCACGGAGCTGCTTGCCCGGCTGGTCGAGCCCGGTTAGCATCCGCGGGCAACCTTCACCATTCAGGCGGTTGCGCGGTGGGCTCGACGACGTCGGCCGCCCGGAACTCCTTTGCGACGACCAGCACCACGGGAACAATCGCCAGCGGTATGACGAATGCCCAGCGCAGGTGATGCGAGGATGCTGCCGCGCCGATGAGTGCACCGCCAAGAATCGCGCCCAGGTAGTTGGCAATATTGAGCCGAGCAATCGCCACGTCGACTGCTGCCGGCCCCACCGCGACGGCTGTTGCGCCAAACGAGAGCGGGGCAAGGATCGCCAGGCCGAGGCCGGTCACGAAGAAGCCTGCAATGGCAAGTGGGGGCGCCGGCGCGGCAACGACACCAACGAGTCCGGCAACGCCAATCGACGCGCCGAGTCGGACGACGAAGGCCGCACCATGGCGACGTACCAGGAAATCGCCGCCGAACCGGGACACGATTGCTCCGGTCTCGTACGCCGCAAAGGCGAACGGCGCGACCGACTTTGTCGCGTCAAGGGCGTCATGGAGATAGACGCTGCTCCATGTCAGGACACCCGTGTCGGCTGCATAGAACACCAGGATTACCAGGCCGAAGAGCAGAATCGGCCGCCACGGAACGCCTAGGTCTTCTCCCGAGAGGCCGACTTCAATCTCGCGCGCCTCGATAAAGAAGCGACTTGCCAGCAGCGCGACTACGAGCGTGAAGGCGGCGATAACGGCCAGGGACACGCTGAGTGGAATGTCGAGCTTGGTCACTCCCGAGGCGTATAGAGCGCCAGCGATACCGGCGACGCTCCAGACGCCGTGGAAGTTCGCCATGACACTGCGACCGTATGCGGCCTGGACGCGCACGCCCTGCATATTCATGCTGGCATCGACACCGCCGATGCCAAGCCCATACAGCACAAACGCCCCGATGAGCAGAGGCTTGTTCGGTGCCAGGCCGACGAGCAGCGCGCCCAGCGCAATCGTCAGCAGCGCAGTTCGAAGTGCCACGGAGCTGGTACGGCGTTCGGCAATCATGCCCGCGAACACGCTGCCAACGCCCGAGACGACCGCGACCAGCACAAGCAGGATGGTGATGTCGCCATCGCTCAGACCAATCTTGTCCTTCAGCGTCGGCACCTGCGTGACGATCGCGGCAAAGACGAGGCCCTGCAGGAAGAACCCGGCGGCGACGGCGAGTCGGGTGCGCCTCAGTGCCTGCGTGGGGGCGGCCATGTCAGCGTGCCCGAGGTCCGTTCAGGCGCCGGTACATCTGACGCTGGGCCTTTGCCAGTCTGACGAACTCCGAGTACGACCTGGCGTACGTCGGCGCCGTCTCCGCCGACGGTTCGAACGTGCGTGCCGTCGGCGCCCGTGCCGCGATCTCGTCGAGTGTCAGGTGTCCGAGATGGAGCGCGGCGAACCATGCCGCGCCGCGCAGGTTGACGTTGACGGGATCGGCAACCTGATGGATCGGACGGCCGATGACGTCCGCGTGGATCTGGCACCACAGGTCCGATGTCGCCCCGCCGCCGAGCAGCCGCAGTCCGTCGAGGGGCCGTCCGGCGAACTTCTCGGTGACCTCCAGCAGCCATCGTGCGTTGTAGGCCACGCCTTCGAGCACGGCCCGGATCAGATCCGCGCGGGTCGTGGCAACAGAGACATTGAGGAAGCTGGCCCGGAGGTTCGCGTCCGACACCGGCGACCGCTCACCGTTGAGCCACGGGCAGAAGATGACGCCGCCACTGCCCGGCGCAGCGGCGGCGGCTTGAGCCGTGAGGGTGTCGTAACCACCATCGGTGAGCACCGCATCGCGAAGCCACCGCAGTGCGGACCCGCCGGTCTCGTGGTTGTTGGCGATGAGGTATGAGCCTTCGCGTAGCCCAGGGATCGACGCCATCTGATGGATGACGTCTGCCTTCTTGAACGGCACCGGCGCGGAGACCCAGGCGGTCGTCGAGATCGAGATGTGTCCGGCGAAGTCGGCGACCGCCCCGGCGCCGATAGCCGCGGTGTGCAGGTCGGGCACGCCACACACGACGGGCGTGGAAACCGGCAGGCGCAGCTCGGCGGCGACGTCGGGGAGCAACGTGCCGAGTACCGAACCCGTGGCGATCAGGCCGGGCAGCTTGGCCCGGTCTCGGCGGGCCAACTTGACCAACGTGGCGTCGTACCCGACCTCTGCGCCGGGACGGTTGTCGGTGAGCCATGAGGCGATCATCGAAGCGGGTGTGGCCGCGATGCGTCCGGTCAGGCGGAGACCGACGAAGTCGACCGGCTCGATGAGCGCAGCGGCGCGCCGATACGCGTCCGGCCGTTCGTGCTGCAGGAGCTGTGCATGGCCGGTCGGGTCGGCACCATTCGGGTTCGGAGCGCCACCGGCGAGGCGCAGCCATTGCACGATCCTGGCCGGCGCGTAGCCGGACACGCTGACCCTCCCGCCGGTGATCTTCTTCGACCATGGCGCGCCGCGGTGATCCGACCAGAGCACGCAGGGCGCGAGCGCGATGCCGTCGCTGCCGACCGCGACGGTGGAACCCCACTGTCCGGTGATCCCGACTCCGGCACATCCGCCGGGCACGTCGAGGGCTGCCAGGACGTCGCGAATCGATGCGACCGTACCTGACCACCACTGGTCGGTGTCCTGCTCGCAGCCCCCGTCATCGGTGAGGTCGGTGTCGACGGAGGAGAACGCAGCACGCAGGACACGCCCGTCTTCCGTGACGGCGCCAACTTTTGTCCCGCCCGTGCCGAGGTCGATGGCGAGGTACCAGCGCTGGTTCATGGGTGCCCATCATGGCGTACATGTGCCAGTCTCGCAGCCATGACTAGCTATCCATATGCCGATCAATATCCGGTGCTGCGCGGACTACCGAGCGAAGGCCGCGACCGCGGAGCCATCCTGGCCGAGCTGCGCGAGATGGCCACGCAGGAGGACTCGTTCTGGCAGACGGGCAAGGCCAGCGGTTCGTTCTACTGCGGAGACATGGACCACTACGCGTTCATGTCGGAGGCGTTCGGCCTGTACGGGCACATGAACGCGCTGCAGCGCGATGTGTGCCCGAGCGCGACCCGGTTCGAGGGCGAGATCATCGCGATGGGCCTCGACCTCTTCAACGCCGGGGCGATCACCGAAGGGGATCCCGTCGGGATGATCACGAGCGGTGGGAGCGCCAGCATCCTGCACGCGGTGCTGTCCTACCGCGAACACGCGAGGGCTACGCGAGGGGTCACCTCACCCAACTTCGTCAAGCCGGAGACAGGTCACGTCGCATTCGACAAAGCCTGCCACCTGCTCGGTATCGAGCTACGCGTCGCGCCGATCGCCCAGGCGACTGCGCAGGTCGACCTGGAGGCGGTCGCCGCGTCGATCGATGACCAGACGATCGCGATCCTCGGCTCGGCCTCGAACTACGGCTACGGCACGATCGACGACATCGCCGCGCTCGGGCAGCTGGCGCTTTCGCGGGGTGTCGGCCTTCACGTCGATGGCTGCCTTGGGGGGTTCATCCTTCCGTTCGGTGAGCAGCTCGGCTTCCCGATCCCGCAGTTCGACTTCCGGGTCCCCGGCGTCACCACGATCTCCGCCGACACCCACAAGTACGGCTACGGGCTGAAGGGCACATCGCTGCTGCTGTTCAAGGACCGGGCACTGCGCAACGGCCAGTACTTCTTCCAGACGGCGTGGACGGGCGGCAAGTACTGCTCGCCGGGTATCGACGGGTCACGCTCCAGCGGTCTGCTCGCGGCCACCTGGGCGGGGATGGTGGCCACCGGCCGAGACGGGTATCTGCGCTACGCGCAGAGCATCTTCGACACGTCATACGCGATGCAGGATGCGGTGCGCAGCCACCCGGAGTTCCGCCTGGTCGGCGAGCCGAGCTTTCTGTTCGCGTTCACGTCCGACGACTTCGACATCTATCACGTCAACGACGCGTTGCGGGCGAGTGGATGGCGGATGAACGGCCTGCAGTACCCGAACGCAATCCACATGGCGGTCACCAGACCCCAGACCCAGTCAGGCGTCGTCGAGGCGTGGGCCACCGACCTCGATGCCGCCGTCCAGTACGCGCACACGAATCGTGGCGCCCCTCCTCAGAGCGGTGCGATCTACGGAAGCGTGCCCGGTGGCTTGACCCCCGAGGCGGACGAGTTCATCCGGGCGGTCATGGGCGACATGATGGATCAGCACCAGAGCCTACCCCCGGCATAGCTGGCGCTCAACGAGATCTCGTTGATGCCGGGACGGTTGCCGACCTTTCGGATCCTGTGGACGAAGGACTCCTACAGCAGGGCCGTTGCCAGCCTGCGGTAGTGCTCGCGGGGGAATTGCGTCGGTCGCTCGCTGATCACCTGCACGCTGACGGAGTCGGCGCCGGCCTCAAGGTGGGCGCGAACCCGATCGGCGACTTGCTCCAGGTCTCCCCACGCCACGATCGCGTCGACCAGTCGGTCACTGCCGCCGCCGTCGAGGTCCTGGTCGCTGTAGCCCAGGCGGCGCAAGTTGTTGGTGTAGTTCGGGAGCCGCAGATACCACTTCATGTGCCCGCGAGCCAGCTCACGGGCCAACCCGGGGTCGGTCTCCAGCACGACGGCCTGCTCCGGCGCAAGGAGCGGGCCCGGCCCGAGTTGCTCGCGCGCAAGCGCGGTGTGCTCAACGGGGACGAAGTACGGATGGGCGCCCGCTGTCCGCTCCGCGGACAACCGGAGCATCCGCGGTGCCAGTGCCGCCAGCACGCGGCGCCCGGGCGGGACGCCCGGCCGCTGCGCATCCAGCTCGTCGAGGTAGCCAACCATGCGGCTCCACGGCCGCTCGTAGCGCTTCTCGTCGACATCCACTCGAAGCGCGTGACTTGCGCCCAGGCCCAGTAGGAACCGTCCCGGATGTGCACGGTCGAGCGCGTCGAAACCCTCGGCTGCCTCGACCGCAGTGGCGTGCCAGATACTCAGGATGCCACTCGCGACGCTCATCCTGGCCGTCGCGTCCAGCAACTCACCAAAGACCTCCGGCACGCCCTGACCGAACCCGGCGGACAGCCATAGCGTCGCGTATCCCAACTCGTCAAGCTCCGCCGCGACGTCCATCGCCTCAGCCCGCCGCGACTCCTCGAGCCACAGACCCGTACCCCACACACCCACCGAACCCAACGCCATAAGAACCGACTTTAGCCGCGTTGATGGCCAGCGGGGCCAGGCCAAGGCTCCGGTACAGGCCGGGGGCTAAGGCAGTCCGCTACCGCCTGGCCGGCCGAGGCCGCCACCCTCACCCCACCTCTCTCCCAGGGTCCGCAAGCGGATCGGTCTGCGGACCGGGGACCGGGCAACTGGCTGCTGTTCCCTGGGAAACCGGATCCCGGAGTCAACACTCCCCTTGACAGTCCCGGCCGTGGCCGGGAAGAGTATGGAACCGGTGTCGCGACCCCGGCAGCTGTAAGGGACTGCACGGGATGAAACGTCGGCTTTCTTCAGTGAAAGAGCGGCGTGACATGCGATTCGCGGATCAACCTCATCATGACGGCTCCATCCTCTATGTCTCCAACCTGTCTCCTACGGTCGGTGAGACGGTCACGCTCTGGGTGCGCGCTCCCCGCAGGGCCGGGATCAGCACCGTCCATGTGCGGGCGTTGCGCGATGGTGAGCAGTACTTCAGCCAGGCCGTGATCGACCCGGATCGCACCCCGTTGGCGACAGACGGCCCGCTACGGCCCGTGAGCGGGTACGGCAGCGGTGACACGTGGTGGCGCGCCACTGTGCTCGCCGGCAACCCCGTCACGCCCTACCGGTTCCTCCTGGGGCGTGAGGCGGAGCCGCCGCTGTGGCTGACCGCCAAGGGGGTCGTCGACCACGACGTGTCCGACGCCAGTGACTTCCGG
>JAYSQM010000009.1:0-16866 GCA_043721575.1 Phycicoccus sp.
TCGCGCCATACATGCACCCGAGCATGCAGTACAAGTTGCTTCCGCGCTTCCAGGGTCGCTTCGAGGTTCACCCGGAGTACGTGGAGGCCACCACTGCACTGCTCCCGTCTCGCGTCGTCTCGACCCGTAGCGTGCATCACCCGGAGCCCATTGGGCGTTACGACCTTGAGGTCTCCGGATCACACAATTACTTCGCGGATGGTGTCATGGTGCACAACAGTCCCGAGACCACCACCGGTGGCAAGGCGCTGAAGTTCTACGCCTCGGTCCGCCTGGACGTTCGCCGCATCGAGACGCTCAAGGACGGCACCGACGCAGTGGGCAACCGCACCCGCGTCAAGGTCGTCAAGAACAAGGTCGCCCCGCCGTTCAAACAGGCCGAGTTCGACATCATCTATGGGTTCGGCATCTCCCGTGAGGGCGGTCTGATCGACATGGGCGTCGAGCATGGCTTCGTGCGCAAGGCCGGTGCCTGGTACACCTACGAGGGCGACCAGCTGGGGCAGGGCAAGGAGAACGCCCGCGCGTTCCTGAAGGACAACCCCGACCTCGCCGACGAGCTGGAGAAGAAGATCAAGGAGAAGCTCGGCGTCGGTCCGCGGGTCGATCAGCCGGCTGACCCGATCGCCGCCGTGCCGATCAAAGAAGTGCCGATCAAAGAAGTGCCGGTCGACTTCTGATCCTTATGACGACCGTGCCGACCAGGACGACCATGAGGCAGGACAAGCCTGCGTGGGCAGCGGCCGCTCTGGCCGCCGCGCTCGCGTCCTCTGCGACGCGTGCTTCGGCTCCCGATCCCCAGACGCAGGACCGGGAGCCGGATCCGCACGACGTGGCACGACAGATCGTGCTGCGGCAACTGGCGATGGCGCCGCGCAGCCGCGCTCAGCTGGAGCAGAAGCTCTTGCAGCGCGGCTGTCCAGCTGACGTGACGGCGACCGTGCTGGACCGGATGACCGAGGTCGGTCTGGTCGATGACGAGGCCTATGCCCAGATGCTCGTGCGTTCCCAGCAGGCCGGACGCGGTCTGGCCAGGCGCGCGCTTGCCCGCGAGCTCCGCACCAAGGGCATCGAGGACGACCTGGCCCAAAGGGCGCTGGCCTCAATCCCCGATGCGGATGAACGTGATCGGGCTCGCACGCTGGTGGACAAGAAGCTGCGGGCGATGCACGGCCTGGGCATCGAGGTCCAGACCCGACGGCTGGCCGGCATGCTGGCGCGCAAGGGCTACTCCTCGAGCATGATCTACGCCGTCATCCGTGAGGCCATCGCTGACGCGCCCGAGCACCTGCCTGACTAGGGATGTTCGGCCGAGCTGGTCGCACCCACTCGGCCCAGGAACACGTAGCCTTGTCGATGCGATGAGGACCTATGAGGTGCGCACCTACGGGTGCCAGATGAATGTCCACGACTCCGAGCGGCTATCCGGGCTGCTGGAGTCCGCGGGCTATGTCAACATCGCCGGCGTCCCCGATCCGCCGGAGACTGCGGACGTCGTGGTGTTCAACACTTGCGCCGTCCGGGAGAACGCCGACAACAAGCTGTACGGCAACCTCGGCCAGCTTCGCCCGGCCAAGATGAAGAACCCTGACATGCAGATCGCGGTCGGCGGCTGTCTGGCCCAGAAGGACCGTGCCACGATCGTGGACAAGGCGCCCTGGGTGGACGTGGTGTTCGGCACCCACAACATCGGTTCGCTTCCGGCGCTGCTGGATCGCGCCCGTCACAACAAGCTGGCCGAGGTCGAGATCCTCGAGAGCCTGGACGTCTTCCCCTCCACGCTGCCCACCCGACGCGACTCGGCATACAGCGCGTGGGTGTCCATCTCGGTGGGCTGCAACAACACCTGCACGTTCTGCATCGTCCCGGCCCTGAGGGGCAAGGAGATGGACCGTCGCCCCGTCGACATCCTCGCCGAGATCGGGGCCCTGGTGGCTCAGGGCGTCATCGAGGTCACCCTGCTGGGTCAGAACGTCAACACCTACGGTGTGGAGTTCGGCGACAAGCTGGCGTTCGGCAAGCTGCTGCGTGCCTGCGGGCAGATCGCCGGGCTCGAGCGGGTCCGCTTCACCAGCCCGCACCCGGCGGCCTTCACCGACGACGTCATCCTCGCGATGGCGCAGACGCCCAACGTCATGCCGAGCCTTCACATGCCGCTGCAGTCGGGCTCGGACCGTGTGCTCAAGGCGATGCGTCGGTCCTACCGCAGCGCCAGGTACCTCGGCATCCTCGACACCGTTCGCGAGCACATCCCCGACGCCGCCATCACGACCGACCTGATCGTCGGGTTCCCCGGTGAGACCGAAGAGGACTTCCAGGGGACGCTGGACGTGGTGCGGGCTTCGCGTTTCGCCAGCGCCTTCACTTTCCAGTACTCCATCCGCCCCGGCACCCCGGCCGCGACCATGCCCGACCAGATCCCCAAAGCCGTTGTGCAGGAACGCTATGAGCGTCTGCTCGCGGTCCAGGAAGAGGTCTCCTGGGCGGAGAACCGCAACGTCGAGGGGCGGACGGTCGAGGTGCTCGTGGCCCAGGGCGAAGGCCGCAAGGATGCGGCGACTGCGCGGTTGTCCGGACGAGCGCGCGACAACCGCCTCGTGCACTTCGCGGTTCCCGAGGGACCGGTGCAGGCGCCGCGCCCCGGGGACGTCGTGGAGGTGACCGTGACCCGTGCCGCGCCGCACCACCTTGTCGCCGACTCCGGTGTGCAGGGCGGCCTGTTCGGGGTTCGTCGTACCACGGGTGGCGACGCCTGGGCGGCCCTACAGGGCACGCCCGGCGCTGCTCGTCCCGCGGTCACTCTCGGTATGCCGTCCGTCGGAGCGCCGCAGGCGACCGCCCCCGCAGCCGCTGCGACCTGTCGCTGAAAGGCCGGCGCACCATGCTCATCAGTGTCGCGGTCGTCCCCGGCCCTCCGGCGTTTGTCGCAGAGTTGATGGGTTCGGCCGCTCATGAGCTCGACGACCTGCGTCGTGCCGCGGATTCTGCGGTGTCCCGGGCCGTGTCCGATCTCGTTGCGGCGTCAGCCGACCCTGTCATTGCGGCGTCAGCAGCTTCGCCGTCTTCGGACTCGGGTTCGGCGCAGTTGATCGTCGTGGGTCCGGGTCCGGCGGGGGAGTTCAACGCCGCCGGACCCGTGTCCTTCAACAGCTTCGGGCGCGACGTCGTGGTCCCGGCCCTGATCAAGGGCGAGCAGACCGACCGCGAGCTGCCGACGCCTTTGATGGTCGCCCGCTATCTTGCGAGCCGCGATGTCGCCGCACACCCCGAGCATGCTGATCTGTGGGCATCGGCGCGGTGGATCACGACCAGCGGCGCCGACGCGACGACTCTGGGCGAACAGCTGCGCGAGGACGGCACGTGCGTTGCCCTGATCCTGGTGGCCGACGGCGCGGCCTGTCACGGACCCAAGGCCCCGCGGGCCGAGGACTCGCGAGCCTTGGCGTACGACGACGGAGTCTGTGCGGCTCTTGGGTCAGGACAGCCGGGTCTTCTGGCTCACCTCGACGTCGACCTCGGTCACGAGCTGGGAGCAACCGGACCGCAGGTGTGGCCTGTGCTGATCGCCGCAGCAGGCATCGACGGGATCGGGGAGGTGCTCTGGAGAGGGGCGCCCTATGGCGTCGGCTGGGCCGTGGCGGCGTGGCGTCGACCCCCAACGAGCGCCGCCGTCGCTCCAGCCTGACCCGCGGTCGCTCCAGCCTGACCCACCGTCGCTCCAGCCTGACCCGCCGTCGCTGCCACCGCATCTGGAAGACTGCCGGCGTGCCAGTCATAGCCGTCGTGCCAATCGTCGCGGTCGTGGGGCCGACCGCCAGCGGCAAGTCCGATCTTGCCCTTGACCTCGCAGAGCGACTCGACGGCGAGATCGTCAACGCCGATGCCATGCAGCTCTATCGCGGCATGGACATCGGCACCGCCAAGCTCTCGCTCGAGCAACGCCGGGGGGTCGCCCACCATCAGCTCGACGTCCTGGACGTGCGACAGGAAGCCAGCGTCGCGGCATACCAGGGGGCGGCCCGGCTGGACCTCGCCGGCATCCGGTCCCGCGGACACCGGCCGTTCCTCGTTGGCGGCTCGGGCCTGTATGTCCGCGCGGGGCTGGACCGTCTCGAGATTCCGCCGACCGACCCCGTGGTGCGTGGCCAGCTCCAGGACGAGCTCGCACAAGTGGGCATCGAAGCTATGTATGCCCGGCTCGAGCAGGCGGATCCTGTTGCGGCCCAAGCTATCCAGCCCAACAACGGCCGGCGCGTCGTTCGCGCCCTCGAGGTCATCGAGCTCACCGGCCGACCGTTCTCGGCGAGCTTGCCGACCCGCGAGTACGAGCTCCCGACGATCACCATCGGTCTCCTGGTCCCGAGGCCGGAGCTCGATGAGCGCATTTCGACCCGAGTTCACCGGATGTGGGACGCAGGTCTGCTCGACGAGGTGCGCCGACTGGATGCGGCCGGTCTGCGTGAGGGCGGGACAGCAGCCAAGGCGCTTGGTTACAGCCAGGCCCTGGCGCACCTTGACGGCCTCCTGCGTGCCGAGCAAGCCGTCGAGGACACCATCACCTCGACCCGCAGGCTCGCCCGGCGGCAGGAGTCGTGGTTCCGGCCGGACCCGCGCATCCACTGGCTCGCGTACGACGACCCGCGGCTGACCGACCGCGCGCTGGACCTCATCGACTCGGCGTGAGGGACAATGGGCAAGATGACTGACAACGGCGAGCTGCGCTTCACCAAGGGCCACGGCACCGAGAACGACTTCGTGCTCGTGGCGGACCTCGACGGCACCCACGACGTGACGGTTGAGCAGGTGCGGCGTCTCACCGACCGCCGCGCCGGCATCGGTGGCGACGGGGTGATCAGGGTCGTGCCCACCGATGCAGCGACCGAGCAGCACGTGCGCGATCAGGGCGCCCAGGCCCGGTGGTTCATGGACTATCGCAACGCCGATGGCAGCGCCGCCGAGATGTGTGGTAACGGCACCCGGGTGTTCGCGGCATACCTGCGTCGTGAGGGCCTGGAGACGGCCGACGAGTTCGCCATCGCCACCCGGGGCGGTATCAAGGTCGTCCGCTTCGACGGCGACCTGATCGCCGTCAACCTCGGCGACTGGCGCATCGTGGATGCCGAAGGCGCCCGCGAGAAGGGCTTCGATGTCATGGTCAAGGTCCGCGGACATGACCCGATGCCCGGCCTGAGCCTGGACTTGGGAAACCCGCATACCGTTGTGGCACTGCCGGATTCGGCGGATCTGGCGTCGCTGGACCTGACCCGGGTGCCCGACGTCAACCCTGTTCCGGTGAACGGCACCAACGTCGAGTTCGTTCGGCCACTCGGCCCGGGTCACATCGCCATGAGGGTGCACGAACGCGGCGTCGGTGAGACCCGATCGTGTGGCACGGGCGCGGCCGCGGCAGCGCTGGCGACCCGTTGGTGGGCCGGAGCCGAGGCCGCCACCGACGTATGGCGGGTTGACGTGCCCGGTGGGACGCTGCGGGTGCGAGCGCTGCCCGGCCAGCAGGTCGAGCTTGCCGGTCCGGCAGTCCTGGTGGCCGATGGGGTCATGACCCTGGCCTGACCGCTTGCCCGTGAGCAGGGGAGGTCAGGTCGGGATGCGCTGGACCGAGAGCAGCCGGAACCCCTTGGCGGTGGCATGGCGGCCAACCGCGAAGGCGCCCGCCTCAATGGCTTCCAGCCGGTCCGCCAGCCAACGCTGCAGGGAGTCCGCGCCGAGGTTCTTCTGCACCACGAGGTATGCCGTGCCGCCGGATTCCAGCCGCGGCAGCCAGGTCAGGAGCATGTCGTGCAAGGCGGCCTTGCCGACCCGGATCGGCGGGTTGGACCAGATGGCGTCGAAACGGATGTCGGCCGGCACCTCGTCCGGTGTCACGGCGTGGAAGTCATTGATTCCCAACGCTTTGGCGTTGTCACGTGCCAGACCGAGGGCACGCTGGTTCACGTCCACAGCCCAGATGCTGGCGTCTGAGCAGAGGAGTCCCAGACTCAAGGCGATCGGCCCCCAGCCGCAGCCGAGGTCAAGGAGGTTGCCGATGGGCGGTGGGTCGGGCGCGTCCGCCAGCAGTACGGCCGTGCCGATGTCGACCCGGTCAGGGCAGAAGACACCCGGCGCCGTCTCGACGATGAGCTCTCGGCCAGCCAGGAACACCCGAAGCTGTCGACGCTCGGCGGCGCCGGCTGGCACGGCGGTGAAGTAGTGGTCCGGGGACACGGGCTCGTTCATCAGCGGACACGGTACCCGCGCGCCGGCGACGGGCACGACGGCGACTGCACGACGGCAGAGCGCGGGGGGAGCGCAGTCGCAGCACGCGGCATACAGGCATAAAGAGTTCGCGCGGAGGGTTGAAAGGGTGCGACCCTAAGGGAGATATGACTCAACGATCTGATCTGTTCGACTTCAAGGCCTCAGCGCTCGGCGACGACGACTCGTGGCACCGCGGTCAATCGGACTTCGGCTCCGATGCCGACTTCGATGGCGACCAGCTTGAGCGTGAGGAGCGAGCGGCCATGCGCCGGGTCGCTGGCCTCTCGACCGAGCTCGAGGACGTCACCGAGGTCGAGTACCGCCAGCTGCGCCTGGAGCGTGTGGTGCTGTGTGGCGTGTGGACCGAGGGCACCGTCGAGGACGCCGACAACTCGATCCGTGAGCTGGCCGCCCTCGCCGAGACCGCCGGGTCGAGCGTGCTCGCCGGACTGATCCAACGTCGCCAGAAGCCCGACACGAGTACCTTCCTGGGGTCCGGCAAGGCGCAGGAGCTGCGCGATATCGTCATCGCCGAAGGCGCGGACACCGTGGTCTGCGACGGCGAGCTCAGCCCCAGCCAGCGACGCGCGCTCGAGGACATCGTCAAGGTCAAGGTCATCGACCGCACCGCCTTGATCCTCGACATCTTCGCCCAGCACGCCAAGAGCCGTGAAGGTAAGGCTCAGGTTGAGCTTGCTCAGCTGCAGTACCTCCTTCCGCGCCTGCGCGGTTGGGGTGAGTCGATGTCCCGTCAAGCCGGCGGACAGGCGGCCGGCGGCCAAGGGATGGGTTCACGTGGTCCCGGTGAGACCAAGATCGAGCTCGACCGGCGCCGGATCAACACCCGGATCGCCAAGCTCAAGCACGAGATCAAGGCCATGAAGACCACGCGTGACACGAAGCGGCACAGCCGCAAGGTCAACGGCGTGGCCAGCGTCGCCATCGCCGGCTACACCAATGCCGGCAAGTCTTCCCTGCTCAACCGGCTCACCGGCGCCGGCGTCCTGGTCGAGAACCAGCTGTTCGCCACCCTCGACCCCACCGTCCGCAGGGCAGAGACCGCCGACGGTCGGGCGTTCACCCTGGCTGACACCGTGGGCTTCGTCCGCGCGCTGCCGACCCAGCTCGTCGAGGCCTTCCGGTCGACACTGGAGGAGGTCGGCGACGCGGACCTGCTGCTTCACATCGTGGATGGGTCTCACCCTGACCCTGAGGGTCAGATCTCGGCCGTACGCACCGTTCTTGCCGAGGTCGGCGGTGACCAGATCAGGGAAGTCATCGTGATCAACAAGGCTGACGCCGCGGACCCCGAGGTGCTGGACCGGCTTCGGCGCAGCGAGAAGCACTCGATCGTCGTCTCGGCCCGTACTGGTGAGGGACTGGACAATCTTCGTGCTCTCATCGCCGATGAGCTGCCCCGGCCGGACATCGAGGTCACGGTGCTGCTGCCCTATCACCGGGGTGACCTGGTCAACAGGCTGCACCGAGAGGCCGAGATCCTCACCAGCGAGCACACCGAGCACGGCACCCGGGTCGAGGCCAAGGTCAACCAGGCCATGGTCGACGAGCTCACGGCATACGCGATCTAGGGCTCCACCGCCGAACAGGTATGCCGGACACGTATGCCGGACACGCTCACCCCGCAGGGCCGCGGGGCGGCGGCGTCGGCGTTCGGGCATAACCTGAGGCAATGCCCTCGAAACCCCCCGACCTCGACGCACTCCTGCACGCCGCGGTGCAGGGGATCGGTGGCGTCGAGCGTCCGGGGCAGGTCCAGATGGTGCACGCCGTGGCCGATGCCATCGCGAAGAACGAGCATCTCCTGGTCCAGGCTGGCACCGGCACCGGCAAGTCGCTCGCCTATCTCATCCCGGCCGTGGCGCATGCCTTCCAGGCCGGCCGGCCGGCCGTCGTGGCTACCGCGACGCTGACTCTGCAGGCCCAGATCGTCGACCGTGACATGCCGCGGTTGGCGCTGGCCATCGCCCCGATCCTGGGTCGCCAACCGACCTACGCTCTGGTGAAAGGCCGCCGCAACTACCTGTGCAAGCACAAGCTGTCCGGCGGCTTCCCCGACGATGACGAAGGCAGCTTGCTCTCGGTCGGTGCCGTGGACGCGAACCTCTCGAGGCTCGGCGGCGAGGTCGTCAGGCTGCGCGATTGGGCCGACGAGACCCAGTCCGGTGACCGCGACGAGCTCGTCCCCGGTGTCTCCGAACGGGCCTGGCGTCAGGTGTCGGTCTCGGCGCACGAGTGCCTGGGCCAGAAGTGCCCGATGGTCACCGAGTGCTTCGTGGAGCGGGCGCGCTCGGGTGCCAAGGACGTCGATGTGGTCGTGACCAACCACAGCTTCATGGCGATCGACTCCTTCGAGGGCCGCCAGATGCTGCCGGAGCACGACCTGCTGATCGTCGACGAGGGCCATGAGCTCGTTGACCGGGTCACCTCCACCATTACCGACGAGCTGACGGCCCCCATGATCGCCGGAGCCGCCAAGCGTGCCGGGCGTCTCGCGCAGACCGACCAGGTCACCGATGCTTCGGAGTTCTTCGCGGCCATCGTCGAGGAGCTGCCTGAGGGGCGTCTGAACGGCATACCGGACACTTTGTCCTTGGCACTCGCGCGGGTGCGGGACTCCGCGCGCGGCGTGCAGACCGAGCTGAAGCCGGCAACGCCCGAGGACAACAACGGTGCCCGGCAGGTTGCGCGCGCGGCGATCGACGAGATCTTCGAGAATGCCGAGCGGATACTGGAACAGCGTGAGCTCGATGTCGTCTGGGTGAGCAAGGACCCGCGACGTGGTGCCGTGCTGCGAGTCGCGCCCATGAGTGTCGCGATGTTGATCAGGGACAAGGTTTTTGGCGACCGTACGGTCATCATGACGTCGGCCACCCTCGAGCTGGGCGGCACGTTCGACTCGGTCGCCGGCACCCTCGGACTGCGCGGTGAGGGCGCCCCGACCTGGCATGGCCTGGACGTGGGCAGCCCGTTCGACTACCCCAGGCAGGCCATCGCCTATGTCGCCAAGCATCTGCCGTCACCGGGTCGTGATGGCATGGCGCCCGAGACGCTGGACGAGATCGAGGAGCTGGTGCGGGCCTCGGGTGGCAGGGCGCTCGGGCTGTTCTCCTCGATGCGCGCAGCCGTCGCCGCGACCGAGGTGATGCGCGAGCGATTCGGCAAGGCCGCAGGCATGGGCTCCGGCAAGGCCCCAGGCAAAGGCGCCGGCGGCATCACGTTCCTTTGCCAGGGTGAGGACCAGACCTCCACGCTCGTGCGACAGTTTGCCGGCGACGCGAGAACCTGCCTGTTCGGGACGCTGTCGCTCTGGCAGGGCGTCGATGTCCCCGGTTCCGCCTGTCAGCTGGTCATCATCGACCGGATCCCGTTCCCGCGCCCGGACGACCCGTTGTCCTCGGCGCGCTCGCAGGCCATTGCCCGCATGGGCGGCAACGGCTTCATGGCGGTGTCGGCCACCCATGCGGCGCTGCGGCTCGCACAGGGCGCCGGCCGGCTGGTGCGCCGCGGCGATGACCGTGGGGTCGTGGCCATCCTCGACTCGCGGATGATGACCGCGCGTTACGCCGGGTTCCTGCAGAAGTCGCTACCACCGTTCTGGCCGACGACGGACAAGGCGATGGTCCTGGCCGCACTGGGGCGTCTCGACGAAACTGCCGCCGAACCCCTGCCGGTGCACGAGCCGGCTCTTCGAGGTGTTGCCGGGGCTGTCAGGCACACGACGGGCAGGTCGACGGGCGAGGGCGACATGGAGGACGACGTCGATGACCGGCCCGTTGCCGACGAACCCCCCGTTGCCGGGTCGGCGCGGACCGCCGTCACCCAGGGTCATGCCTGGACCTCCGGACAGGACACCGAGCTGCGCGAAGGCGTCGATCTCGGTCTGACCCTCGAGGAGCTTGCCGATCACCTCGAGCTCGAGGCGGGAGTGATCGCCGCCAGGTTGAGCCTGTTCGGCCTCGAGCTGTCCGACTCACCGAAGATGGCGTTCTGAGCGCGGCCGGAACCTGTCGCCGCGGCATGGCAGTCTTGGCCTTGTGACGATCTCCGCCCCCGCAACCGGTGTGCCGCCATACGTGCTGATCTCCGGTCCGGAGGGCGTGCTGGCCGAGCGCGCGCTCGCCTCGATCCTGGAGGCACTGCGCGTCGGCGACCCCGATCTCGAGGTCATCAAGTTGTATGCCGAGGGCTACCAGGGCGGGACGCTCACCATGCACGCGTCCCCTTCGTTGTTCGGCGGGACCAAGATGATCGTCGTCCAGGATCTCGAAGAGGCGCCGGACGAGCTGCAGACCGATGTGCTGGACTACCTGGCTGCCCCCGCCGGCGAGGTCACGCTGGTCGTGGCGCACAAGAGCGGTATGCGCGGCAAGAAGGTCCTCGACACCCTGAAGAAGGCCGGGGCGCGGGTCATCGACTGCCCGGTCATCAAGTCGGACGGCGACAAGGCGCAGTTCGCCACCAACGAGTTCCGCCGCCAGGGCCGCAAGGCCACTCCCGACGCGGTGCGGGCTCTGGTCGAGGCTGTCGGCAAGGACCTGCGTGAGCTGGCGGCCGCCTGCGCGCAGCTGGTCGCCGACACGGAGGGCGTGGTCGACGAGGCGATGGTCGAGAAGTACCACGGCGGCAAGGTCGAGGCGACCGGCTTCAAGGTCGCCGATGCCGCGATCGCCGGCAACGCGGGGGAGGCGTTGCGACTGCTTCGCCACGCGATCTCGGCCGGTGACAACCCGGTGCCGATCGTCGCGGTGCTGGCGATGCAGCTGCGCCAGATGGTACGGGTCGGCAGCGCAGGTCGTGGCCCCTCCGGCCAGCTGGCCAAGACGCTGGCTCTGGCGCCATGGCAGGTCGACCAGGCCCGCAGGAAGCTCAACGGTTGGGACCCCGACGGTCTCGGCCGGGCGATCCAGGCCGTCGCCGCGGCGGACTTCGACGTCAAGGGCGGCGGCCGCGATCCCATCTTTGCCGTCGAGCGTGCGATCCTGACGATCTGTCGCGCCCGCCACCCCCGCTGAGCCTCACGACCCATGTCTGAACACCTCGAAATGTCGGGGTGTTGCCACGACGACCTGACTACGCGGGTGGTTTGGGAGCAACAAGCTGGCGACAGGCGCGTTGGCAGGGCTGCGGTTTGGTCGGGTGCGCCCTTCGCTGCTAGATTTGACCTTCGCGTGCGCGCTCAGGTCGTGTGCGCATGTAGTACCACCCAGAGCGGCTCAACCACGGGTATCCCCACGCCCGGTCCCGAGTCGCGTCTGTCGCCCTCATGACAGAGCATCATCGACCTACCCGAATGTGAGAAAGAGTCCTCGTGGCAAACATCAAGTCCCAGCTCAAGCGGATCAAGACGAATGCTATTCGTACCGAGCGCAACAAGGCCGTCAAGAGCGAGCTCCGCACCTGGATCCGCAAGTTCAAGACTGCGGCCGAGTCCGGCGACGCAACTGCCGCCGCCAGCGCGCTCAAGGTCGCCTCGACCAAGCTCGACAAGGCCGTGAGCAAGGGCGTCATCCACAAGAACAACGCGGCCAACAAGAAGTCGGCCATGGCGAAGAAGGCCGCTTCCCTCTAGGGAACATCGCTTTCGAGGGGCCGTCATCTGTCGAGGTGGCGGCCTTCGTCATGTACGGATCCGGGAATGGGGGTCCTCGAACCGGACCGAACCTGGGCCACGACCAAACCTGGACCACGACCGAACCTGGACCACGACCGAACCTGGACCGGGAGCACGGGAGCGTCTGCCACGTTTGGCCGGCAGACATACCCGAACTGCCGGGCTCACGGGGACGTCTTCCGACCAAGGTTTCGAGACGTGCCAACCCTGTATGCCGGGTCGCCCTCAGCGGGAGCGCGGGTGGATCTGGATCGAGCAGCCGTCCGGGTCGGTGACGATGACCGATGAGCCGACGGGCTGTTCATCCACGCGCGCGTCGGCGGACTAGCAAAATAGTACTGAACCGCAAGTCCGGCATGGTGCGCGTGCCGCGTTTGGCCGGCAGACGTGCCCGGATGGTGACCGTTGAGCGGCCGTCTGCCGGCGAAGGCCGCGAGACGTGCCAACCCGGTAGGCGGTACGGCCGGGGTACGCTTCGGCGCCATGACCACCACCGCCGCCGCAGTGACGCTCGCGCTGATGGCTGCGCTGGACTGGCTGGCCGTTCATCGTCTGTGGGCCCGCGTCGAGCAGGTCGCCAAGCCGCTGGTCATGGTGGCGCTCGGATGGCTGGCGCTGACCATGGGAGCCGCCCAACACGGAGTCGGCCGCCTGCTGCTCGTGGCACTGGTCCTTTCCCTGATCGGTGACGTCTTCCTGCTCGGCAAGGGCACGGCTCACTTCGCCGGAGGGCTTCTATCCTTCCTGATGGCGCACATCGCGTTCGTCGCTGCCTTTCTGACCCAGGGGTTTCACCTCTGGTCAGCGCTGCTCGGACTCCTGATCGCTGCGGCGCTGGGTCTGACCTCCGGGCGCCGGATCATGCGGGCGGCCGCACAGGAAGGCGGTCCCGGGCTGGGTGGCGCCGTCACGGCATACATGGTGGTCATCGCTGCGGTGGTCGTCACGGCGGGCGGCACCGCGCGGCCACTGGTGGTTGTGGGCGCACTGGCCTTCCTGCTCTCGGACACGGTCCTGGCACTGGATCGCTTTGTCGGGCCGCGGGCCCACGCTCGCGTGGTGGTGATCGTGGCTTACCACCTCGGGCAGACGATGATGGTGGTCGGCGCCCTGCGGTGAGCGTCCTCGAACCTCAGCCTGCGCCGCCTGGCCCTGTGTCAGTCTGAGCCTGCGCTAACCTGTGAGCATGCGAAGCGTGCTGCTCCTTATCCAGCCGCGTTGACCCGACCGGGCCTCAACGCGGCAACCCCTCCTGCGCGAGGGGTTTCTTTATGTGACAGTCCGGGTCCCCCAGAGGCTATGCACCCGCAGGACGACGAGCAGAGGACGCGACCATGAGCGAGACTCCGTACCGCTACACGGCCGAGATGGCCGAGCGCATCGAGCTGGCGTGGCAGGACCGGTGGCAGAGCGAGGGCACGTTCCACGCCCCGAACCCGGCCGGCCCGTGGGCTGACCCCGAGGCTGTGGCCGGCCGCAAGAAGCTCTTCGTCCTGGACATGTTCCCCTACCCCTCCCACATCGGCCTGCACGTGGGGCACCCGCTGGGCTACATCGCCACCGACGTCTACGCGCGCTACCAGCGGATGACGGGCAAGAACGTCCTGCACACTCTTGGCTACGACGCGTTCGGGCTGCCGGCCGAGCAGTACGCCGTGCAGACCGGACAGCACCCGCGCAAGACCACCGAAGAGAACATGGCCACCATTCGGCGTCAGCTACGCCGGCTGGGTCTGGGCCACGACGACCGCCGCGCGATCGCGACGATCGACGAGGAGTTCTACCGGTGGACCCAGTGGATCTTCGTCCAGATCTTCAACAGCTGGTATGACGATGCGGCCGAGGATGGGCGTGGAAAGGCCCGGCCGATCACTGAGCTGGTTGCGGCGCTGGAGTCGGGGGAGCGTGCCACCGACTCCGGTGCGGCGTGGGCGTCGCTATCGGCCGACGAGCAGCGCAAGGTCATCGACGACCAACGGCTGGCTTACACCTCCGAAGCGCCGGTCAACTGGTGCCCGGGGTTGGGCACCGTTCTGGCCAATGAGGAGGTCACCGCCTCCGGTCGCTCAGAGCGCGGCAACTTCCCGGTCTTCAAGCGCACCCTGACCCAGTGGATGATGCGCATCACCAAGTACTCCGACCGGCTGGTCGACGACCTGGACCGACTGGACTGGCCTGAGCCGGTCAAGCTGATGCAGCGCAACTGGATCGGGCGTTCGACCGGAGCCAGGGTCTCCTTCCACGCGCCGCTCGCAGACGGCAAGACTCTCACGGACGGCTCGACGACCGCTGCGGTTGACGTCTTCACGACCCGCCCGGACACGCTGTTCGGTGCCACCTTCATGGTGTTGGCGCCGGAACACCCGCTCGTGGATTCCATTGTCCCCGTTGGTGATTGGCCAGAGGGGACGCGCGACGCATGGGTTCCGGGCGGACGTCACAACGTGACACCGAAGGAGGCAGTCGCGGCATACCGGCTGGCGGCCTCGCGCAGGAGCGAGGTCGAGCGGCAGAGCGAGGGCAAGGACAAGACCGGCGTCTTCACCGGTGCCTTTGCGACCAATCCCGTTGACGGGGGGTCGATCCCGGTGTTCGTCGCGGACTACGTGCTGATGGGCTACGGCACCGGCGCGATCATGGCGGTGCCGGGTCAGGACGTCCGCGACTTCGAGTTCGCGACCAGGTTCGACCTGCCGATCATCCGCACCGTTCAGCCACCTGCGGGCCATCCGGACGACGAGGCCTTCGCCGGCGACGGCCCGGCCATCAACTCCGCCAACGACGAGATCTCGCTGAACGGGCTGGGTGTCACCGAGGCCAAGGTCAGGATCATCGACTGGTTGCAGGACAAGGGTCTTGGCGAGGAGACCGTGACCTACAAGCTGCGCGACTGGTTGTTCTCGCGGCAGCGCTACTGGGGCGAGCCGTTCCCGATCGTCTACGACGAAGCCGGCAACGCGATCGCCCTGCCCGAGTCCATGCTGCCAGTGCTCCTGCCCGAGGTTGCGGACTACTCGCCGGCCACGTTCGACCCCGAGGACGCACAGTCCACCCCGGCGCCCCCCCTGGCCCGGGCGCAGGACTGGGTCAACGTCGAGCTGGACCTGGGCGACGGCATGAAGTCCTACCGCCGCGAGACCAACACGATGCCCAACTGGGCGGGCTCCTGCTGGTATGAGCTGCGCTATCTTGACCCGGCAAACAACGACACCCTGGTTGACCCCGAGGTGGAGAAGTACTGGATGGGCAAACAGGCCGAAACGGTTGCGGGGGCGCCGAGTGGCGCTGTTGACCCCGGTGGCGCCGATCTGTACGTCGGTGGCGTCGAGCACGCAGTGCTGCACCTGCTGTACTCACGCTTCTGGCACAAGGTGCTGTTCGACCTGGGTCATGTCAGCAGCGAGGAGCCGTTTCGCAAGCTGTTCAACCAGGGCATGATCCAGGCCTTTGCCTTCCGCGACAGCCGCGGCCAACCGGTGCCCGCAGCCGAGGTCATCGAGCAGGCCGGGCCCGATGGCGAGACCTCGTACACCTGGAACGGACAGCCAGTCACCCGCGAGTACGGAAAGATCGGCAAGTCCCTGAAGAACATGGTCACGCCGGATGACATGTTCCAGGCCTACGGCGCGGACACGTTCCGGGTCTACGAGATGTCGATGGGCCCGCTCGACCTGTCGCGCCCGTGGGAGACACGAGCCGTCGTCGGCGCTCAGCGCTTCCTGCAACGCTTGTGGCGCAACGTGATCGACGAGGTGAGCGGCGAGGTGCTGGTCACCAACGATGTCCCAGATGAGGCGACCAAGCGCCTGTTGCACAAGACCATCGACGCACTCCGAACCGACTTCGACGGTCTGCGTTTCAACACGGCCATCGCGCGTCTGATCGAGCTCAACAACGCGCTGACCAAGCTGCCCACGGTGCCGCGCGAGGCGGCCGAGGCGCTGGTCGTCATGACGGCTCCGCTGGCACCGCACATCGCCGAGGAGCTCTGGGCCAAGCTGGGGCACAACGAGACGTTGACCTTCGTGGACTTCCCGCAGGCGGACCCGGCACTGCTGGTGGACGACACCGTGACCTGCGTCGTCCAGGTTCAGGGCAAGGTGCGTGACCGCCTTGAGGTGGCTGCTGACATCAGTGAGGAAGACCTGCAGGCTCAGGCGCTGGCCAGCGACAAGATCAAGGCTGCGCTCGCCGGCAAGGTCGTCCGCAAGGTCATCGTGCGGCCGCCGAACCTGGTCAACATCGTCGCCGGCTGACAAACCTGGGGACGGTGCACCGACACGGTTCCTAGGTTTGTGGGCACTGGAACCGGCACGGTCCCTAGGTTTGCGAGGGGATAACCTGCGGGGGTGAAGGTTGCGATCGTCACCGACTCCACGGCATACCTGCCCGTGGATCTAGTGGCGCACCAAGGCATTTGGGTCGTGCCGCTGCACGTCATCGTTGGCGGCCAGCAGTTCAGTGAGGGCGTCGACGTCACTACCGCCGAAGTGGCGGCTGCCCTACGCAGGTTCACCCCGGTGAGCACGTCGCGTCCGCCGCCGCAGGCGTTCCTCGATGTCTATGAGGCGGCGGCAGCGGGCGGCGCCGAGGCCGTCGTGTCCGTGCACATCTCCTCGGACATGTCGGGGACCGTCGAGTCCGCGACGCTCGCCGCCGGCCAGTCGCCGATCCCCGTTGAGGTCGTCGACTCCCGTTCGATGGGTATGGCGATGGGTTACGCAGTGCTGTCCGCGGCGGAGGCCGCGCAGCAGGGGCAAGACGCCAAAACGGTAGCAGCCATTGCAGGTTCGCGGGCCGAGGCGGCCACGGTCATCTTCTACGTCGACACCCTGGAGTATCTGCGCCGAGGTGGGCGTATCGGTGCGGCCTCTGCACTGCTCGGCTCGGCCCTGGCCATCAAGCCGTTGCTGGCGCTGTCGGACGGGCACATCAAGGCGATCGAGAAGGTGCGCACCTCGGCCCGCGCGTTGAGCAGG
>JAYSQM010000010.1:0-2467 GCA_043721575.1 Phycicoccus sp.
CCGGTGGCGATGGCCGCCAGCCACGTCGGGCGGGTGCGACTTCATGGCGACGGACGTCATGAGGTCCTCGAGGGTCTGGACCCCATCGCCAGCGAGGACCCGATGGCCTTCCTGCCCTATGACCGCGAGTGCGCCAACCCGGGCCCGCTCACCTCGAGGGAAAACTCCTATCCGTATGCCGCGTCGCGGATCCTCTCGCTGTTCGCCGACCCGACCCGCAGCCCGGACGTTGCGGTGATGCACACGCCCCGTCACTTCTTCCCCGAGCAGGGAGGCCACGTGGGCGAACACGGTTCGCTCGATGTGATCCAGTCCAGAGCGCCATTGTTGTTGTCCGGCAAGGGAGTTGCGGCCCGCGGCATCGTGGACGCACACGCCAGGCTGGTCGATGTCGGTCCCACGCTGGCCGCCATGGCCGGTGTCGCCGACGCCAACCTGCGCGATGCCGCAGGTGACCCGCTGGACGGAGGTGTGCTCAGGGCATACCTCGGCGGTGAGACGTTGCCGCAGCCCAAGGTGATCGGCATCCTGTGGGACGGCGCACACTGCGGCGACCTGCTGCACCTGGCCGAGTCCGGCAAGCTGCCCGGTATCGCTCGGCTCATCGAGAACGGCGTGGCGTTGCGCGGAGGGGCGGTGGCGCAGTTCCCGAGCATCACCTTGACCAACCACACCTCGATCCTGACCGGGCTCGGACCGGGGCGACATGGGGTCCTGGGCAACGTCTTCTATGACCGGGCGACGGGTGAGCGAGTGGTGCCCAACGACGCCTCGACCTGGCATCGCAGTGCCGAGTGGCTGCGCCCGGCTGTCCGTACGGTGTTTGAGATGGTCAATGATCTTGTTCCACAAGGGGATTCACCGCGTACTGCCTGCGTCAACGAAGCGGTCGATCGGGGCGCTGACTACTCAACGATGGCGATCATCCGCGGCAGCGGCAGCTCGTCAGGGGCGGCCGGCCTGGATGACCTGCTGCCCGATGCACAAGCCTCTGTCCATGTGCAGGACAAGGCCGACCTCGAGGACTCCTACTTCTCATGGTGCACCCAGGTCGACGATCTCGGGCTGGAGCAGATGCGGGAGCTGTGGGCGAGTCTGGAGTCGGCACCCCTCCTGACGTGGTGGGCCAACGTCGTCAGCGACGCGGGTCACCACGCCGGCGGACCTCGCGCCGACATCGCGCGTCACTCTCTGCGCGACTCCGACTCGCGGTTGGTCTCGTTCCTGGAGCACCTCGATGGGCTCGGCATCACCGACCAGGTGACGTTCCTGCTTACCGCCGACCACGGTTTCGAGGGGTCCGACGCCACCGTCACCGGCTCGTGGGGACCGACCCTCGAAGGCCTCGGCATACCGTTGCGCGACGAGGGCCCCGGGTTCATCTATCTGCTCGCCGACGACTGACATCCAAACCTGGGGACGGTGCTGGCGGCTCACGGCAAACGAAAGGATGCTGGTGAGTGCCCGGTCCTCGAACGAGAAGAAGGAGCACCCATGTCCACCGCCCTGGGCGCCGTCGGTCAGATCCACATCAGCGTCACCGACCTGGAGCGGTCTGTGGCGTTCTATCGCGACGTTCTCGGCCTCGAGCACCTCTTCACGGTTCCCGGACAGCCGATGGCGTTCCTTCAGGCGGGTGACGTGAGGCTCTATCTGGGGGTGCCCGAGAACGAGCGGTTCCGATCAAGGCCTGTGGTCTACTACCGGGTCGAGGACCTCGACGCGACATACACAGCCGTCGTCGAACGCGGCGCCGCGTCCTTGGAAAGGCCGCAGAAGGTCCATGACGACGGGTCCACATCGCTTCACATGGCATTCGTCGAGGACCCTGACGGCAACCCCGTAGGTCTGATGGAGGAGCGCCCGATCTGACGTCGATCTTCCCGGTCGGCTCGGCTGATCCGGTAGAGCACGTGACGGCGCAACGGACCGGCAGGGACGCGAGGGTGGTCGAAGTCCTCGGATGGGTCGCGCGTCATTCCGATGCGTTGCATCACCTGCTGTGAACGGAGGTTGCCGGTCGTCGTGAATGAGACGATTTCGGGGAGCCCGGCGACACCGAAAGCCGTTGCCAGTGCTGCGTTTGCAGCCTCGGTCGCATAGCCGCAATCCCAGGCCGACCTGGCCAGACGCCAGCCGATCTCGGTGCAGGGAGTGAAGGCCGCCTCCCAGGTGGGCGCTGCCAGACCTACGAACCCGATGAAGTCCCCGCTGGTCCTGACCTCGACGGCCCACAGCCCGTAGCCGTCGGACCGGATCCGTTCGACGCAGCGATCGACCATCGCATCGGACTCGTCGCGGGTCAAGGACCCGAGGAGGTGCTCCATCACCAAAGGGTCGGCATTCAGCGCAGCGAAGGGCGCCCGGTCGGCGTCGCGCCACTGCCGCAGCAGCAGTCGCGGCGTGGAGGGTTCGATCCATCGGGTCGCCATTGCGCCGAAGTTACCAGCCGCCGATTCGAACATTG
>JAYSQM010000011.1:0-8485 GCA_043721575.1 Phycicoccus sp.
CGCGCGCCCGGGCCTGCACGGGCGGGTGCTCACCCAGCTCGAGCTCGGCGAGCCGGTGCACATCATCGCGGGCAGTCCTGACATCCCGACAGAAGGCCCGACCCAAACGTCGGCCGGTCAGGGCTGGCTCCAGGTCGTCGCGCCGCTGCAGCCCAGCAACCTCGATACACGGGGCTATCCCGGCTGGGTGCTCGCCGCGCACGTCGGTGCGCAGGTCCCCGACCGATCGCCACTACCGGGCATCGCCAACTCGCTGGGGGCCGGCGCCGGAGCCGAGGCCTTCCTCGCTGAGGCCTTCATCGCGCAGGCACGCACACACCTCGGCCTTGCCTATCTGTGGGGCGGGATGTGCGACTGGGGCCTGGACTGCTCCGGGCTGGTTCACCTGAGCATGCGCCGACTCGGCGTGGTCGTCCCCCGAGACGCCGACGACCAGTACGACGCGTGCGAGCACATCTCGGCGGACCAGTCACGTCCGGGCGACCTGTTCTTCTTCG
This sequence comes from Phycicoccus sp., assembly GCA_043721575.1. Taxonomy (GTDB): domain Bacteria; phylum Actinomycetota; class Actinomycetes; order Actinomycetales; family Dermatophilaceae; genus UBA4719. The sequence continues at coordinate 498 of JAYSQM010000011.1, forward strand.
CGCACGAGGGCAAGCGGCCGCATCACGTGGGCATCGTCACCGGCCCGGGCCGGATGCTGCACGCCCCCGAGACGGGTTCCCTGATCATCGAGGAGCCGCTCACCCCGACACGCCGGAACACGCTCATCGGGGCCGGACGAATCTCGTCACTGCTGGTACCCAACAGGCTCACCGGATGACTCGGCGGGTCCCCGCACCGCTGCTGGTCCTGGCAGCCGTCGTCTCGGTCCAGTTCGGTGGGGCGCTGGCCGCGACGCTGGTCCCACGGGTCGGGGTGTTCGGCTCGGTGACGTTGCGCCTCACCATTGCTGCGGCCATCATGCTCGTCACCGTCCGGCCCCGGCTGCGAGGTCGAACCACCGCGGACTGGCTGGTGGTCGGCACCTTCGGCGTGGTGCTGGCGATGATGAACCTCTTCTTCTACGGCTCGTTGGCCCGGCTGCCCATCGGCGTGGCGGTCACCATCGAGTTCATCGGTCCCCTGATGCTGGCCACGGTGTTGTCCCACCGACGCAAGGACCTGCTGGCCGTTGCCGGCGCGGCGGTCGGCGTCGTCCTGATCTCCGGGATGACCAGCACGCCCTGGGCGCAGGTTGACCTGGTCGGGCTGGGACTCGCTCTCGGCGCGGGCGCCTCGTGGGCGGCATACATCGTCTTCAGCGGTCGCACCGGTGCACGGTTCGCCCAGCTGGACGGGCTGGCCATCGCGATGACGATCGCTGCAGCGCTGGTCGCTCCGGTCGGGGTGGTCACCGGCGGGTCAGCACTGTGGACACCTGACGCGCTCTGGCGAGGCACTGCCATCGCCGTGCTGTCATCGGTCCTGCCGTACTCCCTTGAGCTGATCGCCTTGCGGCGGTTGGCTGCTCACGTCTTCGGCATCCTGCTCAGCCTCGAACCGGCCGTGGCCGCGCTGGCCGGGCTCGTCGTGCTTGGCCAACACCTGTCAGCCCTGCAGCTGCTCGGTATGGCGTGCGTCGTCGCGGCCAGTGGGCTGGTGATGGGCGCGAGGTCCGTGCCGCCCGCACCCGAAGCGCTGGCCGAGACCACGAACCAGTGAGGTCCATCGCTCGCGACCGGAGTCAGTCGACTCTGATGGCCCCGTTGTCCTTGCGGCTCTTGAGCAGGCTCGCGACGGTCGTGATCGCCAGAATCCCGATGATGACCGCGAGCGACTGACCGATCGAGATCTCCGGAGCGCCGCTGACGTGCTGCCCACCGTTGATGAACGCCAGCTCGTTGTCGTGGACCGCATGCAGGATCAGCTTGATGCCGATGAACGCAAGCAGGACGGCCAGGCCGATGCCCAGATAGACCAGGCGCTTGAGCAGACCGCCGATCAGGAAGTACAGCTGGCGCAGACCCATCAGGGCGAAGATGTTGGCGGCCAGGACGAGGAACGGCTCCCGGGTCAGACCGTAGATCGCGGGAATGGAGTCCAGCGCAAAGAGCAGGTCCGTGGTGCCGAGAGCGAGGATGACGATGAACATCGGCGTGACGATGCGGCTGCTGTTCTCCGTGATGAACAGCTTGGTGCCATGCCATTGGTTGGTTGCCGGGAAGCGCGTCTCGACCCACTTCAGGAAGCGGTTCTCCTCGAACTCGTCGTTGTCGCTCTGGCCTTCCCGGGCCAGCTTGACGGCGGTGTAGATGAGGAACGCGCCGAAGAGGTAGAAGATCCAGGAGAACTGGTTGATGGCCGCCGCTCCGAGCGCGATGAAGATGCCACGCAGGATCAGGGCGATGACGATGCCGATCAGCAAGGCGGTCTGCTGCAGCTTCTCGGGCACCCCGAACTTGGCCATGATGATCAGGAACACGAACAGGTTGTCGACGCTCAGGCTGTACTCGGTCAGCCAGCCGGCGAAGTACTGCGTGGCGAAGTCGGCTCCGGAGAAGTACCACACGCCCAGTCCGAACAGGACGGCGAGCGTGACGAAGAAGGCGAGGTGGCGCCCCGCTTCGCCCATTGACGGGACGTGGGGGCGGCGGCCGATGATCAGCACGTCGACCAGCAGGAGCGCGCTGGTCAGGCCGATCGTGAGGATCCAGACCCACCAGGGAACGTTCATCGGGGGACACGCCTTCCGGTCACGGTGCAACACCAAGTGGCCGGAGGTCTCTCCCGCCCTGCTGGCGGACCGGCTCCCCGGGAGCAGGCAGGCCCGCGGGCTCGCTGATCCGTGTTGACGAGGATGCCGCGTGGGGATACTCCCCTCCGTGGTGGGACCAGTGTCCCAGAGTCCTGGAGACAACCCAAATCGGTATCCGGTTGAGCAAACCCGCCAACGCGTCGGATCAGGACGTGGCGGCTGTCATCTGCCGCAGCTCCTTCTTGAGATCGCCGAGCTCGTCGCGCAACCGGGCGGCAAGCTCGAAGTGCAGGTCCGACGCAGCCTGGTGCATCTGGACCGTGAGCTCCTGGATCAGGTTGGCCAGGTCGGCGGCGGGCATCTCGGCCAGCCGCCCGCTGGAGACTCCGATGTCCGCGGCCAGGGCGCCTCGTCCACCGGCGCCACCTCGGGCCTTGCCCCGCGACTGGGACCGGCCGCTGCCCAGCAGAGCCTCGGTGTCGGCGTCCTCGCGGTCGAGCAGGTCGGTGATGTCCGCGATCTTCTTGCGCAGCGGCTGGGGGTCGATGCCGTGTTCCAGGTTGTACGCGACCTGGATGGCGCGCCTGCGCGTGGTCTCGTCGATGGCCTGCTCCATCGAGGGTGTCATCTTGTCGGCGTACATGTGCACCTCGCCGGAGACGTTGCGTGCGGCGCGACCGATGGTCTGGATCAGGCTTCGGGCGGAGCGCAGGAACCCCTCCTTGTCGGCATCCAGGATGCTCACCAGCGAGACCTCGGGCAGGTCGAGGCCCTCGCGCAGCAGGTTGATGCCGACCAGGACGTCGTACTCCCCCATCCGCAGCTCGCGCAGCAGCTCGACGCGGCGCAACGTGTCGACCTCTGAGTGGAGGTAGCGCACCCGGACGCCCCTCTCCAGCAGGTAGTCGGTCAGGTCCTCGGCCATCTTCTTGGTCAATGTCGTGACCAGCACCCGTTCGTGCCTGGCCGTTCGCTCGCCGATCTCGTGCAGCAGGTCGTCGATCTGGCCCTTGGTCGGCTTCAGGACGATCTGGGGGTCGACCAGCCCGGTCGGGCGGATGATCTGCTCGACCACGCCGTCGCCCTTGGCCAGCTCGTAGGGCCCCGGAGTTGCCGACAGGTACACCGTCTGCCCGGTCCGCCCCAAAAACTCATCAAAGCGCAACGGCCGGTTGTCCATGGCACTGGGCAGCCGGAACCCGAAGTCGACCAGGTTGCGTTTGCGGGACATGTCGCCCTCGTACATCGCGCCGATCTGCGGCACGGTGACGTGCGACTCGTCGATGACCAGCAGGAAGTCCTCGGGGAAGTAGTCGAGCAGACAGCTGGGCGCCGATCCGCGCGGCCGACCGTCGATGTGCATCGAGTAGTTCTCGATGCCAGAGCACGAGCCGACCTGACGCATCATCTCCACGTCATAGGTCGTACGCATCCGCAGCCGCTGGGCCTCGAGCAGCTTGCCCTGCCTCTCGAAGGCGCCCAGCTGCTCCACGAGCTCTGCCTCGATGCCGCGGATCGCCCGCTCCATGCGCTCGGGACCGGCCACGTAGTGCGTCGCGGGGAAGACGTACATCTCCTCCTCCTCGCGCACGATCTCGCCGGTGAGGGGGTGCAGGGTGTAGATGCGCTCGATCTCGTCCCCGAAGAACTCGATCCGGATCGCGAGCTGCTCGTAGACCGGGATGATCTCCACCGTGTCGCCGCGCACGCGGAAGGTGCCGCGGGTGAACGCCAGGTCGTTGCGCGTGTACTGCATCCCGACGAACCTGCGCAACAGGTCGTCGCGCTCGATGTGTGCCCCGACCTTCAGCCGGGCCATTCGGTCGACGTACTCCTGTGGGGTGCCCAGGCCGTAGATACAGGACACCGAGGCCACCACGATGACGTCGCGCCTCGTCAACAACGAGTTGGTGGCACTGTGCCGCAGCCGCTCCACCTCGTCGTTGATCGAGGAGTCCTTCTCGATGTAGGTGTCGGTCTGGGCGATGTACGCCTCTGGTTGGTAGTAGTCGTAGTAGCTGACGAAGTACTCGACCGCGTTGTCCGGTAGCAGCTCGCGGAACTCGTTGGCCAGCTGCGCGGCCAGCGTCTTGTTGGGCGCCATGACCAACGTCGGGCGTTGGACCTGCTCGATCAGCCAGGCCGTGGTGGCCGACTTGCCGGTGCCGGTCGCCCCGAGCAGGACGACGTCCTTCTCGCCCGCCTGGATCCGCTTGGTCAGGTCGGCGATCGCCGTCGGCTGGTCGCCGCTGGGCTGGAAGTCCGCGACCACACGGAACGGGGCAACCGTCCGCTGGAGATCAGTTGTCGGCCGCATGACTCAACCGTAGACGCCGCCACCGACAGGGTCGCCACTCGCCGGCTTGCGCTCCTCGCTCACCGGACGCCCCATCCGGTATGCCGTGCCCAGACTCGTGCGCGTTCCAGGGCGCGCGCGATCCAGGGCTCCTTGGCAGTGGTGTAGTCCGTGGTCGTGACCCCCGTCTGGGCGACGGCCCGTTTGAGGTCGGCGTAGTGATCCCGTTCGGTCGGGTGGGCGACCAGCCAGTCCCGGAACAGCAGTGCGGACTCCCAACCGGGAGAACCGTGCTCACGGACATGCACGTGAACGACGCGACCGGGGTCGGCGCTGCCATGGAAGCGCTTGCGCCACGATGACGGGTCAGCTGCCCACGGGTGCACGGTGTCCTGCTCGTTGCCTTCTGAGCGGTGAAACCCCTTGTCCGCCAACGCTTTCACGAACTCTGGCGTATCGGCGTCGGAGAGTCGTCGCACTGCGATCTGCAGGTCGATCACGTTCTTGGCGATCAGACCCGGCACGCTGGTCGACCCGATGTGTTCAACGGTCACCGCTGCGTCGCCCAGTGCCATGTCTCCCAGTGCCACGGTGATCCGCTGGATGAGGCGAGCCGCCACCGAAGGCCACGAACCGTCATACGCCACAAGGGTCGGGGTGTCCGGGCCATGGCTGCGAGACCCGGTCATCAGGTTGTCGTTGAAGCCCACGATCCTGTCCCGCCACAGGGCATCGACCTGGGCCAGCAGCGCGTCCACGGTCCCGTTGTTGTCCAGCCACGCATCGGCATCCGCCCGGCGCTGCTGATCGCTGGCCTGCGCCGCGATGCGGGCCTGCGCATCGGCCTCGGTAAGGCCGCGCCCACCGGTCAGGCGCGCCATCCGGATGTCCTCGTCGGCCCCGACGACCACGGTGAGGTGATAGGCCGCGGACATGTGCAGCTCGACGAGCAGGGGGACGTCGTGCACCACGATCGCGTCCGGCGCTGCCGACTCCACGAGCGAGCGGGTTCGCGCACCGATCAGCGGGTGGGTGATGGCTTCGAGATCCTTGCGCGCCTGCGCGTCGGCAAAGACGATCTCGCCCAAGGCGACGCGGTCCAGGGAGCCATCGGCTGCCACCACCGCGTCGCCGAAGCGTTCGTGGATCGCAGCCAGGCCGGTCGAGCCGACAGCGACGACCTCGCGCGCCAGTTGGTCGGCGTCGATGACGACGGCCCCGAGCTCTCGAAACCGTTGTGCCGCGGTCGACTTGCCCGAGCCGATCCCGCCTGTGAGTCCTACGCGCAGCATGGCGAGTAACCTATCGTCCATCACGCCACGTCCTCACCGAGCACCGATGTCTTTGTGCCGGGCGCGCCCGCCATGGATACTTCGCCTTGGAATCGCCCTCCCGTGGAAGAGCAGCCCTTGCCCCTGACCGCCGTCGCCACCACCTCGCGCCGTGCGCGGCTGGGCTGGGGTGCCGTCACCGCCCTGACCGTGGGCCTGGGCTACCTGCTGATCCTCCTGCGCAACCGCCAGTTCTTCCTGCAGGACGACACCGAGAGCGGAGCCGTGCCGAACTGGCTGTACATCGGCGACCTGCTCCACCGTGGCAAGCTGCCCATCCTGACACCGGACGCCTGGATGGCCGGAAACTGGACGGTTGAGGGGCAGAACAGCCTCTGGAACCCGGTCCAGCTCGCGATCTACTACGTGGCCCCGATGGTGGACCGGCTCGACCTGCTCGCTGCCGGGGTCAAGGGCGCCTTCGCCGTGGTGCTGGCTCTCGGCGTCTACCGCGTGGCGTTGGGCTACGGCGCGCGCCCGGCGTGGGCTGCAGTCGTCGGGGCCGCAATGCCGTTCAGCGGCTGGTTCCTGTACTACGACAGCGCAACGTGGGTCTCATCGCTGTTCGGACTTGCCTGGACGACCCAGGCCTGGGCCAGCGGCGTTCGCTACGCGCGTGGACGGTCCGGACCAGTCCCGGTGTTCGTCTTCACCTACCTCGCGCTGAGCATCGGCTACGTGCACAGCGCCATCGGCATAGCGCTGGTCTCACTGTGCGTCCTGGTCGGCGAGGGAATGCGATCCCGGTCGTGGGTAACCGCGGCGAAGGTCGCCGCAGTGGCGATCGCGGCGGCGCTGAGCGGCCTGGTGACGTTCCTGCCCGGGTTCCTCACCGCGTCGGTGACCTGGCGCGTCATGAGGGGAGCCGTCAACAACAACATGCTCACCGCGCCGTGGTCGGAGACCCTGAACGCGGCGATACCCACGGCTCTGCCCGCGATCCAGGGGTTCTCGGGGCAGGTGCAGCGGGCTCCTGTCAGCTACATCGCGTGGTTCATCCTGCCGGTGCTCGCCTTCGTCGACTGGGGCCGCGCGCGACGCCTCGCACGCGAGCTGATCGGTCCGCTGATGCTTCTGGTCGGCATGCTCGTTTTCACAGCCGGGCCCAGCAACCTTGGCCCGGTCCGCTGGCCGGCACGCCTGCTACCCCTCCTCGCGGTTGCCGTCCTTGTACTCATCGGCGTCCTGGTCAGCAGGGCGACGTCGCTGGCTGGATGGCGCCGCAAGGCCGTGATCGCCACCTTCCTGACCATCATCAGCGTCATCCGCTCAGCCTCGGCATTCCCGCACGGGGTCTTCGACTTCGCACTCTGGGGCCTGGTCCTGCTCGTCGTCTCGGTGCTCGTGATCGCACTGGGCAGACGGTTCGGCGGCGCTCCCGCCACCGTGGCCGTCCTGGTGAGCATCCTCGCGGTGCTGTGGGTCCAGGTCGGCCAGTACCCCAGCAATCTCGGGGTGAGCCAGTGGCACATGCCGGTGAGCCGCAGCGCCGCGAAGGCGCACTTCCCCGACTACCAGGGCGAGAACCTGCAACTGGGCCAACGGGCGCCCGTCAAGACACCAGCGGAAGCCGAGGCCACGTGGCGCAGCCTGGTCTTCGGCAACTACCCACGCACGCTCGGCCTGAGCTACGTCAACCTCTACACCGCCGTCGGCCACCAGAAGTTCTCGTCCCTGCTCTGCATCCGGTGGGAGGGCGGCACCTGCCAGAACGCCAAGAAGTACGTCTTCGCCAAGGAGCCCACCACAGGCCTGACGTATGCCGACCTGATGGGTCTGGACCGGGTCGTCCTGATCAAGCACACCTTCCCCAACGCTCCTGCACAGGGCGCTCCCGGCGGCTGGCAGTTCGTGCGGGACGGCGACCCGCTCGCCTGGATCCTCGAACGCACGACGCCTCGGCCGGCACAGCCCGGGCGGGTCGTGACGTCCCCCGGCGTCATGGTCACCGATGCGGCGCCGAGCAGCGACACCGCAGAGTCGATGACCGTGTCTTCGGCCAGCGGCGGTTCAGTTGTCTTCTCACGTCTGTTGTGGCCGGGTTACACGGCGACACTCGACGGCCGACCCGTCCCCGTGGACTCGGTCCAGGGCGTGTTCGTGAGCATCAGGCTCCCCGCAGGCACACACGCAGCACGGCTCGGGCTGTCGTTCCGTCCGCCCGGCACAACGCTCGGTCTGGGTCTCGCGGCTATGGGCGTCGCCCTCGTGACCGGCCTGCTCGCCCTGGACGTCATCTCCCGGCGCCGGCGGCGCGGTCGCGATCGG
>JAYSQM010000012.1:0-6954 GCA_043721575.1 Phycicoccus sp.
AAGCCGCAGATGAGCGACCTTCGTGAGTCGGGCTGCCTCACTGCCGATGCGCGGATCCTGCGGGCCGACACCGGTGCCGAGACGTCGATGGGCGAGCTGTATGCCGAGGGTGTGACTGACGTTCCCGTGTGGGCTTTGGATGACTCCCTGCGATACGTGCAAAGGCATTTGACCCACGTGTTCCCGACAGGGATCAAGCCTGTCTTCCGCCTGACCTTGGCGTCGGGCAAGACGCTCCGCGCGACCGAGAACCACCCTTTCCTGGCCTACGAGGGCTGGACGCAGCTGGGTGACCTGCGTACCGGCTCGCGCGTGGCTGTGCCCCGGCACGTCCCGGCGCCGCACGAGCTCAGGACCTGGCAGGACGACAGCGAGATCGGTTTGCTCGCAAGCAACCTGAGCGGTATGGCGCGAGGTCCGGTCCCTGAGGCGATGTTCCACGCCTCCAAGCGCCAGATCGGCGTCTTCATCAATCACCTGTGGTTTATGGCCGGTTCGGTTCGCGGGGACCGTTCTGGCGACGGCGGTCGCATCTACCTGACCTCGCAATCGCGTCGACTCGTGGATGACGTCTCACGCCTCCTGCTCCGTTTCGGCATCTCGTGCCGGATTCGTAACGCCCGCAACGGTTTTTCGCTCGATGTCATCGGCGTGGACGACCAGCGACGCTTTCTGCAGGAGATCGACGTCCATGGCGACCGGACGCCTGAGGGGCTCGCGCTCCTGGACATCGTGCGCGCGCGCTCAGGCAATAGGCCCGGGGCTGAGATGACCACAGCGGTGTGGGACTCCGTTCGTGAGGTGATGACGGCAGCTGACATGGGGCGGACGCGCGCCGAGCAGGGTGACTTGCAGAGCCTTGGTCAAGTCGTGCAGGTGCTGGATGAGGCGGACTTGGACCTCGAAGCGGTCAACGACGTGCTGTGGGACTCGGTCGTGTCTATCGAGCCGGACGGCGTCGAAGAGGTCTATGACGCAACCGTTCTGGGCACACACAACTTCATCGCGAACGGCATCGCCGTTCACAACAGCATCGAGCAGGATGCCGACATGGTGATCCTGCTTCACCGCGAGTCGATGTATGAGCGTGAGTCACCCCGCGAAGGCGAGGCCGACCTCATCGTCGCCAAGCATCGCAATGGTCCCACCGACACGATCACGGTGGCCTTCCAGGGGCACTACTCCCGCTTCACGAACATGGCGACCAACTTCTGAGCTGTGCGGCGACACCAAGCGTCAGTGGGAACGACATGAGGTGTTGAACGCGCGAAACCGTGGTCGCTGGCACGGAAGTCACCGCAGGCAGGGAGACTCAGGCAGTCTTGGAAATGCCGCACGACCCGTCAGGGTTGATCGCCACCTGGACCCGGGTGGTCTGGCCGGTGCTGATCTGGACTACGCCTCCACACACATCTCCCAAGGGTCCAAGGCCGTTCTCGCCGGACGTTGGACAGGTTCCGCTGCACGCTCGACTCCAGCTGACAACCCGGTACTCCCCTTGCGCCAGTCGCCTGTCCAACGAGATCGCACCCGCACGGAAGGCCACCTCGGCCACCGTGCTTGCGTCAGCCCTTTCGATGCGCAGGTACCACACGCTCTGGGGCAGCGACCCCCTGTTGCCCACGAGCAGTCGGCCGCCTGGGGCGACCGAGTCGGACGCAGCACCTGCAGCACCTGCGGCGGGGGAGGAAGGCGACGCGCCGAGGGTCTTCACCACTGTCTTCGCGGGTGTCCCGCCGCAGCCCGCCAGAAGCAGGGCTGCGGCGAGAACTGCGAGAGAACGCCCGATCACTTCGCCCAGGTGACCATCGTGACGATGTTGCCCGTGCGGATCCGGGTCTGACCTGGCGTGGATGCCTGCTGCACCGCGGCAGCCGAGTGGACGTGGCCGTAGATGATGTCGAGCTCGTCGTAGTCGTGCTGGTTGGGGTGCTGGTTGGTGCTCCAGTCGTTCGTGTAGTCCATGCACGTGCCCAGGTTCGGGTTCGTGAAGTTGGTGTCCTGGTGGTCCAGGCCGAAGTCGTGGCCAACCTCCTGACACATCACTCCCTGCCGCTCGGCGGCTGGTGAGGTGGCCTCGTACGTGTCGTTCATCTTCGCGCTGCCCTGACTGATGTGCGTGCCGTCCGAGAGGTTGATCGAGGCGAGGCCCGCCCAGCCGTTGTTTCCGTACGCGGCGTTGCAAACCCGGATTGCTCCGGTGGGCATAGTGCACTGCTTGCGCGTCGTGAGCGAGGTCCCTCCGGCCGCGACCGTGTTCTGCAGCTTTGCGCTCTGGTTCCAGTCGCTGTTGGCGACCGTGAGGTTGCCCGACCAGGCCGAGGTGAGGCTGGAGTAGATCGTCAGATTCGCCACGCCGGTGGTGGTCTTCCAGTGGTACGGGCCCCAGGCATGACTCGCCTGAGCGGGGGCCGCGGACATACCAACCAGGATCACTGCCGAGGCAGCCGCGGTGGCGATGAGCTTAAGACGCATGTGTTGGCCTTTCATCTCTGATCCCGCACGTTGCGAGACCGCGGGGAACGCTACGGCTCCGACGGTCCGCCGGCACAGGGTCATCACCGTGAAATGACCGGAGGCTGACCATTCCTTGACCGCGCACAGTCAAAGAACAGACCAAAGGAGGGACGACGTCCGATCGCGCCGCGAGGGGGGACCAGCCCGCTATGGCACAGACGGATGTGCCCGGCAGCAGGAACGCCGCATCACCTTCAGCGGGCGTCGGCGTGAAGCGCCCAGCCTTGTCATTGAGCTGACGGCAGGAGCGGCGCACGGGAATATACCCATTGGGGGTATGGTTGTGAGCAAGCGACAGGTGCCCCACAGGGTACGGGAAGGATTGAGGACCGTGGACATCAGCGCACCCGGCTACCACGCGACCAAGGACGCCCACCTGAAGCGGCTGCGCCGCATCGAGGGTCAGGTCCGGGGTGTGCACCGCATGGTCGAGCAGGACACGTACTGCATCGATGTACTGACTCAGATCTCCGCGGCGACCAAGGCCTTGCAGGCGGTCGCCTTGTCCCTGCTCGATGATCACCTGAGCCACTGCGTCACCGATGCCATCCACACCGGGGGCGACGTGGCCGACGAGAAGCTCAAGGAAGCCTCGGCCGCGATCGCTCGCCTCGTCCGGTCCTGAACCATTCGCAGCCCATGACCTAAGACCTAAGGCAGCCGATCAACCCCAGCGACATCACCACCACGAAGGAGAACCCCATGGCCACCCAGGACTTCCCCGTTACCGGACTGACCTGCGCGCACTGCGTCGGCGCCATCACCAGCGAAGTGAGCGCCCTGCCGGGCGTGACTGACGTGCAGATGAACCTCGTCGCCGGTGGCACCTCAACTCTGAGCGTCACCGCTGACAAGACACTGACCGACGCCGAGGTGGCCGTCGCCCTGGACGAGGCCGGCGACTACCAGCTCGCCACCAACTGACAGCGACACGACCTGCGCCCGGGCACGCGCAGGAGGAGAGGAATCCCATGAGCACCAACACGAGCACTGACCTGCTCGCCGACGCCCGCAGCGTCGAGCTCGTCATCGGGGGGATGACCTGCGCCTCCTGCGCCGCCCGGATCGAGAAGAAGCTGAATAAGCTCGACGGGGTCACCGCGACCGTCAACTACACCACTGAGAAGGCCAAGGTGACGTATGCCGGGTCCGTCACCACCGAGGACCTGGTCGCCACGGTCGAGGCGACCGGCTACACCGCAGCGCTACCGGTCCCCAAAGCTGGCAGCGCTCCGGGGACCACGGCGGGTGACGCCGACGAGGGCGAGAAGGACGGCGAAGTCGTCGCGCTGAGACAGCGGCTGGTCATCTCGTCGCTGCTGAGCCTGCCGGTGCTGCTGCTGTCGATGATCCCGGTGCTGCAGTTCGACAACTGGCAGTGGTTGTCCTTGACCTTGGCCTCTCCCGTCGTGGTCTGGGGTGCGCTGCCGTTCCACCGGGCCGCGTTCACCAACGCCCGCCACGGTGCGGCGACGATGGACACCTTGATCTCGGTGGGTGTCAGTGCCGCGTGGTTGTGGTCAATATGGGCGCTGTTCCTGGGCGGCGCGGGGATGACCGGGATGCGAATGCCCTTCAATCTCCTGCCCTCACGTTCTGGTGGAGCGGCGCACATCTACCTCGAGGCTGCCGCCGTGGTCACCGTGTTCATCCTGGCCGGGCGCTACTTCGAGGCGAACGCCAAGAAGCGCTCCGGCGCTGCACTGCGCGCCCTGTTGAACATGGGCGCCAAGGACGTCGCCGTCCTTCGCGCCGGCAGCGAGGTGAGGATCCCGGTCGACCAGCTTGTGGTGGGCGACGTGTTCATCGTCCGTCCCGGGGAGAAACTCGCCACCGATGGCGTCGTCGCCGAGGGCACGTCCGCTATCGACGCCTCGATGCTGACCGGCGAGTCGGTGCCGGTCGAGGTCGGCCCCGGCGACGCCGTGGTCGGGGCCACCGTCAACGCCGGCGGGCGGCTGCTGGTTCGAGCCACCCGGGTCGGCGCAGACACCCAGCTGGCGCAGATGGCACGACTGGTCGAGGACGCCCAGAACGGCAAAGCGCAGGTCCAGCGCCTAGCCGACCGGGTGTCCGGCATCTTCGTCCCGGTCGTCATCGTCCTGGCCTTGGGCACCCTCGCGGTCTGGCTGCTGACCGGACACGCCGCCACCGCGGCGTTCACCGCCGCCGTCGCCGTCCTGATCATCGCCTGCCCCTGCGCCTTGGGCCTGGCCACTCCGACCGCCCTCATGGTCGGCACCGGCCGCGGCGCCCAGCTCGGCATTCTGATCAAGGGCCCGCAGATCCTGGAGTCCACCCGCCGCGTCGACACGATCCTGCTCGACAAGACCGGCACCATCACGACCGGACGGATGAGCGTGGCCGCGGTCCATGCCGCCGCCAACGAGACCGTGACCCAGATCCAGACTCTCGCCGGCGCCCTCGAGGACGCCTCAGAGCACCCGATCGCCCAGGCGATCGCCGCAGCTGCCACGGCAGCCCTCGACAACACGCTGCCGGCGGTCGACGGCTTCAGCAACCACGACGGCCGAGGCGTCACCGGCGTCGTCGACGGGCACGCCGTCCTGGTGGGCCGTCGCACCTGGCTCGAGCAGGAATGGGCCATCACGGCTCCTGCCGACCTGATCGCTTCCGCCGACGCGGCTGAAGCCGACGGCCAGACCCCGGTCTGGGTTGCCTGGGACGGCGCGGCCCGCGGCATCATCGTCGTGGCCGACACCATCAAGGACACTTCTGCGCAGGCCATCGCACAGTTCCGCGCCCTAGGGCTTCGACCCATCCTGCTCACCGGTGACAACGCCCGAGCTGCCCACGCGGTCGCCGCGCAGGTCGGCATCGAACCCCAGGACGTCATCGCCGAGGTTCTGCCTGCGGACAAGGTCTCCGCAGTGAAAGCCTTGCAGGACAATGGAAATGTCGTGGCGATGGTCGGCGACGGGGTCAACGACGCCGCCGCCCTCGCCCAAGCCGACCTTGGCCTGGCGATGGGCACCGGCAGCGACGTGGCCATCGAGGCCTCCGACCTGACCCTGGTCCGCGGGGACCTGCGCGCCGCCGCTGACGCCATACGACTGTCCCGGTCCACACTGAAGACCATCAAGGGCAACTTGTTCTGGGCATTCGCCTACAACGTCGCCGCCATCCCCCTGGCCGCACTCGGCCTGCTCAACCCGCTCATTGCCGGTGCGGCCATGGCGTTCAGCTCGGTGTTCGTGGTGAGCAACAGCCTGCGCCTGCGCCGGTTCAACCCCGCGTAGCCGAACGGATGCGAGACTGGTGACCATGACGCCGACCGACCCGCGCCTGATCCGTGGGGCGCTGACCGTGGTCGTCACGATGATGCTCGTGTCGAGCGTCATCGCCATGCACTCCTTCAGGGCCGGTCACGCACCGATGGCACCACGGGAGCCGACACCTGCGGCATCGCCACAGCACGCGACGGCGATGACCACGTACGCCCCGGCGTCGGAACCGGCACCGACCCAACGGGTAACCGCCAGGCTCGGCCTGACCTCGGAGACCGCCGATGGCATCAGCGCCATCTGCCTGGCTGCGCTGCCCGCACTGGCGCTGCTGGTCGCCCTCGCCCTACGGCGGCTGGGCCGCCGTCTGAGCATGGTGTCGTCACGGCGCGGGGTGCCCCAGCAATGGGTCGGCATCCGGTGCAGTCCGCCACGTCGAACCACCCCGTCCCTGTCACAGCTCTGCGTCCTGCGCACGTAGGCCATAACCGGCCCCGGTGCGCCCGCGCGGCCAGGCACCGGAAATACGCGCAACGACACCGCAGAACTTACACAGACGACGGAAGGAACCACCCCGATGACGCACATCCTGCGTACCCCTGCCCTGCCCACCGCCCTGGCAGCCACCCTGGTCCTGGCGGCGTGTGGCACCAGCCCCAGCGCCGATAGCCCCGGCATGAACAGCATGACGACCAATGCGCCCGCAGCATCCGGGACCTCGGCGACCGGGGCCAAGAACGCGGCCGACGTGATGTTCGCGACGATGATGATCCCCCACCACGCCCAGGCCATTGCGATGGCCGACATGGCCCTCAAACAGGCCACTGACACCCAGGTCAAGGCCCTCGCACCGAAGATCAAGGACGCTCAAGGCCCCGAGATCGCGCGGATGTCCGGCTGGCTCACCGGCTGGGGAGCACCGGTCCCCAGCACTGCGGGTGGGCCTGACATGTCCGGCATGGGCGGGCAGACGGACGGGATGATGTCCGCGCAGGAGATGACCGATCTTGGCGCGGCGACGGGATCGGCGTTCGACCGGATGTGGCTGCGACTGATGGTCAAGCACCATCAGGGTGCCGTGGCCATGGCCAGAACCCAGCTCGCCCAGGGTGCCAACCCCGCCGGCAAGCAGCTCGCCCAGTCGATCATCGACAGCCAGTCCATGGAGGTCGCCGAGATGAACTCGATCCTG
>JAYSQM010000013.1:0-6682 GCA_043721575.1 Phycicoccus sp.
CAGAAGATGATGCGTTCGCTGCGTCGAGGCGGTGGCGGTGGCGGAGGCATGCCGGGAATGCCGGCGATTCCGGGCATGGCCGGGGCGAAGAAGGCCGCCAAGGGTCAGCAACGCAAGAAGGGCAAGAGCGGCAACCCGGCCAAACGCGCCCAGGAGGAGAAGGCCCTGGCGGACAAGGCGTCGGGGGCCCGTGTGGCGGCGGTCAACAGCGCTTTCGGTATGCCGGCTGGGCAGGATGTGGGAGGGGCCGTAGGGCGGGCAGGGGCTGCGGATCCGGCCAACCTCGAGCTGCCCAAGGGCTTCGAGAAGTTCCTCGGAAAATAGGCTCCAGACATGGACCTCTCCATCAACCTGCCGGACGGTCGCCCGCTCAGCGTCTGGATCGGGGGCGATCCGGCCGGGGTGCCCGTCATCTACCTTCACGGCACGCCGTCGAGCCGGTTGCAGGCAGTCTCGGGAGATGACGCTGCCGTGCGCCAGGGAGTGCGCCTGATTGCGGCAAACCGTCCGGGTTACGGCGCGGCGCCGGACGCGCCGTCCAGCCTCTCGTCGGTCGCCGAGGACACCCTGGCGCTCGCGGATGCCTTGGGGCTGAACAGGTTCGCGGTGCTGGGAGTCTCCGGAGGCGGCCCATACGCGTTGGCGTGTGGTGCGTTCGCACCCGAACGAGTCGCGGCGGTGGGCGTCGCGGTTGGCATCGGGCCGTGGCGGCTGATCGACCCGCCAGGGACCAACCCTGAGGACCGCGCAGCTCTGGAGCTGGCCGACGCCGGCGACGTCGCAGCCGCGCTGACGGCGTTTCGAACGTCTGCGGCGGAGGGCTTCGCGTCGATGCTCGAGTTCGACGACGAAAAGATGATGGACGAGTTCATCCGGCCGCTCCCCGAGCAGGAACGCGCGATCTTCACCCCGGAAGTGCGTACGTTGTGGGCGGCTGATCTGCGAGAGGCACTGACGTCCTACGAGGGCTATGCCCGCGACAACCTGGCGTGGGGAGGCGACTGGGACCTCGACCTGGCAGCCGTGGGTAGCCCGACCTGGCTCTGGTACGGCGACGAGGACCGGCTCGTATCGCCCGATCACGGCCGTTGGCTGCACGAACGAATAGCCCTCTCCACGCTGGTGATTCGCCCCGGGGCCGGACACGGGGGGGCCATCTACCCGTTCTGGGACGACATGCTCACGACATTGCGCGGCGTCGTGCTCGCGGTCAGCTGAGCCGAAGGCCGCCGGCCCGGTGCGGTCGTCACTTCGGCCAAGGCTTGGGTACATCGGTCACGCCAGGGAACCACGGAGGTGCCCGGGCCCTGACCGAGGTTGGCGACCCCCAGATCCGGCGGCGTCGGTAGGGTCGCGGACATGACCTCGCTGGTGCTGCACATCAAGGGAAGCGTTCTCCTCGGACCGCAGGAGGTCCGCGACGAGCTTTGGGTCGTCGGGGGCCAGATCACGTATGACGCACCCTCCTCGGGCGCGGACGTCCAGACCGTCGAGGGCTGGGTCCTGCCGGGGCTCGTGGACGCCCACTGTCACGTCGGCCTGGACGAGCACGGTGCAGTGGACGACGCCACGGCGGAAGGCCAGGCGCTGGCCGACCGCGCGGCGGGCGCGTTGTTGTTGCGCGATGCAGGGTCGCCGGCTGACACCAGGTGGGTCGACGAACGCGAGGACCTGCCGCGCATCGTGCGTGCTGGTCGTCACATCGCCCGGACACGCCGCTACATCCGCAACTACGCCTGGGAGGTCGAGCCGGAGGACCTGACGGCCTGTGTGCGACAGGAGGCCCGCGCCGGTGACGGCTGGGTCAAGCTGGTCGGCGACTGGATCGACCGGGACACAGGCGACCTGAGCCCCTGCTGGCCACGCGAGGCCTTGGCCGCGGCCATCGCCGCCGCGCACGATGAGGGTGCCCGCGTCACTGCTCACTGCTTCGGTGAGGAGTCCCTGCGCGACCTGGCGGCGGCCGGCGTCGACTGCATCGAACACGCCACCGGACTGATTGCGGACACCATCGACTCCTTTGCTGCCCAGGGGATTGCGATCGTTCCGACGTTGGTGAACATCGACAACTTCCCTTCGATCGCAGCCGGCGCCCAGGGCAAGTACCCGACCTATGCCGCGCACCTGCGAGACCTGCACTCCCGCCGTTACGAGACCATTGCGGCCGCACATGACGCGGGCCTGCCCATCTATCTCGGTACCGACGCCGGCGGTTCCCTGCCGCATGGTCTGGTTGGCCGGGAGGCGGCCGAGCTGGTCAGAGCAGGGCTGTCCACCATCGAGGTCCTGACGGCTGCCACCTGGGGTGCTCGATCGTGGCTGCGCAGGCCAGGTCTGGATGAGGGCGCAAGCGCCGATCTCGTTGTCTACCAAGCGGATCCGCGCGAAGATATCGCGGTTCTGGCGGCGCCGGAGCACATCGTGCTGCGAGGCAACCTTGTCGTCTGAGCCTGAGTCGTCTGAGCCTGAGTCGTCTGAACCGGTGGCTCTTCACGCAAACGGCGAGCGTGTCTGGGTCAGCACGGTCCGCGCGCAGGACATGGCGCCGTACCGGCATGCGGTCCAGCAGTCACGTCAACGGCTGTCCCGGTGGAACCCGGTCGATCCTGACGATCTCGAGAGACATCTGTCGGTGCAGTCGCGTGACCACCGCACGTTCCTGATCCACGCGCTGGGCCCCGAGGGCGACCACGACATCGTGGGCAAGATCAACGTCGTGGACGTGGTTCGTGGCCGTTTTGAGTCCGCCGCGATGGGTTACGACGCTTACGACCCGTATGCCGGTCGCGGGCTCTTTGCCGAGGGCCTGCGGTTGGTCCTGAACCTCGCCTTCGCGCAGGAGACCGCCGGCGGCATGGGCCTGCACCGGATCGTGGCGGCTGTCCAGCCCGGCAATCTGCGCTCGGCAGGACTGTTACGGTCATTGGGATTTCAGTCGGAAGGCTTCTCGCCCCGCATGCTCTGGCTGCCCGGCGCGGACGGCAACCATGCGTGGCAGGACCACGTGTCCTATGTCGTCAGGGCAGACCAGTGGCCGACCCGGCCGTACGCGACAGCGCCTGGCCGCAAGGTCGTCGTGCTGGTCAACGGCGTGCCCGGCTCCGGCAAGACGACGCTTGCGCGTCAGCTTGCGGCGGAGCTGCGGATCCCGTTGTTCTCCAAGGACGTCATCAAGGAGAGCGTGGCCGACGCCCTGCCAGCCGAGTTTGTGGCACACGAGGGGACCCCAGGGTCGGCGTTGGGCGCCGGCGCCAGCAACGCGCTGTGGGCGCTCCTCGCTGACTCGCCGGTCGGCGGCGTGGTGGAGAGCTGGTTCTGGCCGCACGATGCACGGTTCGTGGTCGCGGGGCTGCAAGCCTGTGGTCTGGATCCGGCGAGGGTCCCCGAGGTCTGGTGCGACGTGCCCGTCGAGGTGGCCCGGCTCCGGTACGAGAGCCGAATAGCGATGGGCAAGCGGCATGCGGTCCACTCGTCGCAGTTCGTGATGGCGCAGGTCGAGGCGTCGGCGCGGCCGATGGGTCTTGGGCCGACGGTGGCTGTCGACACGGGCCAAGACGTCGCACGTGGTGACATCGTGCGGATCGCTCTGCAGTTGATGGCACTGCAGTTGATGGCACCACAGGTGAAGGCCGAGGGACCTCTTCCAGCATCCGAGACATAACGGTGAGTTATTTGACCGATAACTTCGAACTATAGAAGACTCCTACTTGTCACATAGGAAATGGTCAGCGCCACCAGGGTGCGGACCATCGCGGCCGGCGGCCGGCGGCAGACCTGTGTTTGTGAAGGAGCTCTTGATGTCCCAACCTCTTGCTCGCGTTGCCCTAGCGCTTGGTGCCATCGTCGCAACCCTGGGCATGTCGGCCTGTGGCGGCGACTCGCACGCCTCCGGTGCTGCTCCGGCGGAGGTGCGCCTGGGCTACTTCCCCAACCTCACCCACGCCACGGCGATCGTCGCGGACGCGGAGGGCTTCTTCGCCAAGCACCTCGGGGCGACCAAGCTCACGGTCTCGACGTTCAACGCAGGACCCGCCGCCATCGAGGCCCTGAGGTCCGGCGCCATCGACGCCACGTTTGTCGGCCCGGGTCCGGCCACCAACGCCTTCATCAACTCCCAGGGCCAGGCCCTCACCGTCGTGGCCGGAGCGGCGACCGGCGGCAGCTCGTTGGTAGTCGACCCCTCGATCACGACTGCAGCCGACCTCTTGGGCAAGAAGGTCAGCACTCCGTCGCTCGGCAACACCCAGGACATCGCCTTGCGTTACTGGCTCAAGCAGCATGGACTCAGGACCGACCTGCAAGGTGGTGGGGACATCACTGTGCTGCCGCAGGACAACGCGCAGATCCTCGATGCGTTCAGCCAGAAGCTGATCGTGGGCGCCTGGGTGCCCGAGCCCTATGCCACCCGCCTGGTGCGGGCCGGAGGCAAGGTCCTCGTGGACGAGCGGGACCTTTGGCCGCAGAAGAGGTTCGCCAGCACCGTGCTCGCCGTTCGCACCGACTTCCTCGAAGCGCACCCGGAGACCGTCAAGGCCCTGCTGGCGGGGGGCCTCGACGCCACGGACTTCATCGCCAAGGACCCTGCCAAGGCGCAGCGGGACGTCGCGGAGGTGATCGCCCGGATCTCGGGCAAGCCCTTGCCGGAGTCAGTGATCGCGGCCGCGTGGAAGCAGCTCGAGTTCACCGTCGACCCGGTGACTTCCTCGTTGCTCGTCGGCGCTCAGCACGCTCACGAGGTCGGGGTGCTCAAGGAGACGCCCAAGCTCGACGGGCTGGTCGACCTGAGCCTGCTCAACCAGCTGCTCAAGGAAAGAGGAGAGCCGGAGATAGCCCGATGACGACTCAGACGACCTCAACAGCCACCTCAAGAAGCGCACCCTCCGGCGCTGTGCTGCTGGGCGATCGGCCCTCGGTCGCCCAGCCGGCAGCAGTTCGCCCAGCAGTCGCCCTCGAGGGCGTGACCAAGCGGTATGCCGGTGAGAACGGGGTGCTCGCCCTGGACGGCATCAGCCTCACTGCCCGGCCGGGGGAGTTCCTCGCTCTGGTCGGGGCTTCCGGGTGTGGCAAGTCCACCCTGCTCAACCTCGTCAGCGGTCTTGACCAGCCCACCTCCGGGTCGGTCGAGGTGGACGGGCCGGCCGCGTTCATGTTCCAGGAGCACGCGCTGTTCCCGTGGCTCTCCGCCGTGGACAACGTGGCAACGCCCTTGCGGCTCAAGGGAGTTGGCAAGAAGGACCGCGAGGCGCAAGCCCGCGACTACCTCGCGGCCGTTCACTTGGCCGACTTCGCCGACCGTCGCCCGCACGAGCTGTCCGGTGGCATGAGGCAACGAGTGGCCATCGCTCGAACACTCGCGACCCGGGCTCCTGTGCTGTTGATGGACGAACCTTTCGGTGCCCTCGACGCGATGACGCGCGACCTGTTGCACGATGAGCTCGAGTCGATCTGGCGCGAGCGCAACCTGACCGTCCTGTTCGTCACGCACAACGTGCGCGAGGCCGTGCGCCTCGGTGACCGGGTTGTGCTGCTGTCCAGCCGCCCCGGGCGGATCGTCGCGGAGTACGACGTGGCCATCGAGCGTCCGCGTCGCATCGAGGACCCGGGCGTCTCCGCGCTGGCAGGGGAGATCACCGCAGCCCTGCGCAAGGAGGTGGCCCGCCATGGCACTTGACCTCACTGCCCGCAGTGACATTGCCCGCAGTGACACTGACAGAAAGGCCTTGCAGGAGAGCGAGATTCGAGGGCTCGACGCCCTCGATCTCGGTTCGTCCACCCCGCCACGTACCCACGCCGTATGGCGTGCGGCGTGGCCCAAGCTCGCCGCCGTCGCCATGGCGGTGGGCCTCTGGCAGCTCGTCGCCATCAGTGGGTGGAAGGCGAGCTATGTCCTGCCCGGCCCGGTGCCGGTCTTCGCCGAGCTCGGCCGCCTGGTCGTGACCCAGGACTTCTGGCATGCCGTCGGGGTCACGATGACTCGTGGCGTCGTCGGGTTCGCCATTGCCGCCGCGCTGGGGCTGGTGCTCGGCGTTCTCGTCGCACGGTCGCGGATCCTGCGAGCCGCCATCGGGTCGCTGATCACCGGGCTGCAGACGATGCCGTCAATCGCGTGGTTCCCCCTGGCCATCCTGCTGTTCCAGCTGTCCGAGCAGGCCATCCTGTTCGTGATCCTGATCGGCGCGGTGCCCTCGATCGCCAACGGCGTCATCGGCGGAGTCGACTATGTCCCTGAGCTGCTCGTCCGGGCGGGCCGCAACATCGGCGCGAGCGGGCTGTCGCTGTATCGGCACGTCATCCTGCCGGCTGCGCTGCCCAGCATCGTGTCGGGCCTCAAACAGGGATGGGCGTTCGCCTGGCGTTCGCTGCTCGCCGGCGAGCTTCTGGTCTCCATTGCCAACCGGCCCAGCCTCGGCCAGTTCCTGACCCAGAGCCGCGAGCTGAGTGACACGACATACATGATCGCTTTGATGATCGCGATCCTGGCGATCGGCATCGCGGTCGACGCCGTCTTCTCCACCGTCGAGCGCGGCATCCGCCGACGTCGGGGTGTGGTCGTCAACGGCTGACCCGCCGGGTTCATGGTTCACAATCGACCCGTGGACATCTCTGCCAGGACCGACTACGCCATCCGGGCGCTGCTCATGCTGGCCAGGGAGGCACAGTCGGCCCAGGAGGCTCAGTCGCC
>JAYSQM010000014.1:0-3363 GCA_043721575.1 Phycicoccus sp.
AGGAGCAAGGTGCGCTCGTGACCGGTTCGGGAGATGAGGTAGAGCAGATCCTCTTTGGACTTGTGGTAGACGTAGAGCGCCGCCGGGCTCATCCCCGCCGCTGAGGCGATGTCCCGGGTCGTCGTCCCGTGGAAACCCTTGGAGGCAAACGACTCCACCGCAGCCGCGACCAGCCGGCTCCGCGCGTCGGTGGCGTCCGGATCCTGGGTCATAGGGCTCCTTCACGAGCGGGTGTTGACGAGGATGCCGACGTGAGGAAGACTAAGCAAACGCTCAGAATTAAGCAAGCGCTTAGTCACCGGTCGTGTGAGGTTTGCGTGAAACGCCTTACCCACGACTCCGACCGCGAGACCTGAGCTCATCGGCCGTGAGCGAGGCCTCTGGCCCACCTCGCAGATCGACCCGCAAAGCAGCACGCCGCCAGGCGCAACGGAAGGAATCACCCCCATGCCCGAAGCAGTCATCGTCTCCATCGCCCGCTCGCCCATCGGACGTGCCTTCAAGGGCTCCCTCAAGGACATCCGTCCCGACGACCTGACGGTGCAGATGGTCCTGGCCGCACTGGGCAAGATCCCGGAGCTCGATGTCGCCGACATCGACGACCTGGTCCTGGGCTGCGGTCAACCCGGGGGCGAGTCCGGCTTCAACATGGGTCGCATCGTCGCGGTGCTCGCCGGATTGGACCAGGTGCCCGGCACCACGATCAACCGCTACTGCTCATCGAGCCTGCAGTCGACCCGGATGGCCATGCACGCGATCAGGGCCGGAGAGGGCGACGTCTTCATCTCCGCTGGCGTGGAGACGGTCAGCCGCTACGGCAAAGGCAACACCGACGGACTTCCGGACACCAAGAACCCGGTGTTCGCCGCGGCGGTGACGCGGACCGAGAGGTTCGCGGCCGGCGACCAGACCTGGGCCGACCCGCGCGAGAACAACGACCTTCCCGACGCCTACATCGCGATGGGGCAGACGGCCGAGAACGTCGCGCAGCTCAGGGGCATAACCCGCCAGGAGCAGGACGAGTTCGGCCTCCGCAGCCAGAACCTCGCCGAGAAGGCGATCGCCAATGGCTTCTGGGCCCGTGACATCACCGCGGTCACGCTCCCCGACGGCACGGTTGTGAACAAGGACGACGGCCCGCGCGCCGGGGTAACCCTGGAGAAGCTCGCTGAGCTCGCCCCGGTATTTCGGCCCGACGGAACCGTGACCGCCGGCAACTGCTGCCCGCTCAACGACGGCGCCGCCGTGGTGGTGGTCATGTCCGACACCAAGGCCAAGCAGCTCGGGCTCACCCCGCTGGCCCGTATCGTGTCCACCGGGGTCACCGCCCTGTCGCCGGAGATCATGGGCCTAGGCCCGGTCGCGGCATCCAGGCAGGCGTTGGCGCGTGCGGGGATGACCATCGACGACATCGACCTGGTCGAGATCAACGAGGCCTTCGCCGCGCAGGTGATCCCCTCCGCGCGCGACCTTGGCATCGACCTCGAGAAGCTCAACGTCAACGGCGGGGGCATCGCGATCGGCCACCCCTTCGGCATGACCGGTGCCCGGATCACGAGCACCCTGATCAACTCCCTGCAGTTTCATGACCGGCAGTTCGGCCTGGAGACCATGTGCGTCGGCGGCGGCCAGGGCATGGCCATGATCCTGGAGAGGCTCTCCTGATGAGCAGCAGGTTCGAGGGCAAGGTGGCCGTAGTTACGGGCGCGAGCCGGGGCATCGGCCTGGCCATCGCCGAACGGCTGGTCGCAGAGGGCGCGAAGGTCACCATCACCGCCCGCAAGCAGGAGGCGCTGGACGAGGCCATAACGGCGTTGGGCGGCCCCGACCACGCGATCGCGGTCGCAGGCAAGGCCGACAACGTCGAGCATCAGGTCGACACCATCAGGGCGACCATCGAGGCGTTCGGCAGCCTCGACCTGCTGGTGAACAACACCGGGATCAGTCCGGCCTACGGCCCGCTGGTCGACCTCGACCTCGGCGCGGCCCGCAAGATGTTCGAGGTCAACAGCCTCGCCGCCCTGTCCTGGGTGCAGCAGGCACACCGCGCCTGGATGGGCGAGCACGGGGGCGCGATCGTCAACGTGTCGTCGGTGGCCGGGCTGAAGCCCGCGCCGGGCATCGGCTTCTACGGCGCGAGCAAGGCCATGCTCTCCTACATCACCGCCGAGCTCGCGGTCGAGCTCGGCCCCGGTATCCGCGTAAACGCCGTGGCGCCCGCCGTGGTGAAGACGAGGTTCGCCACCGCGCTCTACGAGGGCCGTGAGGACGAGGTCGCTGCGGCATACCCGCTCAAGCGACTCGGCGTACCTGAGGACATCGGCAGCGTCGTGGCCTTCCTGCTCTCCGAGGACGCGGCCTGGATAACCGGGCAGATCCTTGTCGTCGACGGCGGCGTCACTCTCACCGGAGGTGTCTGACATGGACGTGCGCGGCAAGGGTGTGGTCGTCACCGGCGCAGGTCGCGGGATCGGCCGTGCGATCGCGACCCGGATGGCCGCCAGCGGTGCCCGCGTCGTGGTCAACGATATGGATGCCGGCGCAGCCACCGCGGTCGCCGAGGAGATCGGCGGCCACCCGGTTCCCGGCGACGCAGCCACCGAGGCCGGTGTGGGCGCTCTGGTGGACGCGGCCCGCGGGCACCTCGGCGGCATCGACATCTACTTCGCCAACGCCGGCATCGACCTCGGCAAGGGCCTGGACACGTCCGACGACGACTGGGCCAGGGCGCTCGAGGTGAACGTGATGGCGCACGTCCGCGCCGCCCGGCAGCTCGTACCCACCTGGCTCGAGGAAGGCGGCGGTCGGTTCGTGGTCACCGCGTCGGCGGCCGGACTGCTCACAATGCTCGGCAGCGCGCCGTACTCGGTCAGCAAACACGCCGCCGTCGCGTTCGCCGAGTGGCTCTCGGCCACCTATGGCCACCGGGGGGTAACGGTGCAGGTCATCTGCCCGCAGGGTGTGCGGACCCGGATGCTCGACAATGCCGGACCGCTCCAGGAGCTGTTGAGCCACGACGTCGCTCTCGAGCCCGAGCAGGTCGCCGAGACGGTGTGGCAGGCGCTTCAGGACGACCGGTTCCTGGTCCTTCCCCACCCGCAGGTGCAGGGCTACTACGAGTACCGCGCGACCAACACCGACCCATGGCTGGTCGGCATGCGCAAGCTGCAACGCCGCCTCGACGAGGCCGGGGGCCTCTCGTGAAGGCCTGGCGCGTGACCGAGCTCGGCGAGCCCCGCCACGCGATGAGCCTGGACGAGGTCCCCGACCCGCAGCCCGCGGCTGGACAGCTGCTTGTCCGTGTTCTCGGCGCCGCGGCCAACTTCCCCGACGTACTCATGTGCCGTGGCCTGTATCAGGTGA
>JAYSQM010000015.1:0-5384 GCA_043721575.1 Phycicoccus sp.
CAGCGCCGAGAAGTTGGCGGCCGTGAAGTCCTCGGCCATCGGGTCGGGACCCAGGCGTGCGATGCCCGGCACCTGTGCGGGGTCGCGCACGATGTATGCCGCGAGTCGCTTCTTCGTCCCGGCCTCGGTCAGGTCGAAGCCGCTTCCATCAGAAAGCCTGCAGCGCAACGCAATTGGCGACTTGCCCGGCCGAATCGTGGTTGCGGCCAGCACGTCGGACCAACGCAGCCAGCCGGCTCGCGCCAGGTGGAACACCAGGTGCAGCCCCTCGGCCTCGATGTCGATGAACTTGCCATGGCGGGTGATGTTGCTGATCGGCAGCCCGTGAAGTGAGGCGGGGGCGGGGTCGTAGGTCTTCAGGACGCTGATCGACCCCAGCTCGATGCCCACGATGGCCAGGCCGTCGGTTCGCTCGCGCAGGAAGTCGACGAGCGCTTGGACTTCGGGGAGCTCGGGCACCCGCCCATTCTGACCCAGAACGCCGAATAGGATCGGCCGCGTGACCGCCGGACCAGGGCCCACCACGTTGCGGGTTGGCGATCCGCGCGGTCGGGTCGTGGTGCTCACCACCGTCCTGGGCAGCGGGGTCGCTCTCCTCGACAGCACGATCGTCAACGTGGCCCTGCCCACGATCGGACGCGACCTGGGCGCCGATCTGGCCGGTCTGCAGTGGGTCATCAGTGCCTATGCCCTGACCCTTGCGGCCCTGATCCTGCTCGGCGGGTCCCTGGGTGACCGCTTCGGCCGCCGACGGGTCTACATCTGGGGCGTCGCCGGGTTCGGGGTCGCCTCAGTGCTCTGCGGGCTCAGCCCGAACATCCAGACCCTCGTCGGCGCCCGGGCGGTGCAGGGCGTCGCGGCCGCGCTGTTGACCCCGGGGAGCCTGGCCATCCTGCAGTCCTCCTTCCACCCGGCGGAGCGCATGCGCGCGATCGGGACGTGGACCGGATCTCTTGGCATCGCTGCGGCGTCGGGGCCTCTGGTCGGCGGATGGCTCGTCGGCCACGACTGGCGTTGGGCGTTCTGGGTCAACGTCCCGCTCTGCGCCGTGGTCGTCGTGCTGGCCGATCGCTACGTGCCTGAGTCACGAAATCATGCTGCCAGCAACATCATTGACCTGCCGGGGGTGCTGTTCGGTGTGCTGGGGCTGGCCGGGCTGACCTATGCGTTGATCGCCTGGCCACGTGATGGGCTCGGCACCGTCACGGTCGTCACCGGCGCAGGCGGCGTCCTGGGCCTGGTCGCATTCGTCCTGACCGAACGGCGCTCCCGTCACCCGATCTTGCCGACCTCACTGTTCGCCTCGCGCAGCTTCAGCGTCATCAACGCCGTGACCTTCGCGGTCTATGCGGCACTGTCCGGAGCGTTGCTGTTCCTGGTGCTCTTCCTCCAGGTGGTCTCGGGCTGGACGGCACTTCAAGCCGGCGCTGCGACCCTGCCGCTGAGCCTGGTCATGCTCCTGCTCGCCAGCCGCTTCGGCATGCTGGGCACCAGGATCGGTGCCCGTCCGCTGATGATCGGCGGGTCCCTCACCGCGGCAATGGGATTCGTGCTCATATCCCTGTCTCCCGGCCACCCGTCATACGCCCTGCACATCCTGCCGGGCGTCACCCTGCTGGGGCTCGGGCTCGCCATGACCGTCGCGCCCCTGACCGGCAGCGTCCTTGCTGCCGCCCCCGACGCGCTGGCCGGGACGGCGAGCGGCGTCAACAACGCGGTCGCTCGAACGGCCGGGCTGATGGCCGTTGCCGCCCTCCCGGCGATCGTCGGACTGAGCGGCAACGAGTACGGCGACGCCTCCCGACTCGCGCCCGCCTATCGGGCGGCGCTGCTGATCTGTGCGGTCGCCATGGCCGCCGGCGCCGCGCTGACGGCACTGGGACTGCCGCGGACCCACGAAAAACCGGCAGTTGCAACGGACTAGCGGCGAACGGCCCTCAGCTGACGCAAGAGCCCGTAGCCGTCAGGGGCACGACACACCGACACGTCCCGTCGCACCCGCGGGGCGAACTCCTCGTTGGACACCGGTATGCCGTGCGAGAGCACCTGCTCGGCCGGAGTCAGCTCCCGAATCGCAATGGCCTCAACGACATCGGGGTGATCACGCGCGAAGTCGCCATAGATCTTCGGGTCGTGCTGTCCGTCGTCGCCGACGAGAAGCCAGCGGATCTGGGGGAACTCGCGAGCCAACCGGTGCAAGGCCTCACTCTTGTGTTCCTGCCCGCTGCGGAACCAGCCGGTGTTGGTGGGGCCCCAGTCGGTCATCAGCATCGGGCCGGCCGGGAAACCGTGCCGTTTGAGGAAGCGCGTCAACGTCGGCGCGGTGTTCCAGGCGCCCGTGGACAGGTAGAAGATCGGCGAACCGGGGTGCTCGCCGATCAGCGTGCGGTACATCGGCGCCATGCCAGGCACCACGTGACGAGCGGTCTCGTGCCGCACGAAGGTGTTCCAGAAGGCGATCATCGGACGCGGCAGGGAGGTGGAGATGACGGTGTCGTCGATGTCGCTGACGAGGCCGAAACGGGCCTCGCGGTCGCTGATCAGCACCGCGGCCTCGACCGGGTTGGCGCCCTTTGCCTCGATCGTGACCGTGTGCCAGCCCGGCTCGAGGCCCGGTCCGGGGATCACCACGTCGATGTAGCCGCTGCGATCCGAACGCCCGTGCGTCGTACGGCCGCCGACGATGACGGCGACCGGCACGTCCATCGCCGGTGCGGTGAGGAATGCCCGCCAGCCCCGCTGCACGTCCACTGCGCCTCTCAGATCACGGATGCTCGCGTCCGCCTCGCGGTTCGCCGGCCTCTCGGCCTGACGGCTCAGCAGCACCCGACCCAGGACCCGCACAAAATCCTGACTGCCGTATCCCGTGTGGCTGATCGTGCGCGTACGCCACCCGCGCCCACGCATCAGGGCATTTGAGCGGCGATGGAAGGCATCCTCGATGAGGGATGCGGCGTGGGGTCTGGCCATGTTCAGAACGTATCGTGGCAACGCGGGCGATGACCCAGTAACCCCCGTAGGAAGGTGCGTTGATGATTCTCGACGAGCTCCGCCATCCGATCGTCCAGGCGCCCATGGCGGGCGGCCCGTCGACGCCCGAGCTGGCCATCGCCGTATGCGCGGCCGGAGGGCTGGGCTTCCTGGCCGCCGGCTATCTCAGTGTCGAGGCGATGCAGGCGGACATCGCGGCAGTCAGGGTCGGCACGACTGCGCCCTTCGGGGTGAACCTGTTCGTCCCCTCAGTCCTCTCAGCCCCGGTGGACGAGCAGGCACTGCAGCGGTTTGTCGACCGGCTGGGTCCCGAAGCCGCGCGCTACGGCACGCAGGTGGGCGCGCCACGACCCGACGACGATGGCTGGGCAGCCAAGCTTGGCGGCCTGGTCGCGGACCCGGTGCCCATCGTGTCCTTCACGTTCGGCTGCCCGTCCCCCCGGGAGATCTCGGACCTGCGGTCCGTCGGGAGCCAGGTGTGGGTGACGGTCACCGACGTAGCGGAGGCTCAGCGAGCCCAGGTCGCCGGCGCCGAAGTGTTGGTGCTGCAGGGAGTGGAGGCCGGCGGCCATCGCGGCAGCTGGGTGGACGCCGATCAGTCCGAGGGTCTGAGCACGCTCGCGCTGCTGCGCCTGGTCGCTGGCGCCGTGGATCTGCCGCTCGTTGCCGCGGGCGGCCTCATCGACGGTCCCAGCATCGCCGCAGCCCTGGTCGCCGGTGCGGCCGCCGTGCAGCTCGGCACGGCGTTCCTGCTCTGCGACGAGGCCGGCACGCACCCCGTCCACCGCGAGCGCCTGGGCGGTGACACGCCCACCTCCTTGACCCGGGCCTTCACCGGTCGCACGGCCCGGGCCCTGCGCAACCGGTTCCTGGACGAGCACACCCAGGGCGCGCCCGCGGCATACCCGCACGTGCATTTTGCCACCGCACCGATCCGGGCGGCGGCCCGCGCGCGCGGTGATGGGGACGGGTTCAACCTCTGGGCCGGGCAGACGCACCGGCTGGCGACCGGCGGCCCGGCCGGACAGCTGGTGGAGTCGCTGGCTGCTCAGACCCGTCAGGCCCTGGACGCGGCGGCGAACCGCTGAGGGCCCGCTGGTTGCCCTCTGCTTGGGACTGGCCGTCGTGTTGGACGCTCTCCAGAAGCGTCTTGACCCGTTTGACGAGGGCTTTGTCCTGCCCATGCCCATACAGGTAGTCCCGCCACGCTTGCTCGGACCAGACGAGCCTCCCGGGCCGCTTCCCGACTAAAGTGAGCACGGAGGCTTCCGCCAACTGCGAGCCGGGTGGCCACGTCGGTAAGCCGTCATCGGAACGGCCGGACACGCGTCTTCAGGGAATCTTCATCGAAATCCCGGGCCCAGATGCACATGCGGACCGGAGAGTCGTTGGATGGGCGCAACGCAGTGTAGAGGCATTCATGCAATAGGTCTTCGACGGTGCCACCGCCCCAAACACCACCGCGACTGAAGGAGATGGACGTGTACATCGCGATAGCCCGATTCCCCACCGTGCCCGCCGAGCGGGACAAGGACTTTCGAGACTGGTTCGTCTGGTCCAATGACCAGCTGCGCGAGACGCCAGGGCTGAAGTCCCGGCGCCTGCTGCAGGCACCGGATGGGTCCTACACCGCGCTGGTGGAACACCAGGACGCCGGTACCTTCGCGGCCATGCATGCGGCTGAACAGGTCTCCATGATCCACGAGCAACTGGAGAAGATAGTCAACGACGGTCCGCAAGCCACGAGGCATGACGTCGTCGTGGACTTCTCCACCGCCCAAACGTGCTGCGGCGGCGGCCATGGAACGAGCATTCACGAGGGTGTCGCACCAGCTCACGTATCGGGTGGGTGTTGCCGCGACGCATAGTGGGTTCAGCGGATTCAGCAGTCCAGTCAACCGCAGAGCTAGATGATCAGACCTTGGAGGTCGTGATGCACAAGAGGAAACGAGATCAAACATGACCGGTGATCACATCAACCCCTCGCCGCCGCCGGCCGCGCCATCCGGGGTCGAAGCGGACCTGGGTGCGGGGCCGACCTGGCGTGACCGGCTACGTGCCCTGTGGAACGCGCTCGTCGGAGGAATCGGTTTCCTGCTGGGTCTCCTACCGCACGTCCTGCATCACGTCGGGTTCCTTGCCGGCACCGCACTGGTCGCAGGATCGGGGGGTACGGCGCTCTTCGGTGCGCTGGGATTTCTCGCCTCAGTCCCGTTTCTCTTGCGCCTGCGCCGACGGTTCGGCACCTGGCGCGCACCGGCCATCGGGCTGCTGATCTTTGCCGCGATGTTCTCCCTGTCAGCCTTCGTCATCGGCCCGGCGATCAGCGGCGCGAAGGACGCAAAGCCGACACCGGTACCGAGCATGGGCCACGCCGGACATCACTGACCCGA
>JAYSQM010000016.1:0-5745 GCA_043721575.1 Phycicoccus sp.
GGCTCGGGCGCGACGCCCGAGGACATCAAGTCCAAGGCCGCCAAGCTCTCGGAGGAGTCCCAGAAGCTGGGCACGGCGATGTATGCCGCAGCCTCAGCCGCGGACTCCGCTGAGGGCGCCGCTGGTGCCGAGTCGGGCGAGGGGACCTCGTCGGCCGGCTCAACGGGGGCCGGTGACGATGATGTCGTCGACGCCGAGGTCATCGAAGACGACTCCGCGGCAACTGGCGAGACGGCGCATGACTCCGCGGCATCTGGTGACACGAAGCATGACTCCGCGGCATCTGGTGACAAGAAGTGACCGACGTCAACCCGGTCGACCTGGAGCCCGTGGGCTCGGAGCCTGTGCCTTCGCAGGAGTTCGAGCCCACGGGTCCCAAGGTCACTGACAAGCGACGTCTGGACCCGGAGACCGGCGCTGTTCGCGACTCGGCTCCCGCTACCCACGACCTGTCAGACCAGGAGCCGGGAAATGTGGGCCTGGGTTCTGACAACTCGGTGGAGGGCGACGACGTCCACCCGGACACGACACTGGCGGCAGACCTGACCCGCGACCTGCAGAGGCTGCAGGCCGAGTACGTCAACTACAAGAAGCGCGTCGACCGTGACCGTGAGCTCCATCGTGACGTCGCCGTGAGCAGTGTCATCGAGGCGCTGCTGCCGGTGCTGGATGACATCCACCTGGCGCGTCAGCACGGCGACCTGGAGGGGGGGCCGTTCGCCGCCATCGCCGACAAGCTCGAGGGCACCTTGACCAAGTTCGGCGTGGAACGTTTCGGCCAGCCCGGCGAGGCGTTCGACCCGATGGTCCACGAGGCGCTCATGCATACCCAGGTCGAGCTGGCCGAGGGCACCGAGTTGACTACGGTGGTGCAGGTGCTGCAGCCCGGCTACAAGATGGGTGATCGGATCATCCGCGCGGCACGTGTCGCAGTGGCCGACCCGCAGTAGCCCCCGACCGGACACCGCTCTGGCACCGTTTCGGCGTCCATTCGGCCCCATTTCGGTGTCGCGGCGGTGTCCGGATGAGAATGTTAGAGAAAGGAGACGTCGATGGCCAGCCAGGACTGGTTCGAGAAGGACTTCTATGCGATCCTCGGCGTCCCTGTCGACGCTGACGCGGCCGCGATCAAGAAGGCCTACCGCAAGCTTGCCCGCACATTGCACCCCGACCAGAACCCCGGGGACGACGCGGCGGAGAAGCGCTTCAAGGAGATCGGGGAGGCCTACGCCGTCCTGTCCCACCCCGAGGAGCGCAAGCAGTACGACGCCATCCGCTCGATGAGCCACGGCGGCGCCCGATTCACCTCCGGTGGTCCCGGAGGTGCCGGTGCCGGGTTCGAGGACGTCTTCAGCAACCTGTTCGGTGGTGGCGGTGGAGGTGGCGGCAACGTTCGCTTCAGCACCGGCCGTGGTGGCGCGGGGCAGCCGAACCTCGAGGACCTGCTCGGAGGAATGTTCGGCCAACAAGGCGGTGGGGGCACCTCCCGCTCGCGGGGGAACGCCGGCGGGCCGGGTCAGCAGGGCTACGGGGGCTTCGGTGCCCCCGCGGGACCGCGCCGAGGCGCCGACGTCGAGGCTCGCACCACGCTGTCGTTTCGCGACGCGGTCGAGGGATCGACCGTGACCCTGAGCACTGCCAACGGTTCTCGGATCACCGCGCGCATCCCGGTCGGCGTCAAGGATGGTCAGAAGATCCGGCTGCGTGGCAAGGGTAACCCTGGCGACCCTGGCGCCACGGCTGGCGACCTCATGCTCACCGTGCAGGTCAGTCCGCACCCCGCATTCGGTCGCGAAGGCGACAACCTGACCGTCGATCTGCCGGTGACCTTCGCCGAAGCCGCTTTGGGGGCAACGGTTTCCGTGCCGACGCTGACCGGCGACCCGGTCAAGGTCCGGATCGGACCCGGAACCCCGAACGGCCGGGTGCTGCGCGTCAAGGGTCGCGGCATCGCGGCCAAGAACCACACCGGCGACCTGCTGGCCAAGGTGAGCGTCGCGATACCCCAGCGGTTGTCCGACAAGGCGCGCGAGGCCGTGGAGGTGCTGCTTGCCGAGGAAGCAGACGCCGACCCGCGTGCGGATGTGTTCGCCAGGGCCCGGCAGGCCTGAGCTGTGAACGTCCTGCGAGGCTCCGGCGGCTTCTCCCCCGATGACGAGACCCCGGTCTTCGTCATCTCGGTCGCGGCACAGCTGGCCGGTATGCACGCCCAGACCCTGCGGCAGTACGACCGGCTGGGTCTGGTCTCGCCATCGCGTACTCGCGGCGGCGGACGTCGTTACTCCGCCCGCGACGTCACACTGCTGCGGGAGGTGCAGCGCCTCTCGCAGGACGAGGGCGTGAGTCTGGCCGGTATCCAGCGCATTCTGGGTCTCGAGAACCAGGTGCAGGCACTTCGGGCACGCGTGACTGAGCTGCGCGCGGAGCTCGACGCCCTGAAGTCGGCAATCGGTTCAGGTTCAAGGGTTTTCGCGGCCGGTCGGGCTGGCGAGGTCGTGGCGGTGCGTCCCGGACGGCGGCCCGCCCGCAGCGTCAGTGCGTCCCAGGCACTTGTCGTCTGGCGCCCGCGCGGCTGAGACCCTCACCCGAGCGCGGTGATGAACGCCTTGTGGGCAGCCGGGCCGAACAGCACGAAGCGCACGAGGTCCAGCTCACCCAGGTGCGGTGACGCGCGAACCGTGGCGACCGCGATACGGGCAACCTCGGCCGCCGCCCAGCCATAGACCCCTGCGCTGACCGCGGGGAACGCCACCGACCGGGCACCGACCCGCACCGCCTCCCGGAGCGAGTTCTCGAAGCAGGACGCGAGTAGGGCTGGATCCGTCTGTCCCGCATGACGATTCGGCCCGACGGTGTGGATCACCCACCGCGCCGGCAGGCCTCCCGCGCCGGTGGCCACGGCCTCCCCGACCGGAAGGCCGTGCGGGTATGCCGTGTGGCGCAGCTCGCGACACTCGGCCAGGAGGCGCGGACCGGCAGCCCGGTGGATGGCCCCGTCGACTCCTCCGCCGCCGAGGAGGGAACTGTTGGCAGCATTGACGATCGCATCGACGAGCTCGGTGGTGATGTCGCCCTCGACGGCCTCGATCAGAGCCAGGTGATCGACCATAACCACGACCGTAGCCCGCCGACTGAGAACCTGAGAACATCAGGGATATGAACCTGACCACCAAGGCCCAAGAGGCCCTCTCCGCGGCCGTCCGTGACGCCGCGGCGTCGGGGCACCCCCATGTCGAGCCGGCAAACATCCTGCTCGCGCTGGCCCGTCAGACCGAGACGACCACGGGCCCGCTGCTCGAGGCCACCGGCTCGTCGGCGACCGCTGCGGACCAGGCGGCGAGCGCCATACTCGCCAGGGCACCCAGGGTCAGTGGCTCCTCGGTCAGCGCCCCGGGTCTGTCCCGCGCGAGCCTGGCGGTGCTCGAGCAGGCACGCCAGACCATGGAGTCGATGGGCGACAGCTATGTGTCGACCGACCACCTCCTGCTCGCGCTCGCCCGCACCGGCGACTTCGGGATCGACGGCGAGGCCCTCGCCGGTCAGATTCCCACCCTGCGCGGCGGCGCCAAGGTCACCACCGCAGACCCCGAGGCGACGTATGACGCGCTGGCCAAGTACGGCACGGATCTGACCGCAGCCGCCCGCGAGGGCAAGCTCGACCCGGTCATCGGACGCGACGCCGAGATCCGGCGCGTCGTACAGGTGCTGTCGCGACGCACCAAGAACAACCCCGTCCTGATCGGTGACCCGGGCGTCGGCAAGACCGCCGTGGTCGAGGGCCTGGCGCAGCGGATCGTCGCCAACGACGTACCGGAGTCCTTGAAGGGCAAGCGGCTGGTCAGCCTCGACCTGGCCGCCATGGTGGCCGGCGCGAAGTACCGAGGTGAGTTCGAGGAGCGCCTCAAGGCGGTGCTCGAGGAGATCCGCTCGGCGGGCGGTCAGATCGTCACCTTCATCGACGAGCTGCACACCGTCGTTGGTGCCGGAGCCGCCGAGGGCGCGATGGACGCCGCCAACATGCTCAAGCCGCTCCTGGCCCGTGGCGAGCTGCGGATGGTCGGGGCCACGACCCTTGACGAGTACCGCAAGCACATCGAGAAGGACCCCGCCCTTGAGCGTCGCTTCCAGCAGGTGTTCGTTGGCGAGCCCAGCGTCGAGGACACCATCGCCATCCTGCGGGGGCTCAAGGAGCGCTACGAGGCCCATCACAAGGTGACCATTGCCGACAGTGCGCTCGTGGCCGCAGCGTCCCTGTCCGATCGCTTTATCAGCGGACGCCAGCTGCCGGACAAGGCGATCGACCTCATCGACGAGGCCGCCTCGCGGCTGCGCATGGAGATCGACTCCTCGCCGGTCGAGATCGACGAGCGCCGTCGCGCGGTCGACCGTCTGAAGATGGAGGAGCTCGCGCTGGCGCACGAGTCCGACGAGGCGTCCAGGGAACGGCTCGAGCGACTACGGCGCGACCTCGCCGACCGGTCCGAGCAGCTGGCCGCACTGACCGCGCGTTGGGAGCAGGAGAAGGCCGGGCTCAACCGGGTCGGAGATCTCAAGGCCGAGATCGACGAGCTGCGCGGGCAGGCCGAGCGGATGCAGCGCGACGGCGACCTGGCAGGTGCTTCCAGGCTGCTGTACGGCCAGATCCCTTCTCTTGAAAAGGATCTGGCGCAGGCGCAGGCCGCCGAGGCGACGTCCTCAACGGCTGGCGGAGAGGCGCCGATGGTCAAGGAGGAGGTCGGCCCCGACGACATCGCCGACGTCATCAGCGCCTGGACCGGCATCCCGGCGGGCCGCCTGCTTGAGGGCGAGACCGACAAGCTGCTGCGTATGGAGGACTTCCTCGGCCAGCGCCTGATTGGCCAGGGCAGCGCCGTGCGGGCGGTCTCGGACGCCGTCCGACGGACTCGTGCCGGCATCGCCGACCCCGACCGCCCTACCGGCTCGTTCCTGTTCCTCGGGCCTACTGGTGTCGGCAAGACCGAGCTGGCCAAGGCGCTCGCCGACTTCCTGTTCGACGACGAGCGCGCGATGGTGCGCATCGACATGAGCGAGTACTCCGAGCGGCACGCGGTCGCACGACTGATCGGTGCACCCCCGGGGTATGTCGGGTACGAGGAGGGCGGTCAGCTCACCGAGGCGGTGCGCCGGCGCCCGTACTCCGTCGTGTTGCTCGACGAGGTGGAGAAGGCTCATGAGCAGACCTTTGACGTTCTGCTCCAGCTGCTCGACGACGGGCGCCTCACCGACGGCCAGGGCCGCACGGTCGACTTCCGCAACGTCATCCTGGTGATGACGTCCAATCTCGGCTCCCACTTCCTGATCGACCCGACGATGGCCGAGGACTCGAAGCATGAGGCGGTGATGGCCTCGGTCCGCGCGACCTTCAAGCCGGAGTTCCTCAACCGCCTGGACGAGGTCGTCATCTTCGACCCGCTGTCCACCGATGAGCTCGCCCGCATCGTCGACCTGCAGGTCGCCGGGCTGGCCAAGCGGCTCGAGGACCGCCGGATCCGCCTCGAGGTGACCCCGGCCGCACGTGAGTGGCTCGCGGTCACCGGCTACGACCCGGCATACGGGGCACGGCCGTTGCGGCGTCTGCTGCAGCGCGAGATCGGGGACCGTCTGGCGCGTTCGCTGCTGGCTGGCCTCGTTCGCGACGGTGGCACGGTGGTCGTCGACAGGGACGAGGAGGGCGACACCCTGGTCTTGCGCTGAGCCGGGCTCCTGCGCCGGGTAACGTGCCAC
>JAYSQM010000017.1:0-3212 GCA_043721575.1 Phycicoccus sp.
TGGCGCACTGCGAGAACCGTGCCCACCGATGAGGTGACAACTGGAGTGAGGTCGAGATACTGGCTGACGTAGTACTCATTGGTTCGCACAGCGCCGTACGGCGCCAGCGCCAGATCCTGGGCATAGATCAGGTCGATCTCGGTCGGTTCCGGGCGCAGGCTTTTCACCGAGACGTGCCAGTACCAGGCGGTCAAGGCGTCGGCAAGTTCGAAGGTGATGGTGTACAGCAGGTCGCGCCAGCGGCCGATGATGATGGGCCCGGCGTTACTCCAGCTGATCGTGCTGGCACTGCCGGGCCCCACCATTGCCACTGACTCGGCGCCCTCGTCACCTCGGATCCGCAGATACAGGTTGGCCAGACCGGCTTCGAGCTCGTCGGCCGGGTACATCAGCAGGCTTCGATCGCCGACATCGAGTCGGCGCAGGACGCCGCTCGTGGTGAACTGCGCCTGGGTCCCGGATGGGCTGCTGACGCATCGGGCGTCGGTGTTCAGGACGATAGCGGTCAAGAGATCACGCCGGCGCCGAACTCCTCGATCCCGATCAGCGGCTTGATCGCGGACTTAACCCCGCCCTTGATGAAGTTCCGTCGGATCACGTTGTCGCTGAACACGTTGCCGATCGCGCCGAGCACCATGGCCTGGTCGAGGGACAGGTAGCGCTCGGCGATGAGTCCCGACTTGACCGCGACCGCGTCGTAGAAACCGCCTTCGCCGTAGGCCTTGAGCTCACGCTCGATCTTGACCAGGTTGTCGTAGGCTTGGCGAGGTTCGTACGGCATGGCCAGGAACGCCGCGTGTGGCGTAACGACGCCATCGCCCCAGGTGGGGTTGGGGTTGGTCCCTACGCGAACTCCGGCGAAGCCGCCGTCGTAGTTGGTGCCTTCCATGTCGGAGGGATAGCCGCCCGGATCCATACCGATCGCGTCGACGCCCCAAGCGCTGTATCCGCCACCCGGGCGGCTGGCCGGTGAGAATCCCCAGTAGCCGTACTTGGCGTCGTCCAACCCGAACTCGCGCTGGGCGCGAACCGTGAGCGCGTGGTTGATGCCCCACGATCGCGGCGCCCAGCTGGCCTCTGGCACGAACAGGTCGGGCATGAGGGCCTCGAACATGTCGCCGCCCCAGCTCGGGACGATGTGCATGCCACGGTAGGTGTAGGCGCCCTCGAAGACGTCGATCCCCATGTAGGTGTGGTGCCCGCCGACCGGCTTCATCTCCTGCCAGTCCCAGTTGTCCGGGAACGTCCGCATGGTCGCGAAGTAGGCCTCCGGCGGGATCTGGCCGTGAGCGATGCCGATGTAGGTCGCGATCCGCGGCTCGGAGACGAGGATGTCGTAGTGGTTCTGCGTGTAGAAGACGTCCGGGCCGTTGCCGAGGTAGTTGCCCTTGACGAAGCCGCCTGCCGGCTGTGCGTCCCAGAAGCCGCCACGGAGCAGGCCACCGATGCCGGGACGGGCGTCCTTGTTGTAGTACATGCCGAAGTTCATCTTGTCCAGCAACGCGTTTGCCAGCCTGGCAACGCGTGGCTCGGCGTTGCGGACGACCATCAGCGAAGCAGCGAACCAGCCGTTGTCCACGCTGGACAGGAAGGGGTAGACGATGCTGCCGTTCTCGGGCCACACAGTGATGACGTCTCCGCTGGCTTCGTCGTACCAGTTGTAGAACATGCCGCTGGGCTCGTGGTGCTTCAGCCGGGACATGGTCGTCAGGGTCGTGGTCAGCCGCTTGTTGCACTCCCCCGCGCTGATGATCCCGAGCTCCCGTGCGACGACGGTGCTCCACAGGTAGCCACCGATGTTGGTCGGCGAGGTGTAGCCGCTGCGCTTTGGCGACGCGAGTGGCCCGCTGATGTTGTCTGCGGGCAGCCCCGTCTGTGGATCGGTCATGGCGACCAGTGAGGCCCAGGTGTCACGGGCCCAACGCGAAATGGTGCCGCGGTCGACGCCGCCGGGTTCGCGCGAGCGGGGTGCGGGCGCCGTGGTGAGTGTGGCGGCGTACGCCGGTGTGGTGCGCGCGGCGGCCAGACCGAAGGCGGCGACAGCTGCGCCACCGACGAGGAGCTGGCGACGGGTGGCGGTGGTCGTGGTAATCGGCGTGGTGGTCGTGGTGCGGTTGAGATCAGCGGTATCAGTCATGTCAGATTCCCTTACGTATCCGTGGGCCTTACTTGATGCCGGTTGTGGCGATGCCCTCGATGAACCGGCGTTGGAGGATGAGGAAGACGATCACAATGGGCATGACCACTACGGTCGCCCCGGCCAGCAGGAGACCGTAGTTGATGACGTTCTGACCGGTGGAGAACAGCGCCAGCGCCACCGGAAGCGTGTAGTAGTCCTGGGTCTGGGCGACCACGAGCGGCCACAGGAAGCTGTTCCAGCTGCCAAGGAACGTGAGGATCCCGAGTGTGCCCAGAGCCGGTCCGCACAAAGGCAGGATGATCTGGCGGAAGATGCGCAGCTCGCTGGCCCCATCGACCCTCCCGGCGTCGAGCAGGTCATCCGGCAGCCCGACGATGAACTGACGCATGAGGAAGACACCGAACGGCGTCACGAGGAACGGCAGGATCAGTCCCGGATAGGAGTCGACCAGGCCGAGATTGGCGACGAGGACGAACAACGGGACGAACGTCACCATGCCGGGGAGCAACAGGGTGCCCATGACCAGGCCGAATACCAGCTTCTTGCCACGGAAGGTCAGCTTTGCCAGGGCGTAGCCGACCATCGAGCAGAAGATGACGTTGCCGACCGTCACGCTGACGGCAACGAGGGTGGAGTTCAGGAAGTATCGCGGGAAGCTCTCCTTTTCGAACAGTTGGCGGTAGTTGTCGAGCGTGGGTGTCTGCGGCCAAAACGTCGGCGGCACCTGGCGCAGCTCTCCTTCACCTTTGAAGCTGCCGAGGATCATCCAGACGAACGGCGTGACGACCGCGACGAACCCGACGGTCAGCACGGTATACAGCCACCATCGTGAGGCAGCGGACTTCTTGCTATTCAACGTAACTCGCCTCCGGTCAGGTGTTGGAGCGAAGGAAGCGGAACTGGATCGCGGTCAGTGCCACGATGATCACGAAGAGCACGTAGCTCATCGACGCGGCGAACCCGTAGTTGCCGAAGCCGAACTGCTGGTAGGTGTACATCGATACCGAGATCGTGGAGTCGAGCGGACCACCCTGGGTCATCACGAACGGCTCCTCGAAGAACTGCAGGTAGC
>JAYSQM010000018.1:0-13035 GCA_043721575.1 Phycicoccus sp.
ACGCGTAGCGGCTGACGACCGGACGTCGTTCCGTCCGGCCCGCGCACGGTCAGCGCCGGGTCGTCGGCGATCACGGTCCCGGTGCCGACCAGGATCGCGTCGCAGTTGGCCCGCAGCCGGTGGACATCGGCCCGGGCCAGGGGCCCGGTGATCCATCGACTGCCGCCATCGGCTGCAGCCGAGCGGCCGTCGAGGGTCGCCGCGAACTTCCACGTCACCTTGGGCCGGCCGTGCACGACAGAAAAGGTCCACGCGTCGTTGAGCGCCGTGGACTCCTGCGCCAGCACGCCTGCAGTCGTGCGGATGCCGGCGGCCTCCAGCAGCGCCGCGCCACCACGTGCTGACGGGTTCGGGTCGGACTGGGCGAAGACAACCCTGGCCACGCCGGCCTCGATCAGCGCCAGAGCGCAGGGGCCGGTCAGCCCGGTGTGCGCACACGGTTCGAGGGTGACCACTGCGGTACCTTCGCGGGCCGCCACTCCAGCCTGGCGCAATGCCATGACCTCCGCATGGGGCGTGCCGGCGCCCTCGTGGAATCCCTCGCCGACGACCGTGCCGTTCTGATCGAGGACGACGGCGCCCACGCGTGGGTTGGGGTCGGCCAGAGGTCCGCGGGCAGCGAGCTCAAGGGCGCGACGCATCAGCGCGACGTCGCGCTGGTGCCCTGACGTCTGGTGCTCCGCCGTGTTGGCCTCGCGGTCCGCCATGTCCTGTCCCTCGTGCTCGACTCCTGTTCGGGCGAGCTCCGGGGCGCGAACACATAAACGACCCACCGCCGACCCCCAGAGATGGGTCAGAAAAGCGGGCGTCGCTGTTGCTACCTCTCATCCGGACTTTCACCGTCGGCCCAGGAGTTTCACCTGGTTCACCGGCCGTTGGATGCGGTCGGGTCGCGGACTTTAACCGCCGGTTCGGAATTACACCGATCACGGAGCACGTGCGGCCAGTATGACACCGCGACGTCAGCCCACGGCATACGGCCGCCGTGTGACAGCGCTCACGGAAGTGAGCGCACCGAAGTGTCGCGGGTTGACCTCAAGTGCACTTGAGGTTGTTTGCTGAACCACGGTGGGGATCACGAACCGCTCGACAGCTGGAAGGACAAGGCGATGCAGACATCCGATCTCGACCTGACAGGAGTGCTCGACGAGGCCTACGAGCGACTGCACCGCACCGGCCCCGAATTCGACGGACACCTGTCCAACCATGGGCCGATGGCGTCAGAGGCGCTGGTGCAGCTGGGCTTTGGCGATCACGTCCATCGCTGGCTGGACGGCTACACCGGCAAGCTGGAGGAGCGGCCCACCGGTACCTCCCGGATCACCCCTGATGAGTTCACAGACGCCCTGGGCGATCCTCGGCGCTTCGGCGACTGGCTGGACCATTTCGAGATCCAGGTCGCCGACCGCAACTGGCGCGGCGTGCTCGCCGAATGGTGGCCGCGACTGCTCCCCGGCTCGGTGGCCAGCGCCACCCACAGCCTGATCCGGGTGGGACACGCGGTCCGCGCGTTGCAGGCCGTCCAGACTCCACCAAGGGTGGCCGAGCTCGGGCAGGCCCTGGGGTACTGGGCGGCCCGCTACCAGCCGCTGCCGGCCGCCGCTCGCCCAGCCGGGCGACTGACGGCTGCCCAGGCGCTCGATGCGGTGCCTCGCGTCCCCGATCAGAGCGGTGGCGTCTCCGACCGAATCCCCCAGCTGGCTCGCACGTCGGGGTGGACCGAGGCCACCGCGGCCCTGCGGCCGCCGGCGAGCGTCGAGGATGTCCCGGCGGCTCTCGCCGCGCTCACCGACGCCGGGGTGACTCGCTACCTCAGCCACGGTCACGGCAATCCGATCATGCTGGTCCACGCGGCAACAGCACCGAACGCCGCGATGCTCGTCCTGGAGGCCCTGCCCGAGCACCTGTGGCTGCCGACGCATACAGCCGTCTGGCATGTGTGCGCCGCGATCACCGCCGGATACGCTCCGGCCCAGTCCTGGTCCGGCCCTCGGGCGAAGCCCGCTGACTCACCGGAGGAAGCCGGACAACTGGCCCTGGGGAGTGGCGACGAGCACATCATCAAGTTCACCGAGACGGCCCTTCGCGCAGAGCTGCGCGGCCTTGCCGCCGGTCGTGCCGCAGCGGCCCACTCCTTGCAGATCATCCCCGCGGACAGCTGAGCCGGCCGCGCCGGTCCATGCGGACGATGCGGGGCACCCCGGACCGTGGAGGCTCCTCAGGCGTGCCGGGGGCCCCTCCCGCTTGCCGGGGAATGCCGCGCGGCCAGCTCGCGCAGCTGGTCCACCGCCGCGGCGGCAACCTCCGCGCCGAAGACGGCCGAACCAGCAACGAAGACGTCCGCCCCGGCCTCGGCGCACGCCTCGATGGTCGCGGCCGAGACTCCCCCGTCCACCTGCACCCAGATCTCGCCGCCGCACCGTGCCACGGCCGCGCGGACCTCACGCACCTTGGGCAGCTGGTCCGCCATGAACGACTGTCCGCCGAATCCCGGCTCTACCGTCATGACCAGGACCATGTCCAGCTCGGGCAACAGGTCGGCATACGGCGTGAAGGCGGTGCCCGGCTTGAGCGCCATGCCGGCTCGGACACCGAGGCCGCGCAGGTTGCGGGCCAGCGACATGGGGTCGGCGGCCGCCTCGATGTGGAAGGTGACGCTCGAGGCACCAGCCTCCGCGTACATCGGCGCCCACCGGTCGGGGTCGTCGATCATCAGGTGACAGTCCAGCGGGATGGGGCTGACCCGGGCCAGCGCCTCGACGATCGGCAGGCCGAGCGTCAGGTTGGGCACGAAATGGGCATCCATCACATCGACATGGGCCCAGTCGGCGTTGGCGATCCGCTTGAGCTCGTTCTCGAGGTTGGCGAAGTCGGCGGCCAGGATGCTGGGTGAGATCTGCACGGGTGCAACCTATCTCGGGCTTCGACGAGCGACCAGGCGGTCGAACGCCCCGGGCCGACGCCGGGCTGCCACGATCTGCTCGACCTCGATGGCGCACTCCCGCGCGCTCTGGGCCGAGGTGTCGATCTCGCAGTCATACTCGACGCCGGCGTGCACGACGTGGAACTGACCCTCCGCAGTGCCCGGCTCCCGGTCCGCGCGGGCGCCTTCGCGCCGGTTGAGCTCGTCCAACGGGCAGTGCACCCCGACCATGGTGACGTCCAGTTCGCCCCACTGCTCCACGATGTCCTCCAGCCGCCAGGGCTCGGACAGGACGTGGTCGGCGACAACGCTGTTACCCGCCTCGACCATGCCGGCGACAGCGCGGTGATAGCCCCGACGTGTTCGCAGGAAGAGTGCCTCGAGCTCCGGTCGGGGCAGATCCTTGCGAGCGCGCATGGCGTGGAAGGCGTCGACCGGCAGGTGGAACCACGGCTCGTCGAACACTTCCAGCAGCTCACGTGCCAGGCTCGACTTCCCCGAGCTCGAGGCACCATTGAGCAGCACGATTCGCCCCGGAGTCACATTCACGACGTCACCTCTTGCGCAGGAGCGCGAAGAACATCGCGTCAGTGCCGTGGACGTGCGGCCAGAGCTGGACGAATGGCCCTTCTCCCAGGTGCTCGACGCGGCGGCCGTCGGTGTCCAGGAACAGGTCGCGGGCATCCACGATCTCGACATCCTGACGCCTCTTGGTGACGTCGGAGACGACGAACCTGGTCTCGGCCAGATGCGGGCTGCACGTCGCATAGCCGATGATCCCGCCGGGCCTGGTGGCCTCGATCGCGGAGACGAGCAGCGACCGCTGCAGCACGCCGAGCTCGGCGAGGTCGGCCGTCGTTCGGCGCCACCGGGCCTCGGGCCGTCGGCGCA
This sequence comes from Phycicoccus sp., assembly GCA_043721575.1. Classification (GTDB taxonomy): domain Bacteria; phylum Actinomycetota; class Actinomycetes; order Actinomycetales; family Dermatophilaceae; genus UBA4719. Next base: position 3,815 of record JAYSQM010000018.1, read on the forward strand.
GCGCGCCCAGTCCGGTGCATGGCGCGTCGACCAGCACCTTGTCGTAGGTCTCGGGCTCCTCCTCGCCGATCTCGCGACCGTCACCCGTGCCGATCATGACCTCGATGCCGGAGTCGATGGCCGCGTCGAGGGTCTGGCGCACCAGGTCGGTGCGGTGCTCGCTGATCTCGTTGGCGAACACGGTTGCGCCCTGCTGCGCACCCAGAGTCGCCAACAGTGCGGCCTTGCCGCCCGGCCCGGCGCACAGGTCCAGCCACTTCTCGTGCTCTGCGCCGGTGCTCACTGCGGCGGTTGCCACGGCGAGGGCGACCAGCTGTGAGCCCTCGTCCTGGACTGCGGCGCGTCCGGAGCGGACCGCCGGGATCGAGCCGGGATCGCCCGAGTCGAGGACTGCGCCCACTCGCGACAACAGGGATGGCGCCGCTCCGGCGCGGGTCAGCTCCTTGACATCGCACAGGCCTGGCCGCGCCACCAGGGAGACCTTGGCCGCCGCGTTGTCACTGACGAGCAGGGCTTCGAGGTCGGCGTCCAGCGTCTCGGGGGTCGAGGCGCCATGTCCGACCAACGCCGCACGCAAGGCCCGGACTATCCACTCGGGGTGGCTGTGCAGCACCGCAAGCCGCGACGACAGGTCGCCCGACGGCACAACCTGTGCGATCCAGGTGTCGAGATCCTTCTCACTGATCCGGCGCATGACCGCGTTGACGAACCCGCTCGCGCCGGCACCGTTGACCTGGCGGGCCAGCCCGACGGTCTCGTTGACCGCAGCATGGGCCTCGACGCGCATGCCCAGGAGCTGGTGCGCTCCGAGCCGCAGCGTGTCGAGCACATTGCTGTCGATGTCAGCCGTCGCGCGGCCGGCCGCGGCCGCGATGATCGGGTCGTAGAGGCCGTGCATGCGGCACGCACCGTAGGTGAGCTCGGTGGCGAAACCGGCGTCACGGCCGCGAATTCCCTTGTCCCGTAGTTCTTTCGGCAGCTCAAGGTTCGCGTAGGCGCCATCGGCGACGGCACGCATGACCGTGTAGGCCGCGAGCCGTGCCGGGTCCGTGGACCGGACTCTGTCGGTGGGGCGCTGGGCGGAACGCTCAAGGTTGCCGTGTGTGCGTTCAGGTCGCTGACGACCGGCCGCGTTGCGCCGCTCGCCGGACCGATTTGGCCGGTCCACCCCGGAACTCTCGTCACTCATCGCCGAGCACCTCTCCTGGCTCAATGCGGACACCGCGCGCCCAGTCTGCGGCAGACATTGGCCTCTTGCCGTGTGGCTGAACCATGTCCAGCTGAGCCGCGCCGGTGGCCGTGCCGACACGGACTGCGCGCCTGGCGGCCACGACCTCACCAGGCGCGATGACCTCACCGTCCTCGATGACACCGTTCTCGGTCACAGAAGCATCCAGAGCCAGAGTGACGGGATGGATCTTGAGCCGCTGACCGCGGAAGGTCGTCCAGGCGCCGGGCGAAGGAGTGCAGCCACGAATGTGACGGTCAACCGCCAATACCGGTGTGCCCCAACAGATTCGGGCGTCCTGAACGCTGATCTTAGGAGCCAGGGAGACACCCTCACAGGGCTGGGCGACGGCGTGGAGGTCGCCGGCCTCCAGTGCGTCAAGTGTGGCCACGAGCAAGCCTGCGCCGCCTTGGGCAAGCCGGGCGAGCAGGTCACCGGAGGTGTCGGTGGGCTTGATCGTCTCGGTCATCACCCCAAATGTCGGGCCGGTGTCGAGCCCCTGCTCGAGCAGGAACGTCGTGGCGCCGGTCACCTCGTCGCCCGCCATGATGGCCCGCTGGACGGGCGCCGCGCCCCGCCAGGCGGGCAGCAGCGAGAAGTGAAGGTTGATCCAGCCTTGACTGGGAATCGTCAATGCGGACAACGGGATCAAGCCGCCATAGGCCACGATCGGGCAGGCGTCGGGAGCCAGCTCGCGCAGCCGACCCTGAAACTGCGGATCACCGGGTCGACTGGGCGTGAGGACCTCGAGTCCCAGCTCCAGCGCCCGTTTCTTGACCGGCGAGGCCACCAGGAACCGGCCACGCCCGGCCCGGGCGTCAGGGCGCGTCAGGACGGCGACCACGTCATGCGATGAGCTGGACAGCGCATCAAGGCTTGGGACTGCGACCTCCGGGGTGCCGGCAAAGACGAGCCGCACTAGGTCAGCGGCCCTTGCCGAAGGTTCCGTGGGGGCTGACCTTGACGGTCGGCGCCTCCTGGCCGGCCCACTCGGCATCGCGGATCGCCTTCATCGCCTGCTTGCGCTGGGCCTTGTCCATGCGGTCGATGAACAGGATGCCGTCGAGATGGTCGGTCTCGTGCTGGATGCAGCGGGCCATCAGCTCCGACCCCTCAAGGATGACCGGCTCGCCATGCTGGTCAAAGCCCTTGGCCACCAGGCGCAGCGAGCGCGGGGTGTCGAAGAAGATGCCGGGGAAGGACAGGCAGCCCTCCTCACCCTCCTGCATCTCCGAGGACAGGTCGAGGCTCGGGTTGATCAGATGACCCAGCTCGTCGTCGATGTGATAGGTGAAGACCCGCAGGCCCACGCCGATCTGGGGGGCCGCGAGACCGGCGCCCGGCGCGTCCATCATCGTGTCGCTCAGATCCTTGACCAGCTGGCGCAGCTCCTTGTCGAAGTCGACGACCTCGATGGCGGGAGTGCGCAGCACCGGGTCACCGAAAATCCGGATGTCCTTGATCGACACGAGCCTGGTTCCTTGCCGTCGGGTGCGCTGGGAGGGACCAGTCTATGCGGGCGACAGCGGCAGCCCACGCACCGCCAGATCCTCGCGAAGGTGGCCGGTGTGGGTGAACAGGATGGCGTCCAGGCCGGCCTCGCCGGCAGCCTCGATGTTGGTCGGGCTGTCGTCGATGAAGAGGCAGTCGACCAGGGCGTGGCCGATCCGTTCCTGGAGGATCTCGAAGATCTCGGGGTCGGGTTTGCCGACGCCAACCTCGCCCGAGACGATGATGTCCTCGAACAGGTCCAGGAAGTCGAAGCGCCTCAGAGCCACGGGGAACAGCTCCTCGGACCAGTTGGTCAGCGCAAAGAGCGGTATGCCGGCCACGTGCAGCTCGCGCAGTATCTGGACCGTTTCCTCGATCGCGCCGACGAGAGAGTCGGGGAAGTTCTCGCGGTATGCGCGGATGGCCGGCTCCCAGTGGGGGTGCGACCTCACGGCCGCCTCCTCGCCCTCGTCCCACGAACGCCCAATGTCCTGCTGGTGGTTCCAGGCCATGAAGTCGAACTCTTCGTCGGCCATAAAACGCGTTGCCTGCTCAGCGCCCACCGCCTTGGCGATGGCTATCTGCGGATCCCAGGTGATCAGGACATTGCCGAGGTCGAAGACCACGGCGGCGACCGGAGCCGGCGCGAGGTCGCTTTCGGACAGCTCGCTGGAGCCTGCGCGCTTCGGGGACAGTCCGCCGTCGGACACAGCACTCATGTCGTGAACTTTACCGACCCGCGAGCGTAGCTTCTGGCGCGGCACCGGTCGGCGGATCCTCACGTCCACTGGTGTGGGCCAGTGACTGAAGATTCCGGATGGAACTCGACATCAGCGACCCCAAAGCAAGCGTGACGTAGGCCATGAAGCTGACCAGGAGGACCGACCTTACGTCAAAGACGGTGACGAGCCAGCCGTAGAGCAGCATGCCGACCGGGATGGCCACAAAGGACCCGAGCAAGTCGTAGCTCGACACCCTGGACAGGATCTCTTCCGGTATGTGCTCGTGCAGCGCCGTGCTCCAGCCCACGCCGAAGACCTCCACGCCGAGACCGGCAACGAACGACGCCACCATGAGTGGCCAGAGCCCTGGGCGCAGCCCCAGCAACAACATCGGGATAGCGAACGCGGAAACCGACAACATGCCGGCACGCAACGGGTGGCGGAAGCTCAGCTTCAGCATGAGCACCGTCATGAGCAGCACGCCGACCGCCTGGGCGCTCAGGATCAAACCCCAGCCCCTTTCGCCGATTCCTGGCGTCGCTTTGGCAATGACCGGGCCGAGCACGAACCAGGCGCCGCCCTGGATGGCGTTGGTGAAGCCGGCGACCACCACCACGAGCCACAGCCAGGTCCGCCCGACGAACTCCGACCAGCCGTCGCGCAGCTCGTGGATCATTGTGGTGCGCTCGACACCGCCATCGCTCTCGCGCTTCGGCAGACGCACCTGCGTGAGCAGCACAATGGCCAGCAGGTAGGTGATCGCATCCGCGGCCAGGGCCCAGCCCGCACCCACGGTGACGACCAGCAGTGCGGCGATGGATGGGCCAACGACGAAGAGGCCGCTTTGGCTGAACGACAGCAGCGCGTTTGCCTGACGCAGGTAGGCGCGGTCCACGATCTGGGGCACCACGCCCATCATCGCCGGCATCGTGAACGCCGAGACCGCGCCGTTGAGGGCCTCCAGGACGATGATCATCCAGAGCTCGGCCCGGCCCGTGATGATCAGGGTTGCAGCGGCGCCCTGGGTCAAAGCCGTCAGTCCGTGGGACAGCTGCATGACGGCTGTGCGCGAGAACCGGTCGGAGATCACTCCTCCGACGAGCACCAGGACGATCATCGGGATCATCCGGGCGGCAAGCACCTGGGCCAGCGCGGACGCGTTGTCCTCCAGGTGCAGGACGGCGAACGTCAGGGCCACCGGCGCCATCGACGAACCCGCGATGGACGTGAACCGTGCACCGTAGTACCAGGCAAATCGCTTGTCCCGCAAAGGTGCCAGCGGTTCAGGCAGTCTCAACGTGGAGTCTCTCCAGTGGTCTTCTTCTGGTCGGTCATCGTGAACAGAGCAGTCGTCATGTTCACGTGGACCGTCCCCTCACTGCGCGGCGGACGCGCTGATGCGTGGAGGAGCAATGCCGCCTCTGCGACCATCGAGCGAACCTGACCCCAGGCCTGCGGGTCGACCCATACCTCCGCGTCGCAGTTGGTCTGCGACATGGTCGTGTCGCGCAAGGCCGCCCGCCGCAGCAGCTCCGACGTCATCGCCTCGAGAAATGCCCGGTGGCCACCCTCATCCTGGTTCTGCTGCACGCTGTCGTCCTGCCACGGGTGCCGGTATCGCTTGGCCACGCCGCCACGGATCCTCTCCTCACCCGCCTCGACCACCAGACCGGCGGCTGCAAGAACCCGTACGTGGTAGGACGCGTTGGCGTGGGTGAGGTCGAGCTCGCGGGCTATCTCGGCGGCACTCATCTCGGCGCCGGTCAGCAGGGACAGGATCCGCAATCGCGCGGGGTGGGCCACTGCTCGCAGGTTCTTGGTCGGCCCGTTATCTCCCAAAGACATGTTTGGGAGTATGTCGCCACACCATGCCACCGTCAAGCGTTTCTTTGGGGGTCAGCCTTCCGGGGCCGGCGGTGTCGACGAAGTCACGGTCCAGGTTGTTGCGGGGACCGGCCAGGACCTCGGTAACCAGGCCGCTTCAGAGCAGGCTGCTGACCTGGTGCACGTCGCCGCACGGCACGTCGAGTGCCGCGTGATGCTTCCTGATCGCGTCCTCGTCGGGGCCCTCGAGCAGGCAGTACACCTTGCCGTCGGTGTTGTGGTAGAGCTCGATCTGGCGGACGCCGAACTCGTCGGTCGCGCCGTCTCGGGTTCCCTGAGCGATCTGATCGATAGCCTCCGGCGGCAACTTCAGCTCGTCGTGGAAGTCCATGAACCTGGGCATGTTGACCCCTCTGCAGTAGGTGCATCCAGTGTCCGCTCGCTTCCTGGCAAGTGTCCACCGTCCGGGACGCTCAATCGGTGAGCGGTCCGATCCACGGTCGTGGCCGATGAAGTGGTCGAGTCGCTTGCCGCGCCACATCGGGCAGGTCGGCCGGATCCTGTCTGCTCAGCCGAGCCCGTCCATCGGGTCGACCCGGACACCGACCGACTCTCGTTCCTTGCGCGCGCTGCGGGCGGCCTTCATATGCGCCAGAGCGGCCGTCAGCGCCGGGCCGTCGTCCAGCGAGGCACGCAGCAGGAGCTGGATCTTGGGGGTGGCTTCACCGGCCCGGCCAGAGGCTCCGCCACCATCTCCGGCTCCGAAGGCCGCAGAGCCGACGGCTGCCCAGGGCAACGGGCCGAGTCGCTCGACCGAGTCAGCCAGACCAGCCAGCTCGACCGCCCGCTGGACCGCGACCCGCGGCCCGACCAGCTGGGCCATCCGAACCGTCGGTGGCAACGAGAGCTCGACCCGCTCGGCCAGCTCGCGCGCGACGAACCACTCCGGGTCCCAGCGCACCAGCGCCTCGACCAGCGGCAACGTCGTATGCGTCGGCGCACCGCACAGGACGACCAAACCGCCCTCGGCCGCGCCCCTGGTCAGCCCTGCCGCCCCGAGCCAGCGACGCAGTGCCTCCTCGGACGCGTCCAGTGTCGGTCGGTCCATCGATGCCCACGCATCAAGCAACAGCGTTGCGGCGTAACCGTTCTCCGCAACGGGTTCGGCGCCGGGCGTGGATATGACCAGGCTCGGTTTGCCCGAGACCGAGGACAGCACTTCACCCGCACCCGACGTGTGGACCGGCACGCCCGGGAACGCGCGGCCGAGCTCCTCAGCCGTTCGACGGGCACCCACCACGCTCGATCGCACCGTCCGGCCACCACAGCTGCCGCACTCGAAGGCTGCGGCGACGGTCCCACACCACCGACACGTCGGCACCGCATCGCCGGCGTTCAACGCCAACGGTCCGTGGCAGCGTCCACAGCGCGCCGGCTCGCGGCAGGTCTGGCAGGACAGCGACGGGAGGTAACCCCGACGCGGAACCTGGATCAGCACCGGCCCATGTTCCAGCGCGCTCTTGGCTGCTCGCCACGCAGCCGAGGGCAGGTGCGCGTGGGCAGCCGCCCCGTCACGTTCGACGTCCGTGCCCTCCCCCGCGACGACCACACGAGGCGCGGCCAGACGACGAGTGGCTGCGTCCGCGCATACCGACCGCACCTCCCCCGACTCGACCCACTGTTGAACCGACGTCGTCCGGGTGAAGCCACCGGTCAGCAAGGCCGCGCCCTCGAGCCGTGCCCGGGTGCGAAGAACCTCACGGACCTGCGGGTACGGCGCACGCTGTTCGACGAGCAGGTCGTCGCCGTCGTCCCACCAGGCCACCAACCCCAGGTCGTGCACCGGTGCGAACATGGCCGCCCGCGTTCCCACGACGCACCGGACATGGCCGCGCAGCACCTTCAGCCAGGCCGTATAGCGCGCCTGCGGACCCTGCCCCGCGGTGAGCCGGACGTGCTGCCCTGCGCCCAGCAACGACTGCAGGGCCGTGTCGACCCGGTCGACATCACGGTGGTCGGGAACCACGATCAGGGCGCCGCGTCCTGCCGCCAGCGAGGTTGCCGCCGCGACTGCCAGCGCGGCCGGCCAGTCGGCATCCCCCTGCTGACCGGGCAGAGCCAGCCACGACGCCGCGGGGGCGTCACCCGAAGCGATGCGTCGCAGGAACGATGGGCCCGCCGGGTAGCTCAACCACGGGCCTGGCCCCGGCGCCTTCACCACCGCGCCAGCGCCCGCAGCTTCGGCTGTCGCGTCTCCAACTGCCGCCGCATTCGCTGACGTCGGCGCCGGCATCGGGAGGTTCTTCTCAGCCGTGGCGTGCCGGGGCGGGACGGCGAGCCGGACCACGTCACCCAGCGTTCCGGCATACCGGCTGGCGATCACGCGCGACAGGGCGAGCACCTCTGGGGTGAGAACGGCCTCGGGACTGACCACCCTGCGAAGCGGCGCAAGCGCGCCCTCGTGCTCGGCCGTCGCGGCGCGAGCGAGGACGAAGGCGTCGACGTCCTGCCCTGCGAAGCGCACCTTCACCCGTGCTCCGGGCACCGCGAGGTCGGCCATCGAGGTGGGCACGAGGTACTCGAAGGGGCGGTCCAGGTGTGGCAGCCCGACGTCTACGAGGACAAGCGCGACCGGGTCGACCGCCGCGGCCTCCTGCACCGGCGGTAGCACCCTCGGGCGCCCACGCGGCGAAGCGACGGCACGGACGAGCGAGAGCTGCTCGCCCGCCTGCTCGCCCGCCTCGTTCTGCATGGCCCAAGGTCTACCTCATCGCACCGACGGGGGTCACACCCGGCGGCGCGCGCTCCCGCCCAACGCCTCCCAGCGCCCCGGTGCACCCACCTCCAGGGGGACGTCGAGGGCATCACCGCCGTGAATACACCGGGTGCGGTTCGCCGGGCTGGGGGTGTGTGTCGTGATCGCTACCCGACGTCTTCGGAGCCCGGCGCTCGATGGTGTCCGGTGGCCGCGTGGTGATCGGTCCCGTCCTGCGTGCTCGGGTTGACGTGGACGGTCGCGTCATCGAGCCGCGGAACGCCGTGAATCAGTTGGTGGTGAGCCTCGTCGGCGATGGCGTGGGCGTGGACGACGCTGAGGGTGTTGTCGACGGTCAGCTCGACCTCGGCACGCATACGGTGCCCGATCCAGCGCAGCTGAACACTGTCGACGCTGCGGACTCCGGGCACATCCCGCAGGGCGGACTCAGCAGCATCGACCAGATCGGGGTCGACCGAGTCCATGAGACGCCGGTAGATATCCCTGGCCGCGCCACGCAGAACAAACAGAATCGCCACCGTGATGATCAGCCCGACGATGGGATCAGCAAGCGGGAAGCCGGCCATCACCCCGAGCGCCCCGAACACGACCGCCAGAGAAGTGAACCCGTCGGTGCGGGCGTGCAACCCGTCGGCAACCAGCGCTGCAGAGCCGATCTTGCGCCCGATGCGAATCCGGTAGACGGCCACGATCTCGTTACCGGCGAAGCCGATCAGCCCCGCCGCGAGCACGATTGCGGGATAGGTGACCGGCTGCGGGTCAACCAGCCGCCGAATCGACTCATACCCTGCGAGCACCGAGGACAGCGCGATCATGACCACGATGAAGACCCCGGCCAGGTCCTCCGCACGGCCGTAGCCGTAGGTGTAGCGACGGGTCGCGGGCCGCCGACTGAGCACGAACGCGACCCACAAGGGGATGGCCGTCAGGGCATCCGAGAAGTTGTGAATGGTGTCCGCCAACAGGGCAACCGAGCTGGTGACGATCACCACAGCCAACTGTGCGAAGGCGGTGACCGCCAAGACGACGAGACTGGTCTTGACTGCCCGGATCCCCTCAGCACTGGCTTCCAGCACTGAGTCGACCGAGTCCGCTGCGTCGTGACTGTGCGGGCGCAAGATGGACAGCACGAAGCCTTTCAGGCCGGTCGCGTGCTCTTGGTCATCGGCAACGTCGGGTC
>JAYSQM010000019.1:0-1749 GCA_043721575.1 Phycicoccus sp.
GATGGCCTTCATCGCATTCGCGGTCGAACGTCGGATCCCCGCCCAGGCCAACGGCATCAAGTCCGCGGCGGCGGACCTCAGCCGGGAGTGATCCCCCACGACGCCGCGAACTCCTGCTCTGGCTCGAGGACGAGCAGGTCGTCGCCCGAGTTGAATGCGTCCGGCGGGCAGGTCATCGGCTCCACCGCGATGCCGCTGGTGCGCCGGGCCACGAGGGGCAGCGAGTCGCCCGTGAAGACCTGCAACCACGGGTATGCCGTGGCGTCCGCCCACAGGGTGGCCGCGCGGCCGGTGTCTGCGTGGGCGAGGGTGACCCGCCAGCGACCGTCGGCGTCGGCCGCGACGTTCGTGAAGGCAGTGTCGAGCGCCGTCCCACCCAGCAGTCTCGGCTCGCGGAAGTCCCGATCGGTGCCGTCCACCGCAGCCAACCCCGTGGGCAGCAGACGAGCGTCCACCTCAAGCACAGAATGCGCCGGTATGCCGAGTTGAACCTCGTCCACGCGGACCTCACCGACGCTGAGATAGGGGTGGGCACCGAAGCCGAACGGCGCGGCGGCGGTCCCGACGTTGCGCGCACGCGGCGTCACGATCAGACCCTCGTCGGTCAGGGCGTAGGTGACCGAGAGGTCCAGGCTCCACCCCCAGCCCTGCTGCGGACGCAGCCGGCATACCACGGTGATCGAGTCCTGGGTTTGCTCCAGGACCGACCAGATGGCCCACCGCACCAGGCCATGGATCGCGTTGCCGCGGTCTGGCTCGCTGAGGGCGAGCTGGTGGTTCTGGCCAGCAAAGGAGTAGCTGCCGTCGCGGATCCGGTTGGGCCACGGCATCAGCAGCTGACCACGTCCGGCCGAGCACGAGGCGTCCCTCGGAAATCCGGTCAGGACGTCGTGACCGCGATAGACGTAGGTGCGGACGCCGCCCCCCACCTCGACGACGACCACTTCGTGGTCGCCGTGTCGGATGGTCCACTGCTCGCCGCTGGGGAGCACCTGGTCCGGGGTCAGCACGTTACGGCCTGCCTGGTCAGCTGCTCGGCGCCGCAACGACCCTGACCGGCGTCGCCGCCGCTCTGATGGCCACCTTGTCGGAGGAGCGAGCCAGGACGAAGGCCTGCCCACCCTGAACAGCAGCAGCCCCCTTGGATCTGGTCGCGGCGGTGAGCCCATAGGTGCCCGTGAAGCCATCCGAGCTCTTGAGCGTGATCGAGGTGGCGCTCACCGCGGTGACCTCGCCACGCTGGAACACCAGCGCCTGGACCGAACCGTTGGCGGACGCGGTCACCTCACCATGCAGAACCGTTCCACTCAGGAACCCGAGCCCACCAGGACCGTGGCCCCGGGCAGTCAGCATCCCGGGCATTCCGGGCCCGCCCCGGCGGTCCTTCTTGTCGTTTGCGCCAGGACCCTGGACGTTGCCCTGGCCGTTGCCCTGGCCGTTGCCCTGGCCGTCCTGGCCACGGGAGTAGCCGTGCTTTCTATCCCCCGCCAGGCTGATGCGGTCGTTGTGACCCACGACCGCGAGGCCGGCAACGACGATGCCGAAAAGCACCAGAGCGGCGAGAACACCGGCACCCAAGGCAACCGCCCAGCGCCGTCGGGCGGTGGATGTTGCCTGGTGCCACAGGTTCCCCCTGGGTGCGTCTGGCGGCGTGGGGGCGACAGGCGGTCCAACAGCCGGGGCGCTTTCGGCAGCCGACAACGGCTGTGTCGGTTTGGCGGCCGGCATCGGCTGGGTCGGTGGGTTGCC
>JAYSQM010000020.1:0-26807 GCA_043721575.1 Phycicoccus sp.
GAGGCATTGCGCCGATGTCCTGGTGCTGAGGTCCTATTGGCAGCGCCGCTCGCCCTGGGGGATGGCCGAGGCCGCAGCGCCGAACGCCGGGAGCAGCAAGGGCTCAGGCTTGTAGGCGCTGGGCACCAGTATCTCGATCGCCGGTGACCGACCGTAGGTCGTGAAACGCACACCATCAGTGAGCTGATGCGCGACCCAGTCGACGCCGCTGACCTCCAGACACTGATCCGTGGTCGGGCGGAGGGGGGCCAGCCCACAGCGGGCAATGATTGCGGGGTCACCCCAGGCGCGGACGGCTTCAGATGACGAGGATGTCGCTCGAAGTGGCTGTCCACCAACGGTTTTGGGCCAATGGGCCGAAGCCGACCGACACGCTGCGGATCCAGCTCCGGCCGGGTCCGCCACGTCTATGGATGACGAGCACGCAGCCAGCACCCCGACGAAGAGAACCGCACGGACGCAGCCTGACAAGCGCGCACCAACGCGTCGACCCGTCACGCGCCAACGAGACTGTGGTGCACCCGGTGCTGAGCTCAGACGTGCACGATCGTGCAGGTGAGGGTGCGGGTGATGCCCGGGACATCCTGGATCTTGGCGATGACCAGCTTGCCGAGCTCGTCGACGGTGCGGGCCTCGACGCGGGCGATGACGTCATAGGGGCCGGTGACGTCCTCGGCCATGGTGACACCGGAGATCCCCGCGATCGCCTTGGCGACCGTTGCCGCCTTGCCCACTTCGGACTGAATCAGGACGTAGGCCTGGACCACCACGACGCCTCCAAGGGAACGTGATCGGAGCACTTCACCCCGAGATGAACGTACTTGCTGACCAGGCCCTGGATGGACCCGGCTGTGCAGACGCTACCGTGCGATTGCACGATCCGTCTCACCGGGGAGGTCACATGTTGGACGAACGCCCTGACGCCGCAGGGCCCGCGCTCGCCGACATCGGCGAGGACGCCCTGCTGTCCACAATCTTCCCTCTGCTGCCCAGCGGACCCGGGGTCCTGATCGGACCGGGGGACGACACCGCCTTGCTGAGCACTCCTGGCGGGTCAGTGCTGGCCACGACGGATGCGATGGTGCGGGGTCGCGACTGGCTCGACGAGTGGTCGACCGGCGCCGACGTGGGCGCCAAGGCGGTGGCGCAGAACCTTGCCGACATCGCTGCGATGGGAGGCGTGGCGAGCGGTCTGCTGGTCACCCTGATCGCGGATCCCCGGACGTCCCTGGCGTGGGTCCGGGACTTCACCTCAGGTTTGGCCCAGGCCGCCAGAGAGGTTGGCGTGCCGGTGGTGGGCGGCGACCTCTCGTCGGCTCCGGCGGGGGTCCTGGTGGTGTCGGTGACGGCACTGGGGGACTGTGAAGGCCGCCGGCCGGTATGCCGTTCCGGGGCGCAGGTGGGCGACGTCCTCGCCGTGTGTGGCAGCCTGGGTCGCTCCGCCGCTGGGATGTTGCTGCTGCAGCGCGGCGAGGCCGGGCGCGCACCGGAGCTGGTGGACTACCACCGGCGGCCGCGGCCGCCCTACGAGCAGGGGCCGGCGGCTGCACGGGCCGGGGCAACGGCCATGCTCGACATCAGCGACGGACTGGGCCGCGACGCCGGGCGCATTGCCAGGGCGAGCGGCGTCGGGATCGAGCTCGACGACCTGCAACTGACCGATGACGTGGTGCAGCTGCACCACGTGCTCGGCGAAGAAGACGCGTGGCGCAGTGTCCTCGAGGGCGGTGAGGAGCACTCGCTGCTCGCGTGTTTCCCCTCGGAGGCCGGGCTGCCCGACGGTTGGCGAAGGATCGGCGCTGTGGTGGCCGGCTCCGGCGTGTTGCTGCGCGGCGAACCGGTGATCGGCGGCGGCTGGGACCACTTCGGAGGCTGAAGACAACGAAGCCGACCTCCGCGAGGAGATCGGCTTCGGAAGCATTGCGGGGGCAATGCGCACAATGTGCCTAACGCTTGACCTTGCCGGCCTTGAGGCACGAAGTGCAGACATTGAGCCGCTTCGGGGTCACGCCCGCAACACCGACCAGAGCCTTGACGCGCTGGATGTTGGGATTCCAGCGACGCTTGGTGCGGCGGTGTGAGTGCGAGATGTTGTGACCGAAGCCCGGTCCCTTGCCGCAGACGTCGCAGTTGGCAGCCACGGGGTTCTCCTGAAGTATCGATGGGGTGCTGACGGTGTTGCCATGAACAGGGTGTTGCCATGAACAAAGTGTTGCCATGAAGTCCAAGGGCCCCGTGGCAGGCAGACGGCACGCACCAACAGAGCGTACGCACCAACCAAGGGGAACCGGCCAAGCGTAGCCGAGTCGGTGGTCTGGGCCAAAATGGGTGGGTCGCCATGCACGCACCTGCCCGTCGATCAGGGCGTGCGAGCGTTAGCCTCACGGCAGACAGGAGAGGTGGTGCGTGTGAGCGGGGACAACAGTCGGCTTGAGCGTCTGGATGCCCGTGCGGCCCGGCGCTGGGCGATGGCCACCCGTGCCGCCTTCGCCGCCCACCGTGCCGAGATCGACGACCTCAACGTCTTTCCGGTGCCGGACCGCGACACCGGCACGAACCTCTACATGACGTTGGACTCCGCGCTCGAGGCCGCACGAGAGGCGTTGCCGGGGTCGGATCCATCCGACGAGCCGACGCTGGCAGGCGACGCCGCGGCACTGGCCCGTGCAACTCTGCTGGCCGCTCGCGGCAACTCCGGCGTCATCCTGAGCCAGCTGGTCCGGGGGCTGAGCGAGGTCATCGCGGAGGCGGCGACGACTGTCGGCGGCGGCACGCATGGCATTGACGGGCCAACTCTGGCACTGGCCGTGCGCCGGGCCAGCGACCGTGCCTACGCCAGCGTGACCCGACCCGTCGAGGGGACGATCCTGTCGGTGGCCGCCGCCGCCGCCAGCGCCGCCGAGCTCGCCGTGGCAAGGGGCACTGACCTGCATGCGGTGGCCCACGCCTCGCTGGCTGCGGCCAGGGTGGCGCTGGCCGGCACCACGGCGCAGCTGTCGAGCCTGGCACGTGCCGGCGTGGTTGATGCCGGCGGCATGGGCTACGTCCTCGTGCTCGAGGCGCTCGAGCGGGTCATCGCCGGCGAGCTGGCGACCGACCCGCGGCCTGAGCTCGGGGCGCGACTTCATCCCGTGGAGCTGCGGGTGGCGGCTCACACCGACCACGACGGGGGCGTCGGGGTCGGCAGGGGCGACGGCGGCCAACCCGAGCCGGGAGGGCCGGCATACGAGGTCATGTATCTGCTCTCGGACAGCGCCGAAGAAGCGGTGTCCCGGCTGCGCGTCCGGCTGGATGCTCTGGGTGACTCGGTCCTGGTCGTCGGTGATGAGGACCTGTGGAACGTGCACGTTCACGTCGATGACGTTGGTGCGGCCATCGAGGCCGGTATCGAGGCGGGGCGGCCACATCGCGTCGTGGTCACGCACTTCGGCGACCAGCAGCGCGCGAGGACGACGCCCTCGGCGCGCGGCGCGGTCGCGGTCGTCGCCTGCGCGGCGGGTGATGGCCTGGCTGAGGTGTTCCGGAGCGCCGGCGCCGTGGTCGTGTTCAGCGGACCGGGCCTGCGTGCCTCTGCGGGACAGCTCTTGGATGCCATTCGCTCCGCCGGCTCGGGATGGGTGCTCGTCCTGCCCAATGACGCCGACACCCAGCTCGCGGCAGAGGCGGCAGCCTCGGCAGCCGGCGAAGGGGGCATCGAGGTGTATGTCGTGCGGTCGCGGTCGGCGGTCCAGGGCATCGCGGCGCTCGCCGTGTTCGAGCCCAGCGCCAGCGGTCAGGACAACCTGGTTGCCATGAGCGGTGCCGCCGCGGCGACTCGACACGGAGCGGTCACCGTGGCCACCAAGGAGGCACTGACCGGCGCCGGCTGGTGCCACCCCGGCGATGTCCTGGGCTTGGTCGGCGGTGATGTCGTCGCCATCGGCAAGGATCTGGCCATGGTCGGCGCGGATGTGGTTGGCCGACTGCTTGCCGTCGGAGGGGAGCTGGTGACCGTGATCAACGGTGCCGATGGCGGCCCGGAGCTCACGGCCGCCGTCGCTGCATCGGCACGCGAGGGCCGGCGCGACGTCGAGATCAGCATCATCGAGGGCGGACAGGCGGCATATCCGCTGTTGCTCGGGGTTGAGTGACGTGGCAGATCTGTCCACACCGCTGGGCCAGGTCGTCGGCAAGCCGTCAGCCAACCCTTTGGCCAAGCACCGGGGCATCCACACCGTCGGCGACCTGCTCGACTTCGTCCCGCGCCGCTACTCCGAGCCCGGCAAGCTGACCGACCTGTCCAGCCTGGTCGAGGGAGAGGACGTGACGGTCGTGGCCAGGGTGGACCGCGCCACGACCCGGCCGATGCGTCAGCGCAAGGGCAAGCTGCTCAACGCCACCATCACCGACGGCACCCATGAGCTGGACCTGACCTTCTTCAGCGCCTATGGCCACGAGGGCAGGCTCGTTCCGGGGGCGCTGGGCCTGTTCTCGGGCGTTGTCGGGCGCTTCCAGCGGACGTGGCAGCTGACCCACCCGGACTACGAGCTCTTCGCACCGGAGGGGGAGGACGCGGCGGTTCAGGAGTACCTCGGCAACCTGATCCCGATCTATCTGCCGGCGGGCAAGCAGATGCCGTCGTGGAAGGTCCGCAAGGTCGTCCAGATCGTCCTCGCGTCACTGGGCGAGGTCCCGGACCACCTGCCGGTGGAGGTCCGCAAACGGCGCGGTCTGGTCGACCTCACGTCGATGTACCGCCTGTTGCACCAGCCCGCCACGGACAAGGACGTGTCGCGAGCCAGATACCGGCGCAAGTACGACGAGGCCTTCACGGTCCAGACCGTTCTCGCCCAACGCCGGATCGCGGGCGAGGACCTGCGCACCACCCCGCGGTTGCCGCGTCCGGGTGGGCTGTTCGAAGCCTTCGACGCCCGTATGCCGTTCGAGCTGACCGCGGGTCAGCAGGAGGTGAGTGCCGAGATCGCCAAGGACCTGGCCAGCGAGCACCCCATGCACCGGCTGCTGCAGGGTGAGGTCGGATCAGGCAAGACGGTCGTGGCATTGCGGGCGATGCTCTCCGTCATCGACTCCGGCGGCCAGGCGGCGCTGCTGGCACCCACCGAAGTCCTTGCTTCACAACACTTCCGGTCGATCAGCTCGATGCTCGGCGATCTTGCCGAAGGCGGCATGCTCGGTGGCAGCGAGATCGGCACCCGGGTGACGCTGCTGACCGGGAGCCAGCCCACCGGCATCCGGCGCAGGTCCCTGCTCGACGCCGCATCGGGTGACGCAGGCATCGTCGTCGGCACCCACGCCCTGATCCAGGAGCACGTCCAGTTCTTCGATCTGGGTCTTGTGGTCGTCGACGAACAGCACCGTTTCGGCGTCGAGCAGCGAGATGTGTTGCGCAGCAAGGGAAAACAGCCCCCGCACGTCCTGGTGATGACAGCGACGCCGATCCCGCGCACGGTCGCCATGACGGTGTTCGGCGACATGGAGACCTCCACCCTGACCGAGCTGCCCAAGGGGCGTTCCCCGATCGCGACGCACGTGGTCAGCAACCCCCGCTGGTTCGGGCGTACGTGGGAGCGTGTCGCCGAAGAGGTCCGCGCCGGAGGGCAGGCCTACGTCGTGTGTCCAAGGATCGGCGACGATCCGGACTCGGACCCGGACTCGGAATCGGCTGCCACCACACGGGACTCGTCGGACGAGGACGTCGAGGTCAGCTTCGATGTCGACGAGTTGGCGCCGCCCTCGACACGTGAGCTGCGGAGCGTGCTGGAGATGGAGGGCGAGCTACGCGACAACCCCGCGCTCGCCGGACTACGGATCGCGATCCTGCACGGTCGGATGACCGCCGACGACAAGGACGAGGCCATGCTGGCCTTCGCTGCGGGCAGGATCGACATCCTCGTGGCCACGACCGTCATCGAGGTGGGTGTGGACGTGGCCAACGCCACCGTCATGGTCATCATGGACGCCGATCGCTTCGGCATCTCCCAGCTGCACCAGCTCAGAGGTCGCGTCGGTCGTGGCGCCGCGCCGGGCCTGTGCCTGCTGGTGACCGAGACGGAGTCCGAGGCGGTCCAGCAGCGGCTGATCAGCGTCGCAGCCACGAACGACGGATTCGCCCTGGCCCGGCTCGACCTGGAGCATCGCAGGGAGGGCGATGTCCTCGGGTCGCGCCAGAGCGGCGGCAAGTCGCAGCTGCGGCTCCTGCGCCTCCTGCGCGACGAGGACCTCATCCTGGCGGCCCGCGAGGACGCCTTCGCCATCGTCACTGCCGATCCGGGCCTTGAGCAGCACCCCGCTCTGCGCAACGTCATCGCCTCGGCCCTCGACGAGGAACAAGCCGCCTATCTGGAGCGAGGGTGACGGGCCGATGACACGGATCATCTCCGGACTGGCCGGCGGCCGCCGGATAGACACACCACCCGGCAGCGGCACGCGACCGACCAGCGACCGGGTGCGCGAGGCGCTGTTCTCACGGCTCGAGCACCTCGATGTCGTCCACCACGCGAAGGTCCTTGACCTGTATGCCGGTTCGGGGGCACTTGGGCTCGAGGCCGCAAGCCGAGGGGCCACGAGCGTCCTGTTGGTCGAGTCCGACTGGGCCGCGGTCGCCGTCGTCCGCAAGAACATCGCCGAGCTGGGCCTGTCCGGTGTCAGTGTCCGGGCCGACACCGTCGAACAGGCGCTGCTCATCGGGCCGGCCTCGGAACAGGCGCGCTGCGATCTGGTCCTGGCCGACCCGCCGTACGACGTCACCGAGGAGGCCCTCGGCGACGTCCTCACCCTCCTGGTGGCCCACGGGTGGCTCAGCGAGGACGCGCTGGTGGTGGTCGAGAGATCGGCGCGCTCGCCCGAGCCTCGCTGGCCTCAGGGTCTCGACGGCGCGGGGGAGCGCCGTTACGGCGACACCAAGATGTGGTTCGCCGACTTCGCCGGGCCCCGAGGCGTTGCCTGAGCCGCGTGCCTGAGCCGCGCGCCTGAGGGACTCGCTGCTAAGTTCGGCTTCGTGACAAACGAGCAGCGCCGATGCGTGTGTCCGGGGTCCTACGACCCGGTGACGATGGGCCACGTCGACGTGATCTCCCGAGCCGCGGCTCTGTACGACGAGGTGGTCGTCGCCGTGCTGCACAACCCCGCCAAGAAGGGCACCTTCGGCGTCGACGAGCGGATCACGCTGCTTGGCGCGGCACTGGCAGCGCTGCCCAACGTGCGCATCGAGGTGTTCGCCGGACGACTGCTGGTGGACGTCTGCCGCGACGCAGGTGCGCAGGCGATCGTCAAGGGGCTGCGCAGCGACACCGACTTCGCCTACGAGCTGCCCATGGCCCTGATGAACCGTCATCTGTCCGGCGTCGAGACGGTCTTCTTGCCGGGCGACCCCAGGCTCGGTCACGTCTCGAGCTCGCTGATCAAGGAGGTCGCCGCGTTCGGTGGCGACATCGTCGGCCTCGTGCCTGAAGAGGTGCGTGCGGCCCTCCTGGCGCGGGTCCAGAACCCGGAAGGAAGCTGAACACCTGTGGACGTCCACGACCAGCTCAACCAGCTCGCGGCGACCGTTCGCGACGCCAAGGCCATGCCCATGTCGGCATCCTGCCTGGTCAACCGTGCCGAGACGCTCGACGCCCTCGAGCGGCTGCGCTCGATCCTGCCGGCCAACCTCGACCATGCGGACGCACTGTTGTCCGAGCGTGACTCCGTCGTGGCCGCTGGTCGCGAGCAGGCCGAGCGTCTCCTGGAGGGTGCCCGCGCCGAGCGTGAGCAGCTGATCGAGCAGACCGACGTGCTGGTGGCCGCCCGCGAGCGGGCTGCCTCGGTGGCCACGGCGGCGCGGACCGAGGCGACCCGGCTGCTGGCCGACGCCGACGACTACGTCGACCGCAAGCTGGCCGAGTTCGAGGTGGTCCTCGGTCAGCTCGGAGCACAGGCGCAAAACGGTCGAGAGCGCCTGGCCGCCCGTCGTGAGGCCGATCTTGCCCGCGTCCAGGCGGCAGCCGAGGGGTCACCTCACGAGCAGGACGCGGACCCGGACGTGCTCCCCGAAACCAGCACGGCGCCTGCGCCCGAGGCGCTTGACCATCATGGCGCCGAAGATGCCGACCCGTCCTCCGGAGCTCGTTGACCCCGCATTTGGGCGAACGCCTTCCCCTCCGGTAATCTGACACGTCGGTCTACGTCGTGTGTGGCGTGGGCCGGGCCGTTTCACACGGAATCGACGACAGACCCGCAATCATCGGAAGCCATGAACCGCCTGAACCCGCGCCTGCCCCTGGTGTTTGACACCCGGGAGCTCGGCCGACGTCCAGGCTCCATGGTCGAGATGCAACGGACCGTCCCGGCTCCGGACGACCTCGGCGACATCGACCTGATCGCCATACCGCCCGGACAGCCCATCGAGCTGGACCTGCGGTTGGAGTCCGTCGTCGAGGGTGTTCTCGTCACTGGCTCGGCAGATGCCACGGCAACCGGTGCTTGCGTGAGGTGCCTGGATCCGATCACCCGCCACGTGGGGGCTCGTTTCCAGGAGCTGTTCGCCTACGCCGATCGCACGGCTCACCACCACGAGGTGGCGACGCAGGACGATGAGGACGAGGTGTACGACCTCGTGGGCGACCTGTTCGACCTCGAGCCCGTGCTCCGGGACGCCATGGTTCCGGCCATGCCCTTCCAACCCGTATGCCGGACCGACTGTCCGGGTCTGTGTTCCGAGTGTGGAGCGCACCTGGCAGAAGACCCGACGCACCACCACGACCAGCTTGACCCACGATGGGCGGCGTTGCAGAACATCGCGACACCTCCTGGCAACCAAGAGAAAAGGAACTGACGTGGCTGTCCCGAAGCGGAAGACGTCGCGCTCCAACACCCGTTCGCGCCGTGCGAACTGGAAGACGACGGCGACCACGCTGACCTCGTGCCCGCAGTGCTCTGCCCCCAAGCAGCCGCACATCGCGTGCCCTTCCTGCGGCACCTACGCCGGACGCCACTATGGCGTCGCGGAGCGCAGCGAGCACCAGGGCTGATCGGGTCAACTCGCGCGTGAGTCTTTCTCAGTCCCTGGGCGGGAACAGCGCGTCGCAGCGGCCCGTCGACCATCTGGTCGCCCACCTGTTCGAGGTGGTCGACGAGACGATCGACGAGTCGCTGCTTCTGCGTGCCCTGACCCACCGTTCGTACGCCTACGAGAACGGCGGCCTGCCGAACAACGAGCGCCTGGAGTTCCTCGGCGACTCGGTGCTCGGGCTGGTGGTCACCGACAGCCTGTATGCCGCGCACCCGGACCTGGCCGAGGGTCAGCTCGCCAAGCTGCGGGCGGCCGTGGTCAACATGCGCGCGCTGGCCGATGTGGCCCGCACGCTGGGCCTGGGTGACTACCTCTTCCTGGGCCGCGGCGAGGAGAGCACCGGCGGGCGTGACAAGGCCTCGATCCTGGCCGACACCATGGAAGCCGTCATCGGCACCGTCTACCTGTCCGCCGGCCTGGCGGCCGCCACGACCTTCGTGCACCACCTCCTCGACCCGCTGATGGAGTTCTCTGCCAGCCTGGGTGCCGGGCTGGACTGGAAGACGAGCCTGCAGGAGCTGACCGCCGCGGGCTCGCTGGGGGTGCCGGAGTACCGCGTCACCGAGGAAGGCCCGGACCACCAGAAGACCTTCCACGCCGAGTCGGTGGTCGGTTCGGAGCTGATCGGATCGGGCTTTGGGCGTAGCAAGAAGGAAGCGGAGCAAAAAGCCGCCGAGGTCGCCTGGAACGAGCTGAGCCGCAGGGCCAACGCGGTCCTCTCCGGTGAGGTCGAACCGGCTTGCGTTGACGCCGACGACTCCGAGCAGCTGGCCCAGGGCCGGGACGAGCCCGTCGACCGCCAGGATGCCTGAGCTTCCCGAGGTCGAGGTCGTCCGTCGCGGACTCGATGACCACGTCGTCGGTCGCCGCATCGAGACGGCCGACTTCTTCGGTGCGCGTGTCGCCCGCCGCCATCAGCCGGGGCCGGTTGATCTGGCAGATCGCCTGCGCGACAACGTGGTTCATGCCGCAGAGCGTCGCGGCAAGTACCTCTGGCTGGTGCTCGAGGCACCCGATGGTCATCGGCAGGGCCTCATCATCCATCTGGGCATGAGTGGCCAGCTCCTCGTCGAGGCGGCGCATGCGCCGCGTGAGACCCACCTGCACGCAACGTTCGACTTTGCCGATGACGGACCGCAGCTGCGCTTCGTGGACCAACGCACCTTCGGTGGCATGGCCCTTGCGGACCTGGTCACCGATCCTTCGGCAGCGCCGCGCACCTGGGGCGTCCCCGCGAGCATCACCCACATCGCGCCCGACCCCCTGGAGCCGGCCTTCGACCAGGGCGCGGTCATCGCGCGGCTGAAGTTGCGGCATACGGCGGTCAAGCGGTCCCTGCTGGATCAGCGGCTCGTCTCCGGCATCGGCAACATCTATGCGGACGAGGCGTTGTGGCGCGCCCGGGTCCACGGCGAGCGGGAGGCCGCGGCGCTCTCGAAGCCGGCTCTCGGGCGGCTGATCGAGCATGCCCGTGACGTGATGCTCGAAGCGCTGGGGCAGGGCGGAACGAGCTTCGACGCGTTGTACGTCAACGTCAACGGCGCCAGTGGCTACTTCGACCGGTCGCTGAACGTCTACGGCCGCGAGGGCCGGCCGTGCCGGCGTTGCGCCACCCTCATCCGGCGTGAGGCCTTCATGAACCGTTCGTCGTACTCCTGTCCTCGGTGCCAGCCGCGCCCCAGACCGGCCGGCTGAACCCGTTATCGTGCTCCGGTGACGAACTCTGCACTAACGCCGAACCCTGCACTGACGACGAACTCTGCACTGACGCCGCTGACCATGCCCGACTCGCCCGACGGCTGGGGCGACTGGCTGGGGGAGCGCTGCCTGGCCCAGCTGGCGACGGCGCGTGTCCTGGTCGCAGCAATCAAGAATGCGCGTCCCACGGACACCGCCCGGCTGCTGACCGCCTGGAACGACGTGTCGATCGCCCTGCACAACGCCATGTCCGCGGCGTCCCTGATCAGCCAGGTGCACCCGCTGGAGTCCCTGCGCTCGCAGGCCGAGGCCGCCGAGCAGGAGGGCAACCAGCTCGCGACCGACCTGGGCCTGGATCGCGACCTCTTCGAGATCTTCGCCGCAGCCGACCCCAGGGGTCTGGACGAGGCTGCGGCCAGGATCCTTCGCCTGACCTTGCGCGACTTCCGCCGCGCCGGGGTGGACCAGGACGAGCCGACCCGCGCGCGGCTGCGAGAGCTGGGCGAGCGTGAGCTGGTCGTCGACCAGGAGTTCGGCAAGAACACCCGCGACGACGTACGCAGCATCTCGGTGGCCCTGGACCAGATGGCCGGTCTGCCACAGGACTACATCGACGCCCACCCGCTCGGTGCCGACGGCCGGGCCACGATCACCACCGACTATCCCGACACGATCCCCTTCATGTCGTTCGCCCTGGACGCCGAGGCCCGTCGCGCCCTGGTCGTGGAGTTCAACAACCGTGCCTGGCCGGTCAACGACACGGTGCTGCATGAGCTGCTGGGTCTGCGGGCGGAACATGCCAAGAGCCTCGGCTTCGACTCGTGGGCCGACTTCGACGCGGAGGTCAAGATGATCGGCCGCGGCGCCGCCATCGGGGAGTTCATCGACCAGATCGCTTCAGCCGCGCAGGAGTCCGGTCGCCGGGACCTCGCGGTGCTGCTGGAGCGGTTGCGTGCCGACCGACCCGAGGTCAACGTGGTGGATCGGGCCGACTCGGCGTTCTACAACGAGGTCGTCCGCCGTGAGCGCTTCGACGTCGACGCGCAGCAGGTGCGCCGGTACTTCGAGTTCGCCAAGGTCCGACAGGGGCTGCTGGACGTCACCGGCAGGTTGTTCGGGCTGAGCTACACCCGGGTGCCAGATGCCGTGTCGTGGCACGCCGACGTTGCCGTCTATGACGTCCAGGTCGACGGGACCCCGCTGGGCCGGATCTATCTCGACCTCCACCCGCGCGAGGGCAAGTTCAAGCATGCCGCGCAGTTCGACCTCGTACCGGGCATCGGCGGTCGGCAGCTGCCCGAGGGCGTGTTGGTGTGCAACTTCGGGCGCGGGTTGATGGAGCACTCCGATGTCGTGACGCTCTTCCACGAGTTCGGGCATCTGGTCCACCATCTGCTCGCCGGGCGCCACCAGTGGGTCAGGTTCTCGGGGGTGGCGACCGAGTGGGACTTCGTCGAGGCTCCGTCGCAGCTGCTCGAGGAGTGGGCCTGGGACGCCGATGTTCTGCGCACGTTTGCCACCGACGACGCAGGCGAGCCCATCCCCGAAGAGCTGGTTGGCAAGATGCGCGCCGGTGAGGACTTCGGCAAGGGCTGCGCCGCGCGGACCCAGATGTTCTACGCGGCGTTGTCCTACCGCCTGCACCAGGAGCCCGTCGCCGACCTCACCGCCTTCGTCAAGGAGCTGCAGGCGGCCTACGACCTCTATGCCTATGTCGAGGGCACACACTTCCACGCGTCGTTCGGCCACCTCGGCGGCTACTCGTCCGGCTACTACACGTACATGTGGAGCCTGGTCATCGCCAAGGACCTCTTCTCCGCGTTCGACCGTGACGACCTGTTTGCGCCGCAGAACGCCCGACGCTATCGCGACATCATTTTGGCCGCTGGTGGTAGCAGGGACGCAGCCGAGCTCGTGGCCGACTTCCTGGGGCGTCCCTACAACATCGCGGCCTTCAGCAGCTGGCTGGAGGAAGCGCCGACCCGCTACGCCTCGGCGGGGTAACGAACACCCAGGTCGGCGCGGGCTTGGTCGATCAGCTCGAGGATGGCGATCGTGTCGGCCTGAGGCGCCAATGGACTCTCGAGCAGTCCCTCGCGAAGGCACCGCTCGACCTCCTCGATCTGCGGACCGTATGCCGTGCCCTCGCCTTCGATCCGGGCCTCACCTTCGCTCGTGGTGACCACGAGCCGTTCGGGGTTGAGGAACCATGGCTCGACCGAGATCGAGCCGGCGGTTCCGGAGATCGTGGCTCGCCCGGGCGTCCATGCCGTTGTGGCACAGCGCAGCTGGGCGGTGGCGCCCGAGGTGTAGCCCCATTGCAACGCGACGGTGGCATCGGAGCCGGTGGGGGAGAGCGTGCCGAGCACCTGCTGGGTGTCAGGGCGGCCGAGGAACAACCACGCGAAGTTGATCGGATAGACGCCGAGGTCGAGCAGGGCGCCACCTCCGTTGGCCAGGTCATACAGGCGGTGGGTCGGGTCGAAGGCCAGCTCGATGGAGAAATCGGCGTGGACTGCCACCACATCGCCGATGACGCCCCGGGCGACCAGCTCCTGGGCCCTGAGGATCAGCGGGTTGGCGCGCATCCACACCGCTTCCATGGCGAAGACGCCCTTGTCCCGGGCTGCGCTCAGCACCTCACGGGCGTGGACAGCGTTGAGGGTCAAGGGTTTCTCGATCAGGACGGGTTTGCCGGCGTCGATCGCCATCAGTGCCTGCTCGCGATGGAAAGGGTGCGTGGTGGCGACATAGACGATGTCGACGTCGGGATCCTCGACCACGGCCCGGTAGTCGCCGTGACTGTGGCTTGCCCCGAATCGCGCGGCGAAGGCGGCCGCCCGGTCGGCATCGCGTGCCGCCACGGCATACAGCCTGTTGTTGCCGCGGCCGAGGTCAGCGGCCATCGAGGCGGCGATGCCACCGGCGCCCAGGAATCCCCATCGGATCGGAGCGCCGGCTGCAGGTTGGGACATGTCCGGAGCCTATGTCCCGGCGAACGACGGCTCGTAGGCTCTGCCCATGGAACGCGCCACGATCTTTGTCCGTGGACGGGTCCAGGGCGTCGGGTTCCGCTGGTGGACCCGTGCACGAGCCCTGGAGCTGGGCCTGATCGGCTTCGCCCGGAACATGGCCGACGGTCGGGTCGAGATCTGCGCTCAGGGCGCACCCGAGGCGATCGAGCGGCTTCGTGAGCTGATGGAGGAGGAGCCGTCGACGACGCGTCGACCCGGATACGTTCAGGCGTGCGTGGTCCAGCGCGGGGACCTCAGACAAGGACTGTCCGGATTCTGTGAACGGTGATCGGCCGGTCCCAGGCGCATGCATGTTGACCTGCCGCGATGCCGGTGAGATTCTGGAAGGGTCCCCGAGGCGGTTGCCCGGGGGCGTCCGCAACGTGTTTGTCCATCGCCCTTCGCACGCGCGAAGGATCCCGTGGGAGTTGGTATGGCCAAGGCGCTGTTGGGTCAGCGAGCGTATCGGGACGACCGTCTCGTCCTGGAGACCGCTCGACTGAGGTCGCGGGTGCGCGACCTCGAGACCCTGATCGAAGACCTGCAACATGACAACGACCGGCTGCGCGCAGATCTGCCCGCAGAGATCGGGGCGGTCCCCCAACCCGTCCACTGAGCACCGAGTACGGCGGATACGCCCCGCTCCCCAACCGCTCGCGCTCCTCGCCGGTACAGTGAGGCCGTTCACCGCCGCCCCAGAGGAGTCCATCGCTCGTGTACGTCAAGAGCCTGACCCTGCGGGGCTTCAAGTCGTTTGCGTCGGCAACCTCGCTGCGGCTCGAGCCCGGCATCACCTGCATCGTCGGCCCCAACGGCTCCGGTAAGTCCAATGTCGTCGACGCCCTCGCCTGGGTCATGGGCGAGCAGGGCGCCAAGAGCCTGCGCGGCGGCAAGATGGAGGACGTCATCTTCGCCGGCACCGCCGGACGTGCTCCGCTGGGGCGGGCCGAGGTGTCGCTGACCATCGACAACACCGACGGCGCGCTGCCGATCGACTACGCCGAGGTCACCATCGCGCGGACGATGTTTCGCAACGGCGGCTCCGAGTACGCCCTCAACGGCACGGCCTGCCGACTCCTGGACATCCAGGAGCTGCTCTCCGACTCCGGCATCGGCCGTGAGATGCACGTCATCGTCGGTCAGGGGCAGCTCGACGCCATCCTGCGCGCCACTCCCGAGGAACGACGTGGCTTCATCGAGGAGGCAGCCGGCGTCCTGAAGCACCGCAAGCGCAAGGAGCGCGCGCTGCGCAAGATGGAGGCGATGGAGGTCAACCTCACCCGCGTCAAGGACCTGACCGGTGAGATCCGCCGCCAGCTCGGGCCTCTGGGTCGCCAGGCCGAGGCTGCGCGCAAGGCGGCAACGATCCAGGCCGAGGCCCGCGACGCACGGCTTCGACTGCTTGCCGACGACCTGATCCAGCTGACGAGCACCTTCGACCAGGAGGTCGCCGACGAGAGCGCCCTGATCGCCCGTCGCACCGAGGTCGAAGAGGCCCTGTCCATCGTTCGCTCGCGATTGGCCGCGCTCGAGCTCGAGGCGCAGGAGGCGGCGCCGTTACTGGCTCGCGCCCAGGAACGCTGGTTCGCACTGTCCTCGCTGCGCGAGCGTCTCATGGCGACCGGGTCGCTGGCTGCCGAACGCGTCCGGCTGCTCTCGGAGGACGAGGGCGACATCGTGGACAACAGCTCACGCGATCCCGAACAGCTGCGCGCGCAGGCCGCTTCCGTGCGTCAGCAGGAGCGGGCGCTGATCGCCGAGACCACGGCGGCCAAGGAGGCGCTGGACGCCGCGGTCACCCATCGTACCGAGATCGAGATCGCGTACGCCGCGGAGACCGCTCGCCTCACCCGTCTCGTCCGCGCTGCCGCAGATCGCCGCGAGGGTCTGGCCAAGCTGGCCGGCCAGGTGGGCGCACGGCGCAGCCGGATCGAGGCCGGAGAGGCCGAGATCGGCCGG
Source organism: Phycicoccus sp. (assembly GCA_043721575.1). Classification (GTDB taxonomy): domain Bacteria; phylum Actinomycetota; class Actinomycetes; order Actinomycetales; family Dermatophilaceae; genus UBA4719. Next base: position 15,721 of record JAYSQM010000020.1, read on the forward strand.
CTCCAGCAGGCCGTCGAACAGAGCAAGGCCCGTGCCGCCCAGGCCGAGAAGGAGTTCGCGAGCCTGGAAGCCTCGGTCGCCGTGGAGGAAGAAGGCGAAGAAGGTCTGGACACCGCCTACGAACAGGCCGCGGTTGCGCTGGATCTGGCCGAGGCGGAGGTGTCGCAGTCGCTCGAGGCAGAGCGGCTCGCCGACCGCGACCGCTCCAGCTCCGGCGCCCGGCTCGAGGCACTCGAGCTCAACCTGCGACGAAAGGATGGCGCGGCCGCGCTGCTGGCGGCTGGGGATCAGGTGCACGGGCTGATGGGTTCGGTCGCCTCCCTGCTGCAGGTCAGGTCAGGACACGAGGCCAGCGTTGCGGCCGCCCTCGGGTGGGCAGCGGATGCGGTGGCCGTCGACTCCGTCCAGGCGGCACAACGCGCCGTCGCGATGTTGCGCGAGCAGGACGCCGGTCGGGCAGGTCTGCTCGTGGGCGCCACCGCGGCCAAGGTCGAGGTCGCCAGCTGGCCGAAGCTGAGCGGCGGCGCCGTCTGGGCCCGAGATGTGGTCACCTGCCCGGACAGTGTGCGACCGGCGGTCGAGCAGTTGTTGGATCGTATTGCCCTTGTTGAGGATTCGTCGACTGCCGTGGATCTGGTCGACCTCGGTCAGGGCATTACTGCGGTCACCCCCGACGGCGACGTCTTCGCCCCGGGATTCGTCCGTGGTGGCAGCGCGTCCGCGCCCAGCCTGATCGAGATCCAGGCGGCCGTCGACGAGACGCAGGACAAGATCCAGGACGCGGTCCGACGCGGCGAGCAGGCCAGGTTCGCATTGGCCACCGCCACCGAGCGGGTGGCGGCGACCAACGACGCGGTGGAGGCTGCACTCGAGCGCCTGCACGAGTCCGACGCCAGGATGGCTGCGGTCGCCGAGCGACTGGGGCAGCTTGGGGGCACGGCCCGCGCCGGGCGCGGCGAGTCTGAGCGCATCGAGCGGGCCATCGCCGCGGCTGAGACCGCCCTGGGCAGTGACCGAGGTGAGTACCACGCCCTCAGTGAGCGCTTGGACGACGCCGGCGCCGAACCGGGCGAGCAGGATCCCTCCATTGATGAACGCGACCGCCTGGAGCGTGGCTCCACCGAGGCCCGCGCCGCCGAGACCGAGCTGCGCCTGACGCTGCGCACCCGCGAGGAGCGGGCCGGCGCCATGAAGGCTCGGGCCGAGTCGCTGGAGGCGGCAGCCCGCTCCGAGCTCGCAGCCCGCGAGCGGGCCGCGGCACGCCGGGAGCGTCGCAAACGCGAGGCCACGGTGGCCGACGCGGTCCGGAGCGGCGCGGCATACGCGGTGCAGGGGGCGGCTCGGGCGCTCGAACAGGCGACCTCCGAGCGGGCCGGCGCCGAACAGGGGCGCACCGAGGGTGATGCTGCGCTGACCCTGGTGCGGCGAGAGATCGGCGCTCTCGGCGACGAGCTGCGCGACCTCACCGACTCGGTCCATCGCGACGAGGTGGCACGCGCACAGCAGCGGCTGCGAATCGAGACGTTGCAGGCCAAGGCGATTGAGGAGCTGGGGATCGACCCGGAGGCGCTGGTGGAGGACTTCGGCCCTCATCAGATGGTGCCGGTGATCGCCGACCCCGATGACGACTCCGCCGACGCCCGCGACTCAGGCTCGGGCGACCGGCCGGTGACCGTCCCATATGTGCGCGACGTCCAGGCCAGACGCCTGCGCTCCGCCGAGCGCAAGCTCTCCGCCCTCGGCCGGGTCAACCCACTCGCGCTGGAGGAGTATGCCGCGCTGGAGGAACGCCACAAGTTCCTGACCGAGCAGCTCGAGGACCTCAAGAGCTCCAAGCGCGATCTCATGGACATCGTTCGGGAGGTCGACGAGCGCGTCGAGAAGGTCTTCACCGAGGCCTATCACGACACCGCGGCCCAGTTCGAAGGCGTCTTCAGCAGGTTGTTCCCCGGAGGTGAGGGCCGACTGGTCCTCACCGACCCAGACAACATGCTGACCACCGGTATTGAGGTCGAGGCTCGACCGCCGGGCAAGAAGATCAAGCGGCTCTCGCTGCTATCCGGTGGCGAGCGTTCCCTGGTGGCCATGGCACTGCTGGTCGCCATGTTCAAGGCGCGCCCCAGCCCGTTCTACATCCTGGACGAGGTCGAGGCAGCACTCGATGACGCCAACCTGGGCCGGTTGATCACGCTGTTCGAGGAGCTCCGTGGCTCGAGCCAGCTGATCGTCATCACCCACCAGAAACGCACGATGGAGATCGCCGACGCGCTGTATGGCGTCACGATGCGTGGCGACGGGGTCACCACCGTCGTCTCGCAGCGGATCCGGGACGTCCAGAGCGTCTGAGGGTCGGCCCCGGTCCCAGGATGTCCGCCAACGCGTAGAGGGAGTAACCGTGACCGACGAGAGGGTCGACGAGCGCAGGCATCTGGACGAGCGCAGGCATCTGGACGAGCGCAGCGATCTACGGGAGCTGAAGACCGAGCTCACGCGGTTCATGATGTCGTACAAGTTCGCAACCGACGAGATGATGACCAAGATCAACATCCTGAAGGAAGAGTTCAGTGCGATTCACGACTACAGCTCCATCGAGCGCGTTAGTTCCAGGCTGAAGTCGCCCGAGGGCATCCTGAAGAAGGCGTTGCGCAGGGGCTGTCCGCTGGCACTGGACGAGATCCGCGATCGCATCCAGGACATCGCCGGCATCCGGATCACCTGCGCCTTCATCTCCGACACGTATCGGGTCCGCGACATGCTGACCAGCCAGCAGGACGTCACCGTGCTCGAGGTCAAGGACTACATCGCCTCCCCGAAGCCGAACGGCTACAAGAGCCTGCATCTGCTCGTCGCAGTCCCCGTCTTCATGTCGGACAGGGTCCAGCCGGTGACGGTCGAAATCCAGATCCGCACGATCGCGATGGATTTTTGGGCCAGCCTGGAGCACAAGATCTACTACAAGTACGACGGTGCCGTGCCAACCGCGCTGCTGGACGATCTGTTGCAGGCGGCGGACGTCGCGAACCGTCTCGACGTGAAGATGGAGCGCCTCCACGATCAGGTCGTCGAGCTCGGCACCGACCCCGACCGCTTCGTCAGCCACGACAGTCTCGACTGGCTGTCGCAGCTGCCCATGTCCAGGGAACTGCTGGAAGCGTTCGTGCGGGGCCGCACGGGCATCCCCACGCCCACGCGCGAATGAGTGGTTTCGGGCGGTTTCCGAGGTGTGTGCAACCGCTCACTGGTGGACTCGTGGGTGCGCGACTGGCCACCTGGGGGTGGCCCGCCTCACAGCTACGGCGCGCCGATTGGTCACGCACAGGGTCAAGGGGGCACGCTGGACACATGGTCGCCTTGATATTCGGAATGTTGCTGTCTGTGGTTCTCGCCGTGGCAGTGGTGGGCCTGGTCGCCATTCCCGCGCGCCGTGAGGGACGTGACCTGCTCACGCCCAAGGGCGAAGAGGTCGTCTCCCGGGTGCGCGAGCGGACCGGTTCGGCCGTTGGGACCGCGCGTGAGAAGACCGGCGAGGCGATGGGCGCCGCACGCGACAAGGTCGCCGACGTCACCTCGCGACAGGCCGACTGAGTTTCCGCCCCGGCGGTCCTTCCGGTGACGGTGCTGTGCTGGTAGGGATCTGGGACAATCGCCAACTATGACCCAACTCCAGGAAATCTTCGCCGTTGCGGCGGTCATCGCTCTGGCCGGGATCGCCCTGCTGGTCGGGCTGGTCCGTGGCCGTGGCCGTGGCCGTGGTCGTGGCGGCAAGGCCAGGACCCTGCCTTCGCAGACGACTTCACCGCGGGTGGACGGTGCTTCCGGGTCCGACGCCCGGGAGTCCATGGCTGGTCCGGACGGCGGTCCGAACGTCGACACCCTCGACCCAGGTGTGCTCGAGGCGCCCGCTCCCGCACCGTTGATCGAGCGTCCCGAGTCGGCCACCGGACGCCTGCAACGCCTCCGGGCCAGGTTGGCGCGCTCCAACACGGCGCTGGGCAAGGGGTTGCTGTCCCTGTTGTCCAGTGGGGGACTGGACGAGCAGTCCTGGGGGGACGTCGAGGACACGCTGCTCCGCTCCGACCTGGGTGTCGAGGCGACGATGGAGCTGGTCGACTCGCTTCGCACCCGGGTCAAGATCGAAGGGGCACGCGACGAGGAGACGGTCCGCGCCTGGTTGCGTGAGGATCTGCTCCAGCTCGTGGACCCCTCGATGGATCGCTCGATCGCCTCCTCGCGGGTCGAGGGTCGTCCCGCCGTGGTGCTGGTGGTCGGAGTCAACGGGACCGGTAAGACCACCACGGTTGGCAAGCTGGCACGGGTCCTGGTGGCCCAGGACAAGGACGTCGTACTGGGTGCCGCCGACACCTTCCGTGCGGCGGCGGCTGACCAGCTGCAGACGTGGGGTGAGCGGGTCGGCGTGCCCACGATCCGTTCCGACCGGGACGGCGCGGACCCTGCCGCCGTGGCATTCGACGCGGTCAGGGCCGCGGTCGAGATGGAGGCCGACGTGGTCCTGATCGATACCGCCGGCCGCCTGCACAACAAGGTCGGACTGATGGATGAGCTCGGCAAGGTCAAGCGCGTCGTGGAGAAGCAGAGCCCGATCGACGAGGTGCTGCTGGTCCTGGACGCCACGACGGGACAGAACGGGCTGCGTCAGGCCGAGGTCTTCGGCGAGGTCGTCAACGTCACCGGCATCGTCCTCACCAAGCTGGACGGCACCGCCAAGGGCGGCATCGTCGTGGCCGTCCAGCGCAAGCTTGGCGTCCCGGTCAAGCTCGTCGGCCTCGGCGAGGGCCCCGACGACCTGGCGCCGTTCGACCCTGAGGCCTTCGTCGACGCCCTGATCTCCTGACCCGTGGAAGCGGCGCAGGGGGAAGGGGAGCGGGCGGAAGAGACGCAGGCTGAGGAGGTCCTTCGCGGCGGCAACACGTCCGTAGTGGTCCGGGTGGGCGAGACGGTTCGTCGCCATACGGGTCACTGGACACCGGCCGTCCACGCTCTGCTGGCACACCTGAAGTCGGTCGGGTTCGGCGGGGCCCCGACCGTTCTGGGCAGCGATGACCAGGGGCGTGAGGTCCTGCACCATGTCGAGGGTGAGGTTGGCCTTCTTGCTCCCGGCCAGCCGCTGCCGCCGTGGTTCCGGACCATCGATGCCTGTATGGCGATCGGAGACTGGCTGCGCCGCTTCCACGACGCCCAGCGCGGGTTCACACCCGAACCGGCCCTGCCGTGGCGGATGGTTCCCGGGCGTCCGTTGACTGCGGGTGAGGTCGTGGTCCACCACGACGCGGCGCCGTACAACACGATCCGTCGACCCGACGGTGGCCTGACCGTCATCGACTGGGACTTCTGCGCGCCGGGCGACCCGGCCGAGGACCTGGCTTTCTCTGCGTGGCAGTGGATTCCACTATGGGCCGACAAGGGCGCCGTGGCTGATGGGCACGGGGGAGCCATGACGGTGCTCGAGGCGGCCACGAAGCTGGCGGCGCTGGCCGACGGATATGACGCCTCCTCGGACCAGCGCTCGCGGCTGGTGGACGTGTGCGTGCACCAGATGACCAAGCACGCCGACGACGTCGAGGCCATGGCGGTTACCGACCCTGCGTTCGCCCGGCTGGTCGACCTGGGTATCCCGCGCAACGCCCGGCTGGACGCCGGGTGGGTCAGCGACCACGAGGCCGTGTTCAGCGCTGCGGTTCGCGGGGGTGCTTGAGCGCCCAGCGGATGACGCTGGTCGCGCCGCCGCCGACCGGCAGTGCGATCGCCCTCTCGACCAGCGGCAGGTAGGGCAGGGCGAGGTGCTGGCGGGCCCACAGCGGCAGGAGGGCCACGGCGGCACCAGCAAGGGCGCCGTAGCCGGGCCGGGCGCTCCACGGCAGCGGTGGGTGCAGCAGCAGGAACCGCGCCGCGTCGCGGGCCGCCGATGTGCCCTCGAGCTCGGGTCGGTAGGACGCGATCTGCGCGTCGAGCTCGGCAACGGTCGTCGGCGGGTCGATGACGCCGAGCCTGGTTGCCACGACACACGACTGAGCCACGTATCGGTCGGCCTCGGCCGGCGTGAGGGGAGTGACGGCATACCGCTGGTGGGTCTGCAGGAAGCTGTCGGCCTCCGCGAGGTGAACCCACTTCAGCAGGTGCGGGTCACTGGCGGCGTACGGGCGCCCATCGGGTGCCTTGCCGCGAACGCCCTCGTGGATGCCCCGAACCCTTGCGATGAGGGCCTCGGCGTCCTCTATCGTGCCGAACGTCGTGGTCGCGAGGAACGTGCTCGTACGCTGCAGCCGACCCCAGGGATCGCCCTTGTAACCCGAGTGTCCGGCGACGCCCGCCATGGCCAGCGGGTGCAGCGACTGCAGCAGCAGCGCACGGATGCCGGCGACGAACATCGCCGCGTCGGCCTGCACCCGCCAGATCGGGTCGGTCTCGGTGAACCAGCGCTCGCCCGGCTTGCCCCAGATAAGCGTGGCCTTCGCGGCGTTGTCCTTGCCGGCAACCCGGTCGCGCAGCGCGACGGCGACACTGCGGCGCAGCCGGTCGTGCAGCGGACGGGCGGCGTCGACCAGCCGGGCGGGGCTCAACGTCATGACGACAGTATGCGCGCCGTCATGGCGACACTATGCGCGTCGAAAGGGTCCTGGTGGCCTTGACCGTGGCCAGCCTGGAGTTACCTGATCCTTACGCGGGCGGGGATCTGCTAACACGGATGTAACAAAGGGAGGCACGATCCGAAACCGTTGACCTGCAAGGTTTCCCTCATGGAAATCAACAGCGGCGATACCGCCTGGGTTCTCGTCAGTGCAGCCCTGGTGCTGCTGATGACGCCAGGCGTGGCCCTCTTCTATGGCGGCATGGTCAGGGCCAAGAGTGTCCTGAACATGATGATGATGAGCTTCGGGGCGATGGCGACGATCAGCGTCGCCTGGGTCCTCTGGGGCTACAGCGAGGCGTTCGGTCAGTCATGGCACGGGCTGGTCGGCAACCCGTTCCAGCACTTCGGCCTCAGCAACCTGCTCAGCGGCGACAAGGCCGTTTTCGGCTACGTGGCGGCCGCAGCCGGGGCACCGGCCCACGGCGGCATCCCCGCAATGGCGTTCGTGGCCTTCCAAGCGGTGTTCGCCATCATCACGGTGGCCCTGATCAGCGGCGCGATCGCCGACCGCGCGAAGTACTCGACCTGGCTGGTCTTCACAGTGGTGTGGGCGACGATCGTCTACTTCCCGGTCGCGCACTGGGTGTTCGCCTTCAACGGCTTCGCCGCAGACAAGGGTGGCTGGATCGCCAACAACCTCAAGACGATCGACTTCGCCGGAGGAACTGCGGTGCACATCAACGCCGGCGCCGCAGGCCTGGCCCTGGCCCTGATCCTGGGCAAGCGGATCGGCTTCGCCAAGGACCCCATGCGTCCGCACAACATGACCCTCGTCATGGTCGGAGCGGGGCTGCTGTGGTTCGGCTGGTTCGGGTTCAACGCAGGCTCGGCGCTCGGGGCCAACAACACGGCTGCAGTGACCTGGGTCAACACCCTCGCAGCCACCGGTGCGGCGGCCATCGCGTGGCTGGCCACGGAGCGGATCCGCAACGGTCACGGGACCTCGCTCGGTGCTGCGTCCGGCATCGTGGCCGGCCTGGTCGCCATCACGCCGGCGTGTTCGTCAGTCACCCCCCTGGGCGCCGTGTCGATCGGCATACTTGCCGGTGTCCTGTGTGCGCTGGCGGTCGGCCTGAAGTTCCGCCTCGGGTTCGACGACAGCCTCGACGTCGTCGGCGTCCACCTGGTCGGCGGACTCGTGGGCACCATCGCAATCGGCTTCTTTGCCTCGGCGTCTGCGCCGGCCGCCGTGGACGGACTCTTCTATGGCGGCGGTCTGGACCAGCTGTGGCGCCAGGTGGTCGGTGCCGGTGCCGTGCTGCTCTACTCCTTCGTGGTCACCGGTGTGATCGGCCTGGCACTGCACAAGGCCCTGGGTTTCCGGATCGAGCCTGACGCCGAGGTGTCAGGCATCGACCTCGAGGAGCACGCTGAGTCGTCGTACGACCTCGGCTCGCTCGGTGGTGGCGGTCTGCGTCACGCTGGGGCCGCATCGTTCGGGTCGCACACCGCGACGTCGTCCCCCTCGGAGTCCAAGCCCAACACGCAGGGAGCATCGTCATGAGACTGGTCACCGCGATCATCAAGCCCTTCAAGCTCGATGAGGTCAAGGAGGCTCTCGAGGCCTTCGGCATCACCGGTATGACGGTCAGCGAAGCGAGCGGTTACGGGCGCCAGCGCGGCCACAGCGAGGTCTATCGGGGCGCCGAGTACACCGTCGACTTCGTCCCGAAGGTGCGGGTGGAGGTCGTCGTCGACGACAGCGATTCCGCCGCGGTGGTGTCGGTCATCCTCAAGGCGGCCCAGACCGGACGGATCGGCGACGGCAAGATCTGGACCGTTCCCGTCGAGGACGTGGCCCGGGTTCGCACCGGCGAGCACGGCCTGGACGCCTTGTAGGGGGCGGTATCTCGTAGAGGCGGTATCTCATGGTGGACACCAGCGCGACTCAGAAGGTGGGCCAGAAGGTGGACCTCAACCAGCAACGCCTGGACCTGGCCGACACCCGGGGCTTCACCGCCCCGGGTGCCGGTGAGGCCAGACGCGCGGCATTGTCCGAGCTGGGCCGCAGCTGGATCACCGACATCTGGATCGCTGCCACGAACGGAGCTCGTCTGGACGGGGTTGCCCTGGCCAGCGTCGGCAGCCTGGCCCGTGGTGACGCGGGGCCGCTCAGCGACTTCGACCTGGTGCTGCTGCACGACGGCCGCTCGCTGTCGGGCAAGGAGGTCACATCCCTGGCCGACCGCATCTGGTATCCGATCTGGGATGGGGGGGCGAAGCTCGACCACAGCGTCCGGACGGTCGGTCAGTGCCGGGCCGTGGCTGCCGGGGACCTGGCGGCCGCGGTCGGACTGCTGGATCTCGAGCTGGTGGCCGGCGACGAGCAGGTGGTCGCGGCGGCACGCTCGACCGTGGGGCACGACTGGCGCGCCAACGCCCGTCGCCGGCTGCCGCAGCTGGTCGAGACGCTCGAGGCACGCCACCACCGACACGGGGACCTGGCCCAGACCATCGAGCCGGACCTGAAGGAAGCGCGCGGGGGCCTGCGCGACATGACCGTCCTGCGGGCTTTGACCGCAGCGTGGCTGGCCGACCGCCCGCACGGGCCGGTCGACACGGCATACGGCACGTTGCTGGACACCCGAGACGCGTTGCACGTGGTGACCGGCCGCGGCCGCGACCGCCTCGGACTCGAGGACCACGACGCGGTCGCCGCACTGCTGGGTTACCCAGATGCCGACGCGATGTTGGCCGTCGTCGGCACTGCCTCACGCACCATCAGCTACGCCATCGACGGGACGGTACGCCGCGCCGCCCAGTCCCAGCGGGCGCGCGTCTTGCGCGTCGGTCCACGACGACCGGTGTTGAAACCATTGGGCTTCGGGCTCTTCGAGCACGACGGGGAGGTGGTGCTCGGAGCCCACCTTGACCCCTCGGGCGACCCGTTGCTGGTCCTTCGAGCTGCTGTGGCCGCGGCCCGCAGGAGCCTGCCCCTGGCCCCGGCGACCCTGGCCAACCTGGCGGCGCACTCGCCTGCTATCCCCGTGCCGTGGAGTCCCTTGGCGCGGTCACTGTTGGTCGACCTGCTCGCGGCGGGTCCGGGGCTGATCCCGGTATGGGAGGGACTGGACCTCGCGGGGCTTGTCGACTCGTGGCTGCCGGAGTGGTCGGCGGTGCGCAGTCGTCCACAGCGCAACGCCGTTCACCGACACACGGTCGATCGACACCTGATCGAGACCGTCGTGCACGCGACCGGCCTGATGCGCGACGTCGAGCGCCCCGATCTGCTCCTGCTGGCGGCTCTGTTGCATGACATCGGCAAGATCCCTGGCGCCCACGACCACTCCATCGTCGGAGCGCCGCTTGCCGCCCAGGCGGCCCGCCGGCTGGGGCTGGACGAGACCGAGGTCGAGGTCGTCGAGCTGCTGACCCGCGAGCACCTGACCCTGATCGACCTGGCGACCCGACGCGACCCGGCGGACCGAGCAACCATCTCGGCGGTGACCGATGCCGTCGCCGGTCGCAGGGACGTGCTGGAGCTGCTTCGGGCCCTGACCGAGGCCGACGCGTGCGCGGTAGGAGCGGCTGCGTGGACGGACTGGCGGGCCCAGCTGCTCGAGCACCTCGTCGTCGGCGCACGCGCCGCTCTGGGCGAGGCTGCCGGGCCGGTCGACCAGGCGCAGGAGGTCCACGATCTCCTGCCGCCGCAGATCGTCGCCGAGGTCGCGACCGGGGAGCCGCACGTAGTGGTTCATCCCATCGGAGGCGCCTACCGCATCGACGTCTTCGACCGTGACCGCCTCGGCCTGTTCGCCGACACCGCAGGGCTGCTCGCGGCATACGGCCTGATCGTGCGGACCGCTCGCGTGCGCACCCAGGAGGGCATCGCGGCCAACCAGTGGCAGGTCGACTCACCAGGCGGCGATGCCCCTGATGGTGCCGCGATCGCCCGCGGGCTCCTGCGCCTGGGTGAGGGTGACCGCGAGCCGTTGCGCGCACTGGAGCGCCGCCGTACGGTCTGGGCAGGCGCCGTCTCGGCAGACATGAGCAAGACGGGTCCGCGCGCGCAGACCCGCGCCATGGTCGTGCCCCACGCCTCGGATGACTCGACGGTGATCGAGATCCGGGCTCAGGACCGCCCAGGGCTCCTGCACGAGGTCGGTATGGCGTTTGCCCGCGCCGGTCTGACCGTGCACAGCGCCCACATCGCCACCTACGCCGGCCAGACCCTCGACACGTTCTATCTGAGCGAGTTCGGGGGGCGGACCCTGTCTCCGGCCCGGGTCGCCCAGACGATATCCATGCTCATGGATGCATGCGACGAGGCACCTCCAACGGGCAGATAACCTTGCGTGGTGTTCACGAGCCTGTCTGACCGACTGACCGTCACCTTCAAGAACCTGCGCGGCAAGGGCCGCCTGTCCGAATCGGATGTCAACGCAACGATTCGCGACATCCGCGTTGCGCTGCTCGATGCCGACGTCGCGCTGTCAGT
>JAYSQM010000021.1:0-4428 GCA_043721575.1 Phycicoccus sp.
CGCGGCCCACCATGCCGGGATGCTGCCGACGTTCCGGGAGATCGTGGAGGAGCTCTTCACCGCTGGCCGTATCCGTGCGGTGTTCGCCACCGAGACCCTCGCCCTGGGCATCAACATGCCGGCACGGTCCGTGGTCCTGGAGAGGCTGGTGAAGTTCAACGGCGAGACGCACGCTGACATCACGCCGGCTGAGTACACCCAGCTGACGGGGCGCGCGGGACGACGCGGCATTGACATCGAGGGCCACGCCGTCGTGTTGTACAACCGGGGTCTTGACCCCCTTGCGGTGGGCGGCCTGGCATCGACGCGCACCTATCCGCTTCGGTCCAGCTTTCGGCCGACCTACAACATGGCGGTCAACCTCGTCGGGCAGTTCGGACGCGAGACGGCCCGCGACATTCTGGAGACCTCGTTCGCGCAGTTCCAGGCCGACCGCGCCGTCGTCGGCATGGCTGTGACCGTCAGGCGCAATCAGGAGGCACTGGCTGGTTACGCCGAGTCGATGACCTGCCATCTGGGGGACTTCACCGCGTATGCCGCGCTGCGCAACGAGATTCGCGACATCGAGAAGGAAGCCGCCAAAGCTCGATCGGCGAGTCGACGGGCCGAGGTTGCGATCAGCCTGGAGAACCTCCGCCCCGGGGACGTCATCAAGATCCCGGGCGGCCGGCGCTCGGGCTACGCGATCGTCATCCAGGGCAACAGTGGCGGCAAGAAAGAGAGTGCCTCGCCGACAGTCTTGACCTCCGACGCCCAGGTGCGCCGGCTCACGCTGATGGACGTGCCCACCCCTGTCGACCCAGTCATGAACCTCAGCGTCCCCAAGCACTTCAACGCGCGGAATGCCAAGTCCCGCAAGGATCTTGCGGCAACGATGCGGGTCAAGGTGCCCCACGACCCGCCACCGGCACGGCATACCGGCTCCGGCGGTTCAGCGGAAGCGGATCGGGTCACCGAGCTGCGTCGTCAGATGCGTGCGCACCCGTGCCATGGGTGTCCGGATCGCGAGGACCACGCGCGCTGGGCCGAACGCTGGTGGCGGTTGCGCCGGGAGACCGACGGGATCGCACGCACGGTTGAGGGCAGGACGAACTCGGTCGCCCGCACGTTCGATCGGATCTGCGAGCTCCTGGTCGACATGGGGTACCTCACCGATGGCGGCGCAGGGGTGACACCGCAGGGTGACAACCTCAAGCGGCTCTACACCGAGAAGGACCTGCTGGCGGCCGAGTGTCTGCGCCACGGGATCTGGAAGCGCCTCGACCCGCCGAGCCTGGCGGCGATCGTCAGCACCCTGGTTCACGAGCCGCGACGCGTCGACGGTGACGTCTCGCCCCGGATGCCGGGCGACGACGTCCGCGAGGCGTACGAGGCCATGGTACGGCTGTGGGGCCAGCTCGAGGACCGCGAGCGCGCGCACCTGCTGCCGACGACCGGTTGTCCGGACGCGGGCATGGCCTGGATGATGCATCGATGGGCTAGTGGTCAGCGCCTCGAGGTCGTCCTTCGCGACAGCGAGGTCGCTGCAGGCGACTTCGTCCGCCGCTGCAAGCAGGTCGTCGACCTGCTCGGTCAGATCGGTGATGCGGCTCCCGACCCGAGCCTGTCAATGACTGCGAGACGCGCCATCGACGCGGTGATGCGAGGCGTCGTCGCCGCAGATCGGCTGGACTGACTCAGGTCCGACTGACGGTTGCGGGTGGTTTGGTTGCAAACCTAGGGACGGGGCGCCGGCTTGAGAGGATGTACTGATCCTGTGTGTCTACAAGGCAATTCATAGCCCGGACTCTGACGGTCAGCCGTTGTCGCCGAGACCGAGCGCGCTCAGTACGCGGTTGATGGGAGTGGTCAGGCCGTAGCTCGAGGCCAGGGACGAGAGCAGGGTGAGGTCGCCGACCTGGCGGGGGAGCGAGGCATCAAAGTCCGGGATCGGGGCGTCCAGGGCGACCTGGACGACAATGGGTGCAGCGTCCAGATAGGCCGAAGCAGCTTCCAGCCGTGTGCGTTGCGCCCCCTTGATCTCCGGGTCACCCTCTGCGAGGGCGCGACGCAGACTGGCCAGATCGCCATACCGGTTGATCAGCGTGGCCGCCGTCTTCTCGCCGATTCCTGCGACGCCGGGCAACCCGTCGCTGGCGTCACCGCGCAGCGTCGCCATGTCGGCGTAGGCCTGACCGGTGGGGACGGAGTACTTGCTCTGCAGGAACTCCTGGGTGACGACGTCGGGATCACGCACGCCACCGCGGGCGGTGTAGAGGACTGTGACGCCCGCATCGTCGTCCACGAGCTGGAACAGGTCGCGGTCGCCGGTGACGACATCGACGAGCTGGCGCCCACGAGCCCGGTGGGTCAGGGTGCCGATGACGTCGTCAGCTTCGTAGCCATCACTGCCGATGCGGGCGATCCCCAAGGCCTGCAACGCATCCACGATCAATGGCACCTGCGGAGTGAGGTCCTCGGGGCTCTCCTCCTGGACTGCGCTGCCGTCGCTGAGACGGTGCGCCTTGTACGTCGGGATGGCGTTGACCCGAAACGCCGGTCGCCAGTCGTTGTCCCAGCAGGCCACCAGATGTGTCGGGCGATGCGTCCCGACCAGGGACGCGATCATGTCCAGGAAGCCCCGCACGGCGTTCGTGGGCGGCTCCTCGGGGCTACGTCGCTGGTCCGGGACACCGTAGAAGGCACGGAAGTACAGCGAGGCCGAGTCCAGGAGCATCAGGCGCTGGGTCATGGCCTCATCGTGCCATTGAGTCCACCGCCATCCGCAGGTGCTCTAACGTCAGTAGCCTTACGCCATGGAGGATCTGGATCGCCGCATCGTCGGGTTGTTGTCGCAGGACGGCCGCATGAGCTTCACCGATCTCGGCAAGGCCACCGGGCTGTCGACATCGGCGGCCCACCAGCGGGTGCGCCGGCTCGAGGAACGCGGGGTGATCCAGGGTTACCGCGCCGTGGTCGACCACAACGCCCTGGCGATGCCGCTCATCGCCTTCATCTCGGTGACGCCGCTGGACCCGTCAGCCCCGGACGACGTGCCGGAGCGCCTTCGCGACATCGGGGACCTCGAGGCCTGCCACTCGGTCGCAGGGGCGGAGAGCTACATCCTCAAGGCCAGGGTGTCCACGCCCGGTGACCTCGAGGACCTGCTTGCCCGGGTGCGATCCGGCGCCAACGTCTCGACGCGCACGACCGTGGTGCTCTCGACCCCGTGGGAGGATCGTCCGCACCCCCTTGACTGACTCACGGCGTCAGAGCGTGTCGGGAGCAAGGCAGGTTCAAGGATCGCGCGTGCATCCTGCCTCATGACGTCAAACCGATGGCGCACATGGCGCTTTCCAGCCGGGGCGCCGCGAACGCGGCCGCCCGGTCCCGGCCGGCTCCGAGCAGCTGGTCCACACCGCTCGGGTCGGCTGCCAGCGCGGCATAGCGTTGCTGCACGGGCGCAAGGAGCGCCACGACAGCGTCTGCGGTGTCCTGCTTGAGATCGCCGTATGCCGTGTAGCTCGCCGCGAGCTCGACCGGCGACCTCCCGGTGCACGCACCGAGGATCTCGAGCAGGTTCGTGACGCCGGGCTTGGCCGCCTCATCGCGACGCACCTCGCCGTCAGAGTCCGTGACGGCCCGCATCAGCTTGCGGCGCAATACATCCGGACTGTCCAGCATGCGCAGCACCCCGGCGGCTTCGTCGGGGTCGGACTTGCTCATCTTGGCCGTCGGGGTCGCCAGGTCTCGCACTCGCCCCGCAGTCGTCGCGCGTTGGAGCTCGGGCACGACAAAGGTCTGGCCGTACGTGCGGTTGAACCGGATCGCCAGGTCCCGGGCCAGCTCCACATGCTGGTCCTGGTCGCCGCCGACGGGGACCCGGTCGGCGCCATACAGCAGGATGTCGGCGGCCATCAGGCAGGGGTAGGTGATGAGCGAAGCGCGGGTCATCGGCTTGCCGCGGCCCTTCTCCTTGTACTGCACCATGCGGGACAGCTCGCCGACGTAGGCCGTGCACTCCAGCAGATAGGCCAGCTGGGGGTGCGCGGGCACGGCCGACTGGATGAAGACCGACTCGCCCGGGACGCCCGATGCCAGCAGCAGCAGCGCCGTCTCGCGGGTCAGGGTCGCGAGCCGTCTCGGGTCGTGCCGGGTCGTCATGGCGTGCAGGTCCGCCACGAAGTAGAACCCGGGCTCGTTGGTCCCTGAGGTCGGGTCTGGTTCGGCAAAGCGGCGCAGCGCACCGAGGTAGTTGCCGAGGGTCAGATGGCCCGATGGGGTGATGCCGGAGACGGCAGTCATGGGCGTGCCTTTCGATGAAGGCCCCGCCGAAACCATCGGCCTACAACGCTGTTGACATGCAACGCTGTTGACATGCAACGCTGTGACATGCAACGCAAAGGCCGCCTCGACGAGGCGGCCTGGGATTGCGTGCGCAACAGGATG
>JAYSQM010000022.1:0-7009 GCA_043721575.1 Phycicoccus sp.
TTGTCGGGCGCACATTGCCACGCTGACAGACTGTGCCCACCCCCAAGCCGTCGGAGAGGCGTCAGCAGTGGCTCAGACAGCGCGAAACCGCAACCAGGATGAACATCGCGAGCCGGATGAGCGACCTCTGACGCGCCTGGGCACGATCGTGGCGGTAGCCAACCAGAAGGGCGGGGTGGCCAAGACGACGTCGGTTGCCTCGCTCGGTGCGGCGTTCGCTGAGCTCGACAAACGGGTGCTGCTCGTCGACCTCGATGCGCAGGCCTGCCTGACGTTCAGCCTCGGAGTTGACCCGGACGAGGTCGACGTGAGCATCAACGAGGTGCTGGTCGGGCGTGGTGTCTTGGCGCGGGACGCGATCGTGGCGTGCGCCGACGGTGTGGACCTGATCCCGAGCGCCATCGAGCTGGCGGGAGCCGAGGCGCAGCTGCTGCCGCGGCCCGGCCGCGAGTACGTGCTTCGTTCGGCCTTGGAGCCGCTGCGCGCCGACTACGACGTCGTCCTGCTGGACTGCTCGCCGTCGCTGGGAGTGTTGACTCTCAATGCGCTGACTGCATCGCAGGGACTGATCATCCCGATGCCGTGCGAGATGCTCAGCCACCGCGGCGTCGGACAGTTGCTCGACACCGTCACTGACGTGCAGGCGATCCTCAACCCCGGGCTCGAGGTGTTCGGCATTCTGCCCACGCTGTTCGACGGCCGCAGCAACCACGCCCAGGCTGTGTTGGCCGATGTGGGGGAACGGTATGGCCTTGCGGTGCTCGGCCCGCCGATCCCGAGGACGGTGCGGTTCGCCGAGGCGCCGGCTCTGGGCCGTTCGATCCTCGCGACGTCACGGACTTCCAAGGGTGCCCAGGCCTACCGCGACGTCGCCGCCAGCCTCCTGCCCCGCCTCTGACGGGAAGGTCGAGCAGCTTGGTCCGGACTGCCCCAGCAGACCGGACTTTGAGCTCGACCCAAGGTGTCCGGCCTGGGACTGAGCCGCCTGAGCCGCCTCGCTACCCCTGACCGGCGGCGGTGCCCGCTCCGGCGGAGTCGCCCTGACCACCACGGGTGCGACGACGGTTGCGGTTGCGAGGGGGCCTGCTGGCGCCACCGTCGGACGCAGCAGCGCCGTCACGGGCCACAGCCTCGGCGGAGCCGGAGTTCTCGCCAGAGGCCGCGGCTCCAGAAGTCTGGCCGCCCGAGCGGGGACGGTTGCGGCCGCCACCGGACTCGGACGAACGAGCGCCGTCGCGGGAGTCGCCCGAACCACGCGAACCGCCGGAACGGCCACCCGAGCCACCGGCGCCGCTGCGACCGGCGGCCGAACGGCCACGCTCAGGTTGCCCACCCCTGGAGATCTTGCCCGTCTCGCCGAGGTCCTCGACCTTCTCGGCAGCAAGGCCCTCGCGGGTCCGCTCGGACCTGGGCAGCCGGCCGGTCGCCTTCGCGGGGATGTCCATGTCCGTGAAGAGGTGGTCGGACGAGGAGTAGGTCTCCTGCGGCTCGGGGATGCCGAGGTCGAGGGTCTTGTTGATCATGGACCAGCGATGCAGGTCGTCCCAGTCGACGAACGTGACGGCGACTCCGGTGTTGCCCGCGCGAGCGGTGCGGCCGATGCGGTGCAGGTAGGTCTTGTCGTCCTCCGGGCACTGGTAGTTGATGACGTGTGTGACATTGTCGACGTCGATACCACGGGCCGCCACGTCGGTGGCGACCAGGATGTCGACCTTGCCGTTGCGAAACGCGCGCAGAGCCTGCTCACGAGCGCCCTGGCCGAGGTCCCCGTGGATGGCTGCCGCGGCGAAGCCCCGCTCGGCGAGGTCGTCTGCGACCTTGGCAGCAGTGCGCTTGGTCCGGCTGAAGATGATGGTCAGGCCGCGTTCCCTGGCCTGAAGCATGCGGGCCAGCATCTCGACCTTGTCCATGGCATGCGCTCGGTAGACGAACTGCTCGACCGCCTTGACCGTGTGACCGTCCTGCTCCGCGCCCATGGCCCGGATGTGGGTGGGCTGGGTCATGTAGCGACGGGCCAACGCGACGATGGCGCCCGGCATCGTGGCCGAGAACAGCATCGTCTGGCGGCTGGCCGGCGTCATCGCGAGCAGCTTCTCGATATCCGGGAGGAAGCCGAGGTCGAGCATCTCGTCAGCCTCGTCGAGCACGACGCTCTTGACGTAGGAGAGGTCGAGGTGACCTTGCTTGGCGAGGTCGATCAGCCTGCCCGGCGTGCCGACGACGATCTCGACACCACGCTGCAGCGCCTCGATCTGCGGCTCGAACGCGCGGCCGCCGTAGATCGTCAGGACACGGACGCCGCGGCCCTTGCCGGCGCGCTCGAGGTCGTTGGAGACCTGAACGGCGAGCTCGCGGGTGGGTGCGACTGCGAGGGCCTGCGGCTTTCCGGCGCTCTTCAGCGTCGCAAACGCGTCGTCCTTGGGACTGAGCACCCGCTGGATCATGGGTATGCCGAATCCCAGCGTTTTGCCGGTTCCGGTCTTGGCCTGGCCGATGATGTCGTGGCCGGCGAGGGCAACCGGCAAGGTCATCGCCTGGATCGGGAAGGGGTGGATGATGTTGGCGCTCGCCAGCGAGGCGACGATGTCGGGGTGGACGTCGAAGTCGGCAAACGTCGGCTCGGGGGTCGCAGGAACGGCAGCGGTCTCGGCAGCGGTCTCGGCAGCGTCAGGCGCTGTCGTGGTTTCCTCGGTGGTCATGAATTTCTCTCGATCGGGCGCGGGCCACACGCGTGTCCGAAGCTTCGGAGGGTACGTGCCACGCTGCAAAGCGGGCCGATCGGAGTTCTTCGTGGGTGCAGCCCAGTCCCACTGGCTGCTGATTCGTGCCGACCGGGCACCTATGTCAGGAACGAGTCTAGCGGTGAGCACTACTGTGTTCGTTCATGGACGACCTCGAGCAGCCGGAATCCCTCGCCGATGGGCATGAGGACGAGTCTGGTGAGGTTGGGAGCTCCGGAGCAGCCGCGGTCGACCCGTTCTCCGATGACCCCACCTATCGCGCTGCGGTCGTCGACCTTCTCGGAGCACTGGCCTACGGTGAGCTGACGGCCTTCTCCCGGCTGGCTGCCGATGCCGAGATGGCTCCGAACCAACCGAAGAAGGCCGCTCTGGCGCGTGTGGCCGTGGCCGAGTTCCATCACTACGAGGCGTTGACCGGTCGGCTCAGCGAGATGGGCGTGGATCCCGATGCGGCGATGGAGCCCTTCATCGCGCCGATCGACGGGTTCCACGACCGCACCAAGCCCAACAGCTGGCTCGAGAGCCTGGTCAAGGCCTATGTGGGCGATGGCATCGCTACGGACTTCTACCGCGAGATCTCGGCCTACGTGGATCCTTCGACGCAGACACTGGTCCGCTCGGTGCTCCAGGACGTGGGGCAGGCCGAGTTCGCGGTCAAGACCGTACGAGAGGCGATAGAGGCCGACCCCACGGTGGGTGGTCGTCTCGCACTGTGGGGCCGTCGACTGGTCGGTGAGGCGCTGTCCCAGTCGCAGCGGGTGGCCGTCGAACGCGACGCCCTGGCCAGCCTGCTCGTGGGCGGACACAACCGCCCTGGTGCCGACCTGGCCGAGATGGGGCGGATGTTCGCCCGGCTCACCGACGAGCACACCCGGCGGATGGGACAGCTGGGCCTGAACGCCTGAGGTGACCGCCCGTCATACGGCCCAAGACAGCCAACGGGGCCCCGCCCGAATCGGGCGGGGCCCCCTTGGCTGTATGGCGGGTGGTCAGGCCCGCTTCTTGCCGGTCACCATGCCGTAGCCCACCACCAGAACTGCGGCGGCGATCACGCTGATGATGTCGCGGACCCAGTCAATGCCGCTGGTTGCCGCCACGCCGAGCTTTCCGGCGATGTAGTAGCCGATCAGGGCGCCGACAATGCCCAGGACCACGGTCATGATGGTGCCGATGTTCTGCTTGCCCGGAAGCACTAGGCGCGCCAGGACACCAACGATGGCCCCGAAGATGATGATGCCGATGATGTTGCCCACAACATGTCTCCTTCCTGCGCCCGTTTCCGGGCCCCGTCATGGGGCGGAGGTCACCGACCCAGCGCCAAACGTCGCACCGAACGAGGTCGGATGCACGTCCAAACGTCTGTGGCGCGTGTGACGAAATGGACACGAGTGGCTACTGGCGGGTAGCCGCAGCCAGCGGGTTCAGAGCGTGCCGAACCCCACGGAGCCCTTTTTGGGCGCACCAAGGTCGACGTAGCCAATGGTGGACACGGGGACGATCACGCGGCGGCCCGAACCGTCGACCAGGTTGAGCAGACCGCCGTCGGTCAACGCCGTGGTCACCAGGGCCTCGACCTCCTCAGGGGACTGCTCGGACTCCAACACGATCTCGCGCACGACGTTCTGCACGCCGATCTTGACCTCCACGGGAAAGCCTTTCGTCAGGTTCGATCGTCAGCGACGTCGGGCATCATGCCCCGCTCGTCGTCCTTCTTGCGAAAGGCTAACCCTCGTCGGGGCCAGATCCTTCCCGCTCGATCTTGGGGAAGCCGCCCAGGCCGCGCCAGGACAGCGTCGCCACCAGTCGGGCCGCTTCGCCGCGGGGGATCGACGAACCTTGCGAGACCCAGAAGCGCGCGCAGATCTGGGCCATGCCCGCCAGCGCCATGCCGAGCAGATGCGCCTCGGCCTCGGGCAGGTCGGTGTCCTCCTTGATGACCTCGGCGATGGCCTCCGCGGAGTCCTGCGAGACCTTGTCGACGCGCTCGCGGACGGCAGCCTCGTTGGTCAGATCGGACTCGAAGACCAGACGGAACGGTGCGCCGTCACGATCCACGAACTCGAAGTAGGCGGCGATGGTGGCTGCGACGCGCGCCTTGTTGTCCGTGGTGGACGCCAGTGCCGCTCGAATCAGATCCAGGAGCTCACCGGAGTGCTGGTCGAGCAACGCCAGGTACAGGTCGAGCTTGCCCGGGAAGTGTTGGTACAGAACGGGTTTGGAAACCCCGGCGCGGTCGGCGATCTCGTCCATCGCCGCGGCGTGGTAGCCGGACTCGACGAAGACCTCCTGCGCGGCCTCGAGCAGCTGCACCCGCCGTGCAGAGCGAGGCAGTCGCACGCCGCGGCCTCGTGTGTCAGAGCTCATCGACACTGGTGGTGTCCCTTTCGTTCGGGCCGATGACCCGGGGTGAGGTCGATTCACCCTGGGTGAGGTCGATTCACGTGGCCGATGTCCGTGTGCGCTGACGCGACCCCCGGGCGGGTATGCGACAGGCGAGACGCATCCTACGCGGGAGTAACCTCGCCAGCATGGCATTCCCACCCCTTGTCGAGCCATCGGCGCCGTTGTCCATGCAGGAGGTCGAGCGCTACGCCCGGCACGTGCTCATCCCTGACGTGGGCATGGAGGGTCAGCGCCGTCTCAAGAACGCGCGGGTGCTGGTCGTCGGAGCGGGGGGTCTGGGGTCGCCGGCGCTGCTGTACCTCGCGGCTGCCGGCGTCGGAACCATTGGTGTGGTTGACGCCGACGTCGTGGAGATGTCGAACCTGCAGCGGCAGGTGGTCCACGGGGTCGAGGACGTCGGGCGGCCCAAGTCCGAGTCCGCAGCGCAGACGCTGGCATCGGTCAACCCACTGGTGCGAGTCGTCAGGCATGACGTCCGGATCGACTCGACCAACGCCCTTGCGATCATTGCCGACTACGACCTCGTCCTGGACGGGACCGACAACTTCCCGACCCGATATCTGCTCAACGACGCGTGCGTGCTGCTCGGCAAGCCCAACGTCTGGGGGTCGATCTATCGCTTCGACGGTCAGGCCAGCATCTGGTGGGCCCAGCACGGCCCCTGCTACCGCTGCGTGTTCCCCGAGCCGCCTCCGCCGGGTCTGGTGCCATCCTGCGCCGAGGGAGGGGTGCTCGGGGTCCTCTGCGCGGCCATCGGATCCGTCCAGGCGGCCGAGGCCGTGAAGCTCATCGTCGGCATCGGGGATCCGCTGGTCGGCCGGTTGATGGTGCACGACGCGCTCCGCCAGAGCTGGGACGCCCTCACCGTGCGCAAGGACCCTGGCTGCGCCGTGTGCGGTGAGTCGCCGACGGTCACTGAACTCGTGGACTACCAGGACTTCTGTGGTATGCCGGGCGGCTCGGTCCCAGCCGCCGCGGGGGGCGCGGTGCCCCTCATCTCGGCGCGGGAGCTGGCTGATCAGCTGGCGGGCACGGGCGCCTCGGCGGGACTCCTGCTGATCGACGTTCGAGGGGTCGAGGAGCGGGCGATCGCCAGCGTCCCGGGAGCGCGGGCGATCCATCTTGACGAATTCCGTTCGGGGGCAGCGGTTTTACAGATTCCGTTCGATCAGCCGGTCGTCATCCTCTGCAAGATGGGCGGCCGCTCGGAGGAAGCCTCACGGATCCTGATCGAGGCCGGCCACCCGGACGTTCGCAATCTCGACGGCGGGGTGCTCGCCTGGGTCCACGACGTCGACCCCTCCCAGCCGACCTACTGAGCCGAGCCCATGACCCCATGACCCCATGACCCCCATGACCCCATGACCCCATGACCCCAACGCCTGCGACGCGCGGTGAGGATCCGGCATACCGGTCTGGCTCCTTTGAGCTGCCGGACTTCGCCGAGGCGGTTCTGGACATCGTCGACCAGATCCCGGCGGGCATGGTCCTGGCCTACGGGGACGTCGCCGAGCTGCTCGGGCAGGGCGGCCCCCGGCAGGTCGGGTCGGTGATGTCCCGATACGGCTCGTCGGTGACCTGGTGGCGGGTGATCCGGGCAAACGGCGAGGCCCCCCAGGGTCTGCAGGACGAGGCGCTTGCGCACTGGCGTGAAGAGGGAACTGCGCTGGTGCGGGGGGCGCTCGCCGGACGCCGGGTGGACATGGGACGGGCCCGATGGGGCGGCGAGGGAATGGCAAACTGACGTCATGCGCCACGAGCTCCATCTCCAGCACGGTGATCTCCTGTTGCGCCCGCTCGCCCTGGGGGATGCCACCGAGCTGGCCGCACTGGTCGATCCCCAGCTGTGGTCCGGCATGACGAGC
>JAYSQM010000023.1:0-6490 GCA_043721575.1 Phycicoccus sp.
TCACGCAAGCAGATGAACTACATCCAATTTGAGCCACTGCAGATGATCAGCGACGGCGCCAGGACCGCGCGCATGGGCAGCACGGCGGACTCTCTCAACGAGTGCTGGCCCGAGCTCGATCCGAACCGGGGCGCGGACTACGGGGCGCAACAGCAGGTCGAGCGCGACCGCCTGAACAGGGTGCACGCGGTCTGGCCCTACGGCTTCGTGTTCCTCGGTGTTCTCGGAGCCGCGTCGACGTGGGTGGCCGTGCGCCGGTTGCGAACCCCGATCCGCAAACTCCCCCGCGGCACCCGCATCGCCTGAACCGGCGCGGAACCGGCCAGACCTCAGGGGTGCAGGGCGTCGAACTCTGCCTCGGCGACGATGTCCGCGTCCGCATCGAGGCGGATGTGGCCGAGCACCGCCTGCAACACCCGCAAGGCGCGCGAGGCGCTGTCGCCCCAGGACGAAAGGTAGCTGAACTGCCACCACCACAAGGCCTCGCTGACCCGTCCGCTCTCGAAGTGCTGCAAGCCGTGAGCCAGCGCCGCGGCCACCTCGGCAAGATCGTTGGACAAGGAGCCCTTGGTCACCTCGGCGCTGACCAGCGGGTCGACGACATGGACGTAGTCGTCCAGCCCCTCGAGCAGGTTGGCCAGGCCCTGACGCACGGGGTCGACGTCGGCGTCGGGGCCGGGGTCGGCCTCGAACCGCTCATCGGGCACCACGTCGGTGATGGCTCCAAGGCGGGCACCGGCCACCAGAACATGCGAAACCGCAAGTAGCAGAACCGGTATGGCGGTATCGGGCGAGGCACCGGAGGCAACCTCGGTGACCGCAGACAGGTAGGCGCGAGCGTCACGCGCCGACTCTTCGGCCAGGTTCATCAGCTCATCAGACATCGAGCAGTCTCCTCCCCTCGAAGGCCCGACCGAGGGTGACCTCGTCGGCGTACTCCAAGTCTCCTCCGACCGGCAGCCCGGACGCCAGACGCGTGACCTTCAGACCTATCGGGCGCAGCAGACGGCCCAGATAGGTGGCGGTCGCCTCGCCCTCGATGTTGGGATCGGTCGCGATGATGACCTCGCTGACGTCACCATCGGCCAACCGGGTCAACAGCTCCTTGATCCGCAGGTCGTCCGGCCCGACACCCTCGATCGGGCTGATCGCCCCGCCGAGCACGTGGTATCGCCCATGGAACTCGCGGGTCCGTTCGACGGCCACGACGTCCTTGGGCTCCTCGACGACGCAGATGTAGGTCAGGTCGCGACGAGGGTCCAGGCAGATGCGGCACTGCTCGGCCTCGGCGACGTTGCCGCAGATGCTGCAGAAGCGGACCTTTTCCTTGACCTCCACCAGTGCGCTGACCAGTCGATTCACATCGACAGCATCGGCTTGCAGCAGATGGAACGCAATGCGTTGGGCGCTCTTGGGACCGACGCCGGGCAACCGGCCGAGCTCGTCGATCAGGTCCTGGACCACGCCTTCATACACATCCGCGAGCCTACTGCCCTGGCTGCGACCACCGACCCGCCGACTCACCTGCTGTCGGGGCCGATCGCGGTTACTGGTCCAGCTGGCCGATCACGGTCCCACCCAGGACGCTCTCGATGACCGGCTGGCCGACCGCTCCCGCTTCCTCGATGTTCTCGTCGTCAGGGCTGACCACGCTGTCGTCGGCTACCGATGACGAGGAGCTCGTATGCCGCGTGCTCGCTTCCTGGGCCACGGCTGCCCTCGCCCGCTGCATCGGCGTGGAGGATCGGACCGGCGTGGCGGCCGGCGGCGTGGCGGCCGGCGGCGTGGAGGATCGGACCGTCGTGGCGGCCGGCGGCGTGGCGGCCGGCGGCTGCGAAACGCTGGCCCAGTCCGGCGGCGGAGCCGAGGTGTTCCAACCGTCATTGGGCTCGGGGTCACGCGCTGGTGCGGCCGACACCGGTTTGGTGGGCGCGGAAGCGGGGGGCGTGGCAGACGTCGTAGCAGGAAGAGTGGCAGGGGGCGTGGCATGGGCGGCGGGAAGGGCCGACGCGGGCCGCGCTGACTCCTGGATCGGGATGCCCTCGACGACGGCTTCGACCCCCAGCACCTCACTCAGCGCCTGACGCACCAGCTCGGCGTGCTGCCCCCGGCGGAACGTGGTGGCCAGTCCCTCGGTCTGGATCCCGAGCAGCAGACGCCTGCCGTCGTAGTCCAGGACCTGCGTGTGCTCCGACAGGAAGGTCCAGGTGGTGCGACGGATGGAGAAGATCTTGGCCAGAACGTCTGGCCAGGACCGTCGGATCGCATCCGTGTCGATGCCGCCGGGCATCGGCGCGGCCGGACGTTCGTCAACCGGCGGTGGCTCGACGACGCGTGGCTCGACGACGCGTGGCTCGACGACGGTTGCCTCTTTGGGCGTAGCAAGCTGCGGCTCCGCGGCCATCTCGCTGACGGGCTCCGGCTCGCGGACCGGGGCACTGGGCGCAGGTGCCGCCGTCACCGCCGCCCGAGCCCCCTGATACTGCGCGGCGGGCGCACTCATCGGTGCCGCCGCTCGAGGCCCGACAGTCGCCGAGACACCACTGATCTCCAGGCGGCGTTCGAGACGATCCAGGCGGGCGGCATACCCGCTCTCCCCGGAGGCGCCCGGCAACAGGACCCGGGCGCAGATCAGCTCGAGCTGCAGTCGGGGCGCGGTGGCGCCGGTCATCTCGGTCAGGCCGGCGTTGACGATGTCCGCGGAGCGCGACAGTGCGCCGGGCCCAAATGCGGCGGACTGCTGGCGCATCCGCTCGAGCTGGTCCTCGGGGATGCCGCGCAGGACCGACGAGGCGCCGTCCGGGACGGCGGCAACCACGATCAGGTCGCGCAGGCGTTCGAGCAGGTCCTCGACGAAACGCCTGGGGTCGTGGCCGGTCTCGATGACCTTGTCGATCTGGCGGAACACGGCGCCGCCGTCGCCAGCGGCGAGGCCGTCGATCGTGGCATCGAGCAGCTCGCCCTCGGTGAACCCGAGCAACGCAGCCGCAGCCTCATAGGTCAGGCCCTCGTCGCCGGAACCGGCAATCAGCTGGTCGAGCACGGACAACGAGTCCCGCACCGAGCCGCCGCCGGCACGAACGACGAACGAGAGAACACCGGGGGCGACCGCGACCTTCTCGGCGGCGCACATCTCGCCCAGGTAGTCCTGCAACCGCAGCGGGGGCACGAGCCGGAACGGGTAGTGGTGGGTGCGCGACCGGATCGTGCCGATGACCTTCTCGGGCTCGGTCGTGGCGAAGATGAACTTCACGTGCTCAGGGGGCTCCTCGACGATCTTGAGCAGCGCGTTGAAGCCCTGCGGCGTCACCATGTGCGCCTCGTCGATGATGTAGATCCGGTAGCGCGACTGCGCCGGCCCGTATGCCGCCCGCTCGCGCAGGTCGCGCGCGTCGTCGACACCTCCGTGGCTGGCCGCGTCGATCTCGATGACATCAACACTGCCCGAGCCCGCGCGGGCCAGCGCGTGGCAGGACTCGCACACCCCGCACGGGATCGGCGTCGGCCCCTGCGCGCAGTTCAGGCAGCGCGCCAGGATCCGTGCCGAAGTCGTCTTGCCGCAGCCGCGCGGGCCGCTGAACAGGTAGGCGTGGTTGACCCGCCCGGTCCGCAGCGCCTGCATCAAGGGCTCGGTCACGTGCTCCTGGCCGATGACGTCGGCGAAGGTCTCGGGCCGGTAGCGGCGATACAGCGCTGTGCTCACGCGCCCAATCTAGTCGGCTCGCCTGACACCACGCCCGCACTCCGCTTGGCGCATGAGAGGACCCCCCGCGTACCTGGAAGAGCTCGCCTGCCCTTGCTGCCTTCCGGCCCTGGGGGAGTTCGGTGAGGTACCACCACACGGGGGGTCTGCGCCCAGCCTAGACGAGTGCTCAGGCGGGTCAGAAATCCGGCGGTCACGGCCGATTGGGGAGTGCGGCTCCCCCTCGGGTAGCCTCCTCGACGGAGGATTCGCATAGTGGCCTAGTGCGCACGCTTGGAAAGCGTGTTGAGTGAAAGCTCTCAGGGGTTCAAATCCCCTATCCTCCGCCAGTGACTTCGCCGACTTGGCGGGCAGTGCGCTCGAGGACTGCCTTGAGCGCAGTGCCCGATACCTGGCCGCAGTCAAAGGACGACCTCAGCGTCTCCGCCGGGCCGTCCCGAAGATCGACCGGGTGATCTCGCGCCCCAGAACCGTGCCGGCCGAGCGCAGCATCGACTTGAACGCACTCGAGGTGACGACCTGCCTGACCATCGACTCCTCGGCCTTGGGCTGGCGGTCTGCCTGCGCCGGTCCGCCGGCGGGAGCGGGAGCGGGCGCCTGCTCTGGTGTCGGAGCCGCCTGGATCCTGGCCTGCAGCTTCTCGTAGGCGGACTCGCGGTCGACCATCTCGGCATACTTGCCCCTGAGCGAGGACGCCGCAATCACCTGCTGGACAACGGAGTCCGACGAAGGCGCCATCGTCGACTGCGGCGCACGCATCCGGGTCCAGGCCACCGGCGTCGGGGCGCCACGCTCGGACAGGACCGTGATGACGGCCTCGCCGGTGCCGAGCTGGGTCAGCAGCTCCTCGAGGTCGTAGCCGCTGTGCGGGAACGTCGAGACCGTGGCCTTGAGCGCCTTGGCGTCCTCGGGCGTGAACGCGCGCAGGGCGTGCTGGACCCGGTTCCCGAGCTGGGCCAGGACGCCCGAAGGCACGTCCTTGGGGGTCTGGGTCACGAAGAAGATGCCGACGCCCTTGGAGCGGATCAGCCGCACGGTCTGCTCGATCGCGTCCAGGAACGTTGTGCTGGCGCCGTCGAAGAGCAGGTGCGCCTCGTCGAAGAAGAAGACGAGCTTGGGCTTGTCGACGTCGCCGACCTCGGGCAGGTCGTGGAAGAGATCCGCGAGCATCCACATGAGGAACGTCGAGAACAGCTTGGGCCGGTCCTGGACGGCGGGCAGTTCGAGGCAGGTGACCATGCCCTTGCCGTCCGCGGCCGTGAGCATCAGGTCCGCAGTGTCGAACTCGGGCTCGCCGAAGAACACCTCGGCGCCTTGGTCGGAGAACGCGATCAGGTTGCGCAAGATGACACCGGCGGTGGCCGCGGACAAGCCGCCGAGACCCTTGAGGTCCTCCTTGCCCTCGTCCGAGGTGAGGTGCGCGATGACTGCCCGCAGGTCCTTGATGTCGAGCAATGCCAGGCCCTGGGCGTCGGCGAAATGGAAGACCAGTCCGAGGCAGGACTCCTGAGTCGCGTTGAGCCCCAACACCTTTGACAGCAGGGTTGGTCCGAAGGACGTGACCGTAGCCCGGATCGGGATACCGTTGCCCAGACCGCCCAAGGACAGGAACTGCGTCGGGTACGCCGTACCCACCCACTCCTGCCCAACGTCCTTGGCACGCGCGGTGACCCTGTCGTCGGCGACCCCCGCGGTCGCCATACCGGAGAGGTCGCCCTTGATGTCCGCGAGGAAGACCGGCACCCCCTGGCTCGAGAGCTGCTCGGCCATGACCTGGAGGGTCTTGGTCTTGCCCGTTCCGGTCGCGCCGGCGACGAGGCCGTGGCGGTTCATGACGCCGAGCGGCAGTCGCACGGGCACCTCTGGGTGAGCCACACCCTCGGTCACGGCAGCACCGAAGTCGAGGGCAGGACCATCGAAGGCGTACCCCGCCTTGATCTGGTCGAGCTGGCTGTTCGCGGCGGCAGCATTGGTCACGCCCAGCACTCTAGTCAGGCGGATCGGGCAGGGTCGCCCTAAACTGTCGTGATGATCTTCAAAGCGGTGGGCGACGGGCGGCCCTATCCGGCACACGGGCTCGAGACGGCGCGGGACTGGGCCGACGTCCCGCCGCGGATGGTCCGACTCGATGAGCTCGTCACCACCAAGCGCCACCTGGACCTGTCTGCCGTGTTGTCCGAGGACTCCACCTTCTACGGTGATTTGTTCGCCCACGTCGTGCAGTGGGAGGGCCGGCTCTATCTCGAGGATGGTCTGCACCGTGCCCTGCGCGCCGCGCTGCAGCAACGACCCGCCCTGCATGCACGCGTGCTGGTGCTTGACTAGGGGCGCGGAGCCGTCATGATCGGCTTCGACAACTGTCCGACGGGGAGGTGAGCGGTGGAGTACCTGCAGGAGTCCGGGGCCTCTATCCATCGTCGGCGCCGGCGCCGACGTGCGGTCATCACCCTGACGATCGTCGGCCTGGTGCTGGTAGTGACTTTCATGTATGCCGCGGCCTACTTCCAGGGGTGGGTCGGTACCAGGTCTTCCTCGCCCCCGGCCAGCCCGACGTGTCAGGCGGTCACCCCGGGCCAGGCCTTGACGCCGAGCGCCGTGACGATCAACGTCTACAACTCGACGAACCGCGCCGGGTTGGCGGCCTCCGTGGCAAAGTCGTTGCGAACACAGGGTTTCAAGGTCGCCAAAGTCACCAATGACCCCCTGGGCAAGGCGATCGACAGTGTCGGCGAGGTACGCCACGGACCGACCGGGGCGGCCGGCGCCACACTTGCGGCGACGAGGCTG
>JAYSQM010000024.1:0-10848 GCA_043721575.1 Phycicoccus sp.
AGGACGACGACGCGAGCAGGGACGTGGTCGAGGAACAGCGCCTGGTCGCTGGTCATGATCCTGCCGGCGATATCCAGGCCGGGGAGAGTCTTGGCGTAGGAGCCGGTGGCCAGGACGACGTTCTTGCCGGTCAAGCGGCGGCCCGCGACCTCGACGACGTTCTTGGCGACCAGACGTCCCTCGCCCTCGACGTACTCGATGCTCTTGGACTTCACCAAGCCCTGCAGGCCCTTGTAGAGGCGTCCGACGACACCGTCCTTGTAGGCGTTGACGCCGCTCATGTCGACCGACTCGAAGGTGGTCTTGATGCCGAACTTCTCACCTTCGCGGGCCGTGTCGGCGACCTCGGCTGCGTGCAGCAGCGCCTTGGTCGGGATGCAGCCCATGTGCAGACAGGTGCCGCCCAGCTTGTCTTTCTCGACCAGGGCGACGGACAGGCCCAGCTCGGCGGCGCGAAGCGCGCAGGCGTAACCGCCGCTGCCTCCACCGAGGATGACGATGTCGAACGTGTTCTCGGCGGTAGCCGACATTGCGGACGCTCCCTTGCGTGTGCGCATCTGACCGGACGTTGCCCCAGGTCGTGCGGCACGTGCGTGCGTGCTGCTGATCGTCGGGCGTTCTAGAGCATCTTGCCACTGATGGGAGACTGAGTCGCAAGCAGGTACGCGCGGTGGACGGCCACGATCGTCGTCAACAGGTCCCTCCCTCACCGGAAACGGGGCAACCGTGCACCACGCAAGGATGCAGGTCATAGAGTCACCGCATGATGTGCTTGGACATGCCCTCAATGGGAGTCGCCGGATGAGCTGGTGGGGAAGGCTGCGTCGACGCCGGGCGCCGCAGCGGGCGGGCCCGATGGACGGGCCGGGGATGACGGTGGACACCAACGCCGTCCGGGATCACCTCGCGTCCTTCGTGTCCAGCAGGCGCGGAGTCGAGGCCTTCGTCGAGCCGCCGACCAACGTCACGGCGACGACCGTGGTGCTGATTGCGCACGACGGCGAGTGGACGCGGCGAGCGGTCGCTTCGCGCAACGCGGCGTTCGAGCTGCCGCGAGCCCTCGGCATACCGGTGTATGACGTGAACCAGACCGGATATCCGGCGCGCATGCGCGAGTGGAACTCCAGACAGCGCAAGGCTTCCGGTCACTAACCCGGTGGTATGCCGTAGCCTCCCGTGCGAAGGTGGGCAGCACAGCGACGAAGGAGAGCACGGATGACGAACGATGCAGGCAAGTCCGCGAGCGACCAACCGGCCGCCAAGAGCTCGGTCGAGGACGTGAAGCGCAAGTTCCGCGAGGCGCTCGACAAGAAACGAGCCCACGGCGGCCGCGACGTCTCCGATGACGGTGAGCACGCCAAGATCCATGGGGAACATGGGCAGGCCAAGGCACAGCAGATGTTCCGGCGCAAGAGCGGCGGCTGATCGCCAGCGGGTCAGGCCTGCGACTCGGCGATCCCCACGAGGGTGCGGACTCCGAAGCCCGTGCCCTGCTTGGGGGTGTAGCCCCACGGCGTCTTGTCGTTGAACGCCGGTCCGGCGATGTCGAGGTGGGCCCACGGGATCTGTTGGCCATTCTTGCCCTTGCCGACGAACTCGGACAGGAACCAGCCCGCGAAGATCACACCGGTCGGGCCCGACTGCAGCAGGTCGGCGACGGGGGAGTCCAGCGTGGGGCGGATGTCCTCCAGCAGCGGGAAGGGCCAGAAGGGCTCGCCGGCCGCGTCTGCGATGTTCTTGACGCTGTCGCGCAGGTCGTCGTTGTTGCTCAGGACGGCCGCGGTGCGGTAGCCCAGTGCCGCCACCGCGGCGCCGGTCAGGGTCGCGATGTCGATGATGAGGTCGGGCTTCTTCTCCGAGGCCAGCGCGAGGCCGTCGGCCATGACCATGCGGCCTTCGGCGTCGGGGTTGTTGAGCTCGACGGTCTTGCCGCCGCGGATGGTGATGACGTCGCCCGGGCGGCACGCACCGGGGCCGAGCATGTTCTCGGCGAGGCAGAGATACGCGGTGATCTCGACCGGTAGACCAAGCTCGGCGATGGCGAAGACGGCGGAGGCGACCGCGGCAGCGCCCGCCATGTCGCACTTCATGAAGGCCATGCTCGCGGCGGGTTTGATGGCCAGGCCACCGGAGTCGAAGGTGATGCCCTTGCCGACGAAGGCGACGTGCTTTGTCGCCTTGGCCGGGGTGTAGCGCAGCGTGACCAGGCGCGGACCGCGGGCCGAGCCGCCGCCGACCGTCAGGTGGCCGCCGAAGCCGCCACGAGCCAGGCCGCTCTCGTCGAGCACCGAGACCTTGACGCCGCTGCCGACCGCACGCTTCTTGATCGCCGCGGCGAACGTCTCCGGGTAGAGGTCGTTGGGGGCCTGGTTGACCAGATCCCGGGTGTAGGTCGTGGCCTCGCCAAGAGCAACGGCCCGCTTGATCGCGGCGCGCAGGCCCTTGTCCCGCGCCGCGGGCGACACGACGGTGAGGGACCTGACCGGAGCCGAGGCGGCGCCGGCGGCGGCGGTCGTGACGGTGTAGGCCCCGAAGAGCGCGCCCTCAGCCGAGGCGGTGGCTTCGGCGACACCGTCACCGGGGACCACCACGACCACCCTGGAAAGACCACTGAGCTGACGCGTGGCCGAACCGACTGCCCGACGGAGGGCCTCGGCGTCCAGCGGAGCACCCTCGGCTGGCGCCTTGCCGGCGCCGGTCACGACGACCAGCGCCGCAGCCACGCCGGGCACCGAGACGAGCTTGACGACCTCGTCGGCCCGACCCTTGGCCTGGAGCGTCGACAAGGCAGACTCGAGGTGCGCGACGGTCTCGCCACTCAGCCCGTGTCCGGGTGCCAGAGCGGCGCCCTGCCCGGTCTGGACCGAGACGAGGACGAGTGCATCGCCCTTCAGGTCGGCTGCGGTGCGGTCGGACACGGTCAACGTGGTCACAGGGATACTGTCCTTCGTGGTCGGGGGCTGTGGTGCAGCGTTGGTGCGGCGCCTTGGGTGAGAATCGTTGTTCGCCCGCGCTGAGGATAGCGACGTTCGTTTCCCGATACGGTGTGCCTCATGACCGACCCGCCCTTGAAGACCTCGCCCCTTCACGACCGTCACGTGGCGCTTGGCGCGAAGATGGCGGACTTCGGCGGCTGGGAGATGCCGATCGAGTACCCCGGCGGTGGCGTCGTGCGCGAGCACACGGCCGTCCGTGAACGCGTGGGCATCTTCGACGTGAGCCATCTGGGCAAGGCCAGCGTCAAGGGGCCGGGCGCGGCGGCATACATCAACTCCTGCCTGACCAACGACCTGAGCCGGATCAAGGAGGGCAAGGCGCAGTACACCCTGTGCTGCGACGAGACCGGCGGCGTCGTCGATGACCTCATCGTCTACCTGCGCGCCGATGACGATGTCTTCCTGATTCCCAATGCTGCCAACACTGCTGAGGTCGTGCGCCGGCTTCAGGCGGCTGCGCCGGAGGGCCTGGAGATCGAGAACCTGCACGATCGATACGGTGTGATCGCGGTCCAGGGAGGCAAGAGTGACGAGGTCCTGCAGGCGCTCGGCCTGCCGACCGGCCATGAGTACATGTCGTTCGTGGAGGCTGACTGGAACGGCAAACCGGTCATCGTCTGCCGGACCGGCTACACCGGCGAGCGTGGCTACGAGCTGGTCCCGCGCTGGGACGACTCTCCCTCTCTCTGGGACGCCCTGATCGAGGCCGCGGCAGCGTACGAAGGCCTGCCCTGTGGGCTTGGTGCCCGCGACACGTTGCGCACCGAGATGGGTTACCCCCTGCACGGCAACGACCTGAGCCTGGACATCACACCGGTGCAGGCCCGGGCCGGCTGGGCCGTTGGCTGGAAGAAGGACGCGTTCTGGGGCAAGGACGCGCTCACCGCTGAGAGGTCCCAGGGACCGAAGCGGGTCAGCTGGGGTCTGCTGGCCACCGGCCGCGGTATTCCGCGTTCACACTGCCAGGTCAAGGGCGCCCTTGGCGCCGTGTTGGGTGAGGTCACCTCCGGCACGTTCTCCCCGACCCTGAAGCAGGGGATCGCGTTGGCGCTGCTCGGTCCAACGGCCAAGGAGGGCGACGAGGTCGTCATCGACGTCCGCGGTCGAGACGTCCCGGCCAGGGTCGTCAAGCCTCCGTTCGTCCAGGTGCAAACCAGCGGAAACTGAGAGGGTCACCGATGGCCAGTGACATCGTGGGACAGGGCACCGCGGCGGATCCGTGGGTGCTGAAGACCCCGCCGGGGACATCCGAATTCACGATGCACAAGGACGAGGCGTCGGACCCGCCGCGTCTGGTGTGCACGGTGGGGAAGACGACGCTCTACTACCAGCTGCGGTGCCTGCAGGACCTGCACGCGATGTTGCGCGAGCACGGCGGGTGGGTCGAGCTGGGCTCGGCCGACGAGCAGAAACCGGCCAAGGACGGCACCGTCGAGGCCTGGGGCCGATCCACGAGCAACCCGGTCGCCGGCTGGTACGGCGCCAAGAAGGGACTGCGTGGCCGGTTCGGGATGTATGTCCCGCCGCTGATGGAGGCGCTCGGTCTGGCGGAGCTGGAGCACAACCCGCGTGGCAACCGGATGCGTGCCATCTGAGATGACACAGACCTTCCCTGAGACGACGCTCTCAGCGGGAGGGCTCATCCTGCGTCCGCTGTCGGAGGTCGATGCCGACGACGTCGCCGACGCCTGCCAGGACGCTGAGACCTTGCGCTGGCTACCGCTGCCCCGGCCTTATGCGCGGGCCAACGCCGAGTGGTTCATCGGCACCTTCGGGCCCACGCAGCGCGAGTCCGGAGCCGGCATCGTTTTTGCCATCGAGTCCGACGGGAGGCTGGCCGGTGCGATCGACCTCAAGCACGTCAACTGGGCGTCCAAGGTCGCCGAGGTCGGCTACTGGGTGGCGCCGTGGGCTCGTGGCCGGGGAGTTGCATCCCAGGCGACTCGTGCGATCTCCCTGTGGGCAATCCGCGACCATGGCTTCGAGCGGGTCGAGCTGTTCGCCGCCACCGGGAACTCGGCGTCTCAGCGAGCTGCCGAGAAGGCAGGCTTCGTGCGCGAGGGCGTCGCGCGCAACGCCGGATACGTGCACGACGGCCGCGTGGACCTGGTCGTGTACTCACTGGTCCCGGATGACCTCCAGACATCTGGGGCCGGGGCCAGCCTTGACTGACGACCACATCCTTTGATTCGCAATGCAATCCGAGGGTCGTGGGACTCAGACGTCGAACACCTCGAAGGTGACGGCGTGCTCGACGCCCATGGCGCTGCCGCCACCGCCGAGGATCATGGCGAGCAGGTCCCGTGGTGAGGGGTACTCCTCGCCGAGGGCCTCGAGGTAGGCATGATGGGCCTCGAGTGATGCCACGGCGGCATCCATGTGTCCGGTCACGTCGACCGCGTGGGTGTCCTCGGGTGAGCCCGCCATACAGACCCATTTGACGCCGCTCCAGGGCTCGTAACCTTCGCCCGCCAGCTCGGGGTGGATCCACCGGTTGCCGGCGTCCTTGGATGCGTCGAGGACCGCGAGTCCGACGGCGCGATGGTCGGCCTGGTTGGTGCCGCCTCCGGCGAACCGCTCCCGATGGGTGAGGGTGATGACGACCTCGGGCTTGTGGATGCGGATGGCGCGGGCGATGTCGCGGCGGAGCGGCAGTCCGTACTCGACCATGCCGTCGTCGTGGTCGAGGAACTCCACGACCTCGACGCCCACCTCGGTGGCGCCGTCGCGTTCCTCCTGGGCGCGCAGCGACGCTGCCTCGCTCGGCGCGACACCGTCGATGCCAGCCTCGCCGTGGGTGGTCAGCAGGTAGGTGACGATCTTGCCTTGATGCACCCAAAGGTCGACGGCAGCAGCGACGCCGTACTCGAGATCGTCGGGGTGGGCGGCCACGCAGAGCGCGCGTGACCAGGACTGGTCGAACGAAGGAAGGAACGGCTTGGGGGATCGATGCTCGCTCATGTCGGTCACGCTACACAGGGGTCAAACGCCGGGCGATAGCCTGCTGGGACGAGTTGTGACCACCGTAAATGCGGCCGGTCAGCCCGTTCGCGTCGCCCCTGCAGGACGTCCTCGACTGGTTCTACGGCTCGACCTGACTACGCAGCAACGACTTGCGCCCTGGCGGCAGTTCACGCCAGTCGACGTCGAGGAGAGCAGCATCCAGCAGCCAGAGAAAGTTCAGGCAGCGGCGGCCACCAACGGTTGCAGGTCAGGACATGATCGTGGCCGCTCAGAGAGGCATGTCGGCCGTCGATCGCGCCGTCTACGACGCGCCCAAGGGCGGCCGCCCAGAACGCTGCGGCCCCGGCCAGGTCCGTGCAGTCAAGGGGCAACTCAATCCGCCTGAAGGTATTCTCCCGCATTGAGACGCCGATGGCCCGAGTGAAGATCCAGCGGATTTCCCTTGACGTCGCTTGCACACGGCTTCCACCCAAAGCACCAATAGACTATTATTTTGGTCTATGATCACCATGCCGCTGTCCGAGGTCAAGGCCCGGCTGTCCGAGATCGCAGACGAGGTCGACCGAACTCACGAACGCGTCCACGTGACCCGCAACGGTCGCGAGTACGTTGTCCTCCTCTCGGCCGAGGACCTGGACTCTCTCGAGGCCACTATCGAGCTCTTGGCCGACGAGGCGGCCATGGGGCGAGTCCGACAGGCGGAGGCCGATGTCGCCGAGGGGGACGTGACTACGGGCGAGGCGATGGCCGAGCTGATGACGCAAAGACGCCAGCGCGAGCGTCGTGACGCCTGACCCACCGGACCACCCGCCATACAGCGTCGTTCTTGCACCGGGGGCCCGGCGAGCCGTGACCGAAACGCTTCCTGCGGCGGCGGCATTCGCAGCGTGGGAGTTCATCACCGGACCACTTGTGCGGCGACCCCGGGTCGTCGGAGCGCCGTTGCGCGCGCCTTTTGACGGGCTCTGGCGCGCCCGCCGTGGTGAGTACCGGGTGCGATACCGCATCGACGAAGCCAAGCGTCAGGTCATCGTCCTGGAAGTAGACCACCGCAGGGACGTGTATAGATCCTGACTGCCATTGACCGGTTCTGTCGCCGACGCTGCGTATACCCAGGGTGTCGCGTCCGCCGCCCACGAGTTAATCGTCTCGGGATGGGCACACCAGCGCCCGTTGGCCTGGGCGGTTCATGATGGAGCCTTCGGCGACCGTTGACTTCCAAGAGGAGGGCCTGTGTTCTTGTTGACCCTGACCGTGGTGCCGATCACGGTGGCGTCCATCGCTGTGTTCGAATGAACATGTCTGAACAACGAGAAGCCTTGCTGCCGTTGGGTTTGCGTCTGCATGACCGTCGAGTGGTGGTCGTGGGCGGGGGACCGGTGGCGCTTCGCCGCGTCGGTGCCCTGTTGGCGGCGCACGCCAAGGTCACCGTCGTGTCGCCCACCGCGGTGGCGGCGTTGGAGGACCTCGCCGAACGTGGCCACATCGACTGGCACCAGCGACCCTACGAGCCAGGTGACCTGCAGGACGCCTGGCTTGCCCTGGCATGCACCGCCGACGCCGCGGTCAACGCGCAGGTGCTCGCCGCCGCAGACCAGGCCCGCATCTTCTGCCTGCGCGCCGATGACGCGTCCGGGGCCTCGGCCTGGATGCCGGCCACCGGCCGCAGCGGTCGAGCCACCGTCAGCGTCCACGGTGATCGCGACCCACACACCGCGGCTGCCCTGCGTGATGCGGCCGTCGCTGCGGTCGAGACCGCCTTGCGCCGGGACCCCGGACTGCGTACGCAACGTCGAGCCCAGGCCGCCGGCGCCGGCCGGGTGATCCTGGTCGGCGGCGGCCCGGGGGATCCGGAACTGTTGACGCTGAAGGGTTTTCAGGCGTTGGCCGATGCCGATGTCGTCGTTGTCGATCGACTGGCGCCGTTGGCAGTTCTGGACGGGCTGCGTGAGGGCGTGGAGATCATCGACGTCTCGAAGATCCCGCGTGGGCGGTTTACGCCCCAGGAGGAGATCAACGACATCCTGGTCAGCCGGGCGCGCGAGGGTCGCGTCGTGGTCCGACTCAAGGGCGGGGACCCGTTCGTGTTCGGGCGGGGTATGGAAGAGGTCATCGCCTGCAAGGAGGCCGGAGTCCCGGTCGAGGTCATCCCGGGGGTGTCGTCCGCCATCGCGGCACCCGAGCTGGCCGGCATACCGCTCACTCACCGTGGCGTCTCACAAGGTTTCACGGTGGTCTCCGGCCACGCAGCCCCCGACGATCCGCGCAGCACCCTGGACTGGCAGGCCCTGGCTCGTGGAGGCACCACGCTGGTCGTCCTGATGGGCGTGGACGCCCTGAGCTCGATCGTCGGCGCTCTGGTGGACGCAGGTCGGGACGGGGACACCCCGGTGGCCTGCGTCATGGACGGGGGTCTGCCCAGCCAGAAGGTTGTCCTGACCACACTGGCCGCGATCGTCAGCTCCGGCCCGCCGCCCGAACTGCGTTCTCCGGCCGTGACGGTCATCGGAGCCGTCGCCGCCTTCGCGGCCGGCTAGGACTTCTTGGCTGGATAGGGTGAGCTCCATGACTGAGTGGACGTGGACCTATCTGGACGCCGACGCCACGGCGATGACCGGTGAAGCACTGGTCACGACCGGCTTTCCTTCACAAAGCGATGCGGAGAGCTGGCTCGGCGAGCAGTGGCGTGAGCTGGCCGACGCGGGTGTGGACGCGGTCACGCTCGAGCACGATGGCGCAGCCGTCTACGGACCCATGAGCCTGCGATCAGCTCGGTGAACGGCTCAGGAGGTGGCCTGCATCTGGGCGAGGGGCTGGTCCGCAACCTCGAGCGCCAGGTGCGTGAGGCGCAGAGTCAGTGGCACTCGCCGGCAGTCAGCGCCGGCATCGTCAGGGAGGGCACGCTCGTATGGTCCACGCACGTCGGCTCGGCCCGTCTGGACCCGGCCACTGCGCCCACCGATGACACGCAGTACATGATCGGTTCGATCACCAAGACGTTCACCGCTGTGCTGATCATGGCGCTGCGCGACGCCGGCAGGCTGTCGCTGGACGACCGGCTCGGGAGGTACCTGCCGCAGACCAGGCACGGCGCCGTGACCATCCGTTCGATGCTGGCCCACGCCTCCGGCCTGCAGCGTGAGCCGGTCGGTCGGATCTGGGAGAACCTCGACGCGCCGGACCAGGAGCGTCTGCTGCGCGAGCTCGAGGACGCCGAGCAGGTTCTGCCCGTCCACTTCGCCTTCCACTACTCCAACCTCGCGTTCGCGCTCCTGGGACAGATCGTGGAACAGCTCGAGGCCCGGCCCTGGAGTGATGTCGTCACCGAGCGCATCCTCGCGCCGCTGGAGATGAAGAACACCTGCCTGGCCCCTGATGACGAGCTTCGGGCGCTGGGCTACCTGGTTCATCCGCACACGGGAGTCGCGACCCTCGAGCCGCAGTTCGACGTCAAGGCGACCGCCCCGGTGGGCGGACTCTGGAGCACCGTTGCCGACCTGGGTCGCTATGCAACATTCGTAGCGGACCCGATCGAGGAGGTTCTCTCGCCCGACAGCCTGGACGAGATGTGCCGGCCGCTGATCATGACCGACGTCGAGGGCTGGGCCCGGGCCTACGGGCTGGGTTTTGACCTCCAGCGCACCGGCGAGCGGGTCCTGGCCGGTCACGGTGGAGCCATGCCCGGCTTCCTGGCCGGCCTGCGGGTCCGGCGCCAGGACCGGGTCGGGGCTGTGGTCTTCGCCAACAGCACCGCAGGTGCCGAGACCGTGGCCCTCGCCGCTGCACTGGTCAACGCCGTGCTCGACGCCGATCCCTCAATGGCACCTTTGTGGACCCCGTCCCAGCCCCAGTCGGACTTCGACGGCATTCTCGGCAGCTGGTGGGCCGAGGGCGAGGAGATCATCTTCGAGGTGCGCGACAACGTTCTGTGGTCGCGGATCCCAGGTGGGTTGCCTATTGCAGACACCCGGTTCGCCAGGGCGGACGGCGGCCGCTTCCGGGCGGTCGCCGGACGGGAGCGCGGCGAGCTGCTCGAGATCACCCGGGGCCCTGGCGGCGACGTCGAGCGGATGCACTTCGCGACATACGCACTCACCCGTACTCCGACGGCGTTCGCCAACCTGCTCGACTGAGCCGGACCAGCCGCCGCGCGGCCCGGCTCTAATCGGTTTTGACCCCGCGGGCGATCTGGGGACGCGGCAGCCGCGAGCGGCGCATCTGGAAGGCGCGCATCACGGCATACATGGCAGATCCGCGCGGTGGAGCATCGCCGAACTTGGCGACGATCGCCTTCTTGGTGCGCCGCCACATCAGGAACGCGTCGAGCACCCCGACGGCAACGAGGCCGTAGACCAGAGCGAACACCAGCAGCGTGGTCCACGCCGCGACCGAGGGGACGAGGGGACCCAAGAAGGTCAACGCCAGCACCAGGACCATGACTGGCAGCATGAACTCGCCGACGTTCCAGCGGCTGTCCACGACGTCGCGGATGTAGCGCTTGACCGGACCCTTGTCGCGGGCCGGTAGCGCCGACTCGTCGCCCGACAACATCGCGGCGCGCTGTCTGGCCCGGGTCAACCGGGCCGCATCGCGGGACTGGCCGGCCGCGGCCTTGCGGTCCGTGGGCACGAGGGGCCGTTTGCGGGCTGCCTCCTGCTCCCGCCGAGACGGCGTGGGGCGGTTCTTGGCACCTGGCCGATCGGCATACGTGATTGCCGACCGGGTGCCGTCCTCGTGGGTCTTCTTGCGTCCAAACACGACGCCCACTGTATGTCGTGTGGCCGGGTTCCCTCGTATCGCCCGTCTTCGGCCGCACGCGCAGGAGTTGGGTACGCTCGCGATCGTGACCGACGACGTTCTCAGCCCAGACCTTGACCCCGCCCGACTG
>JAYSQM010000025.1:0-5890 GCA_043721575.1 Phycicoccus sp.
CTCGATCAAGAAGGCTCTGCGCCGCAAGCTGGTCATCGTCGGCGCCTGCATCGGCACCGACGCGCACACGGTCGGCATCGACGCCATCCTGAACATCAAGGGGTTCGCGGGGGAGAAGGGCCTGGAGTACTACCGCGAGATCAAGGTCGTGAACTGCGGCGCCCAGGTGCTGGTCCCCGAGCTCGTCGCCCGCGCGCGCTCAGAGAAGGCCGACGCCGTCCTGGTCAGTCAGGTCGTCACCGCCAAGGACGCGCACATCCACAACACGATGACCATGTCGGCTGCGTTCCGCGAGGCCTACCCCGCCGGACAGGTTCCGCTGCTGGTCGTCGGTGGCCCCCGGTTCGAGCCGGGGGCAGCCGGCAGGCTCGGCGTCGACCGGATCTTCGGCAAGGGCACGACGCCCGGCGAGGTCGCGTCCTATCTCGTCCACGCCATGGCCACGAGGCCTTGACCAACACCGAAGGAGCACGCACGATGAGCACGCACGGACCAGCCACAGTCGGTATGACGGTGACTCACCGCCGCTACGTCCCTTACAGCCACGTCCACTATGCCGGCAACCTCGTG
This sequence comes from Phycicoccus sp., assembly GCA_043721575.1. Classification (GTDB taxonomy): domain Bacteria; phylum Actinomycetota; class Actinomycetes; order Actinomycetales; family Dermatophilaceae; genus UBA4719. Next base: position 571 of record JAYSQM010000025.1, read on the forward strand.
GACGGTGCCTACTCGTTGGGCGCCTTCGGTGACGTCGCGACCGAGCTGTGCATCCGCACCGACGGCGACGAGGGCCTGTTCGCCTCCTACAGCGACGTGCAGTTCCGGGCACCGGTCCGGGCGGGCGACTGCATCGAGATCGAGGCCACCCTGGTCCGGGTCGGTTCGCGCAGTCGCGAGATGAGCTTCGAGGTCCGGGTCGTCGCGCGGGGCAACCCCGTCCGGGGCGGGTCCGCGGCCGATCTGCTGGACGAACCGGTGATCGCGACCACCGCCCGCGGCGTCGTCGTCGTGCCGTCGGCCAGTTCCTGACCGGTCTCGCCAGGATACTTTCGGCGTGTCGTCGACGACACGCCGACATCAGGCAAAAACTCTGTATTCACAACGGAATTGGGCGGGCCCCTGACCTGCGGGTTCGTGCATCACTGCAGGTGAACGCCGGGTTGACAGGAGGCGAAGAGGGGGTAGGTTTCTTCCCGTTGGCCGCCGCTCAATCCAGCAACGCAAAGGTTACAGGGCAGGGGCATCTCCGGGATCCACGGCGGTTTGCGCGCGCAGCCGCCGTATCAACCAGATCCACGGGATGCTGGCTGTCTGGGCACATCGCGAGGCATCGGAGGCGGCCGACGGCAGGGCCCGCGTGCTTAGTAGACAACAGCTTCGGTTCGGCATCCTGTCGCCTCGAGGTTGGTCCCAACGGCGACGCGGGCACTGCCGTCTCCGGTGGCCCCGTGCGGGCGTCACTGTGTGGTGATCTAGCCTGACGCGGTGCATCGCTACCCACTCGCAGTCGCCTCCGGACTGGCTCTGTGGTTGGCATTTCCTTCATACGACCTCTGGGCCCTGGCACCGATCGGTGTCGCGCTCCTGGCCCTGGCGACGCGCGGGGCCTCGCCGTGGCAGGGCGCTCTGCTCGGACTGGTCAGCGGACTGGCGTGCTTCCTGCCGCTGTTGTCCTGGTCCGGTATCTACGTCGGCGCACTCCCGTGGATCGCCCTGGCGGTGCTCGAGTCCCTCTACATCGCCCTGCTCGGTCTGGCCTGTGCCCTGCTTCAACGCGGGGCGTCGCTCGCCGGGGTCGACAGGGTGCGGCCCATGGTCGTGGCGTTGGCATGGGTGGCCCAGGAAGCGCTGCGGAGCACGACTCCGTTCGGTGGGTTCCCCTGGGGACGTCTGGCCTTCAGCCAGGCGGACTCGCCACTGGCCGGGCTGGCGGCCCTCGGTGGCGCCCCCGCGGTGACCTTCGGTGTGGCGCTGGTGGGCGGGCTCCTCGCCGCTGGTGCTACCCGGCTGATCCGTGGCAGCCGACAACGCGGCATACAGCATGGTGGCACTCGGCTCAGCGTCCTTTCAGCGGCGCCCGCACTCGTTGGCGCGATCGCGGTCCTGCTGCTGCCCGTACTCGTCCCCAGACCGACCGACGGACCGACCGCACGGTTCATGGCGGTCCAGGGCAACGTGCCCCGTGCCGGGTTGGACTTCAACGCCGAGCGTCGGGCCGTCCTGGACAACCACGTGAGGTTGACCCGGCAGGCGGCGGCGGCGGTGCAGGCGGGAACCCGACCCCGGCCGGACATCGTGGTGTGGCCGGAGAACGCCTCCGACATCGACCCTCTGCGCAACCCCGACGCAGCTGTCGTCATCAACGGGGCTGTGGACGCCATCAACGCGCCGCTCATCCTGGGCGCCGTCCTGCGGGAGCCAACACCCAAGGTGTCCAACGCCAGCCTGCTCTATCTGCCAGGGCAGGGCGTCACCGCGCGATACGTCAAGCAACACCCGGTCCCGTTCGCCGAGTACATCCCGTACCGCTCCTTCTTCCGCAACTTCAGTGACAAGGTCGATCTGGTCAGCTCAGACTTCGCTGCGGGCAAGGGACCAGGGGTCTTCCGCGTGCCAGCTCGCCATGGGGGCACCATCGCGGCCGGCACCATCATCTGCTTCGAGGTGGCCTATGACGGACTCATGCGTGAAACCGTCAACGCCGGCGCGAACGTCTTGTTCGTCCAGACCAACAACGCCACGTTCGGTTACACCGACGAGTCCGTCCAACAGCTCGCCATCTCCAGGATCCGCGCCATCGAGCACGGTCGCTCGATCGTGCACGTGTCCACGGTCGGGGTCAGCGCGATGATCACGCCCGACGGAACCGTGCATCAACGCAGCGCGTTGTTCACACCGGCAGTGCTTGGCGCCGACCTTCCCCTGCGCACCGATCTCACCGTCGCCGACCGGGTTGGCGCCTGGCCCGAGAACCTCGCCAGCGGCGTTCTCGCGGTGATGCTGATTCTGCTCGGACTCCGGAGGCGGCGCCGGTAGGGTCAGTGGCTCGACCCACGGCTCGACCCACGGCTCGACCCCCCACGAAGGACGTTCATGACAAACCCGCAGGTTCGGCCGCCGATCGGCAAGATCGTGGTGTTGATCCCGACCTACAACGAACGCGAGAACCTCCCGCTGATCGTGTCGCGGATGCGTGCCGCCGTGCCCGAGGCAGACGTCCTGGTCCTGGACGACAACTCCCCAGACGGCACCGGCGCCGTGGCCGACCAGCTGGCGGCCGATGATGGTCAGGTCCGTGTCCTGCACCGAAGAACCAAAGAGGGGCTGGGCGCGGCCTACCTCGCCGGGTTCGCGTGGGCTCTGGACAAGGGCTATGACGTCGTCGTCGAGATGGACGCCGACGGATCCCACCAGCCCGAGCAGTTGCCGACCCTTCTGCTGGCGCTTGCCGACGCCGATCTCGTGCTCGGCTCACGCTGGGTGGCCGGCGGCTCGGTGGTCAACTGGCCCATCCACCGCAAGGCCCTCAGTCTTGGCGGCAATGTCTACGCCCGCGTGCTCCTCGGTATGCCGATCGGTGACGCCACTGGGGGATTCCGGGCCTATCGCGCGTCAGCGCTGCGCACGATGGACCTGCAGGACGTCACCTCCGAGGGCTACTGCTTCCAGGTCGACCTCGTGTGGCGGGCGGTGCGTCGCGGTCTGTTGGTGGTCGAGGTGCCGATCGCCTTTGTCGAGCGTGCGATCGGCGACTCCAAGATGAGCCAGGGCATCGTTCGGGAGTCGTTGCGCAGCATCACGATGTGGGGCGCCAGGTATCGCCTCGGTCAAGTCAGGTCCCTCGTCCGCAGGGAGCCACGGTGGCACCGGCTCGACGCCTGACCCGTCGCGGCCGCCGGCGCCCGCGATGGGTGTGGCTTGTCTTCCTCGCGCTGCTGGTGGTACCGGTAGCCGAGATCGCCCTGATCGTGGCGGTGGGCAAGGTGATCGGCGGTTGGCAGACCCTTGCGCTGTTGTTGGTGGAGTCGGCGCTGGGTGCCTATCTGGTCAAGCGCGAAGGGCGCCGCGCCTGGCAGGGCCTGCAGGTGGCGTTGAACACCGGCCACATGCCCGGTCGTGAGCTGGCCGACGCGGCGCTGGTCCTCATCGGCGGCACCCTGCTCCTGACTCCGGGCTTCCTGACCGACATCGCCGGCTTCTTCTTCATCCTGCCGTTCACCAGACCGATGACCCGACGGTGGTTGCAGGGCGTCGTCGAACGACGCCTGATCCAAAGGTCCGGCATCGTCCGCGGCGAGGTCATCTGAGCCACCTGGACGTTCGGCCCCTATGCAGCGCCGCTCAGAACGGTGGTGGCGGGTGGTGTGCAACGGCATACGGACAGCAACAAGCCCCGCGAGGAACGGGATCCAGCCGCGGGGCTTGTTGGTCTGAAACGATTCGGTCTGTGCTCAGGCGGTGCGCTTGCGGCGCGGCTTCTCGCCACGCGATGCCCGCAGCAACGTCAGTCGCTCCTCGAGCAGCTCTTCGAGCTCAGGAATGGACCGGCGCTCCAGCAGCATGTCCCAGTGGGTGCGCACGGCCTTGACGTTCTTGTACTCCGGCTCTGGTCCGTCCACCAGACGGGCCTCCACACCGCAACGGCACTCCCACACCGTCGGGACGTCCGCCTCGATCGAGAACGGAAGCTCGCTGATGTGTTGCTCGGGGCACACATAACGGATGAGCTGACGCTCGCTGAGCACGACGTTCGTGTCGGTCTCCATGCTGAGGGCGCTCAGATTGGTGCCACGAAGTGATCGTTCGGCCATGAAAGGGTACTCCCTACGTGCTGCCCACGCCAGATTATGCGCGGGGATTCACTGGGCATAACGACGTCGTCAGGCTCAATGTTCCGGATTCGGCAGATGTTTGCCGGATCACACCTTAGTGCGTATGGGGGAGTGGGTCAGATGACCGCAGGGACTTCGTTGCCGGCCGCAATGATGCCCTCGCGCATCCGAACCTTGGACAAGAGAAGCCCACCCACGGCGAAGAACACGATCAGGGCGACGATGGCCCAGCGGTAGGAGTGAGTGAACTGGTGCACCAAACCGAAAAGGAGTGTCCCGAACCAGCTCGTGCCACGCTCCATCGCTTGGTACAGGCTGAAGAACTCGGCCTCGCGCCCGCGGGGGATCAGCTGGCTGTACATCGAGCGGGAGAGAGCCTGGCTACCCCCCAGCACGATCCCGATCAGTACAGCGAGCCCGACGAAGATCAGGAACCCGCCTTCGGGGACGAAGAAGGCGATAGTCACCACGAGCGTCCACAGCGCCAGGCTGTTCAGTACCACACGCCACGCCCCGAATGTGCTGGCCAGGCGCCCGAACAACAGTGCACCGCCGAAGGCCACGAACTGGACGAGCAGGATGATCTGGACCAGCTGGCTGCTGCTGAACTTCAGCTCCTCGGCGCCGTAGACGCTCGAGACGCTGATCACGGTCTGGATTCCGTCGTTGAAGAACAGATAGGCCAGGAGGAAGAGCATCGTCTGCGGATAGGAACGCAGCTCGCCGAAGGTGCTGGCCAGCTGTCTGAGGCTGCCACCGACCACGCTCGCTCGCTCGCCCATGGTGGTCTCGGTGGCCCCACGCAGGTCGCGCAGGCCAACGACCGGGATGATCGTGAACGCGGCCCACCACAGTCCGGCTGAGAGCAGGCTGATCCGCACAGCCATTCCCTGCGAGATGCCGATCTGCTTGTCGAGGGTCAGCAGCCCAAGGTTGAGCGCAAGCAGCAGGCCGCCGCCTATGTAGCCCCAGGCCCAGCCGCGAGTGGACACCCGGTCGCGTTCGTTCGGGCCAGCGATCCGGCACAGCAACGAGTCGTAGATGACCAGGGACGATCCCAGGCACAGGTTGGCGAAGACAAGGAGCAGCACACCGAGCATCCAGTTGTCGCCACTGACCAGGAACATCGCCGAGGCAGCCGCTGCTCCGGCCCAGGCAAACGTGGCGAACAGCCGAACGGGCTTCGGGGAACGATCCGCGAGGGC
>JAYSQM010000026.1:0-3657 GCA_043721575.1 Phycicoccus sp.
TATGCCGAGCTGACCGACAAGGCTGCCACGCGCCCGAAGGGGTCGGGCACCGTTGCCGCGTTGGACGCCGGGGTCCATGCGATTGGCAAGAAGATCGTCGAGGAGGCCGCCGAGGTGTGGATGGCCGCCGAGCATGAGGGCAAGGCGCGTACGGCCGAGGAGATCAGCCAGCTGCTCTACCACGTGCAGGTGCTGATGGTTGCTGCTGACATCTCGCTCGACGACGTCTACGCCCACCTCTGAGACGTCTACGCCCACGTCTGACCCGAGCGCCCGTCCTCAACGCAAGGACCGCATCACATGTTACGAATTGCCGTGCCCAACAAGGGTTCTCTGTCCGAGTCCGCCGCCGAGATACTGCGCGAGGCGGGCTATCGGGGCCGCCGCGACCCCAAGGAGCTCGTGCTGACCGACCTCGACCACGACATCGAGTTCTTCTTCCTGCGCCCGCGTGACATCGCGGTCTACGTCGGCTCGGGCACCCTCGACGGCGGCATCACCGGTCGTGACCTCCTGCTGGACTCCCGTGCCGCCGCGGTCGAGACGATGTCCCTGGGTTTCGCCGCCTCGACATTCCGGTATGCCGCAAAGCCGGGGGTCGCCACCAGCGTCAAGGACATTGACGGCAAGCGGGTCGCCACGAGCTATGCCGGTCTGGTGTCCGCCCACCTTGCCGAGCACGGTGTCAAGGCTGACGTCGTCCGGCTTGACGGTGCGGTCGAGACTGCCATCACGCTCGGGGTCGCGGACGTGATCGCGGACGTCGTCGAGACCGGAACCACCTTGCGCCAGCAGGGACTTGAGGTCTTCGGCGACCCGATCCTGCGTAGCGAAGCCGTCCTGATCCAGCGCGAGGACAGCCCTGCCCAGGGCGCCCTCGACATCCTGGCCCGCCGTCTCCAGGGCGTGATCACCGCACGCAGCTACGTGATGATGGACTACGACGTCCGGGTCGAGCTGGTGGAGCAGGCCTGCGCTCTCACCCCCGGCCTGGAGTCACCGACCGTGTCACCGCTGCACGACAAGGGTTACGTCGCGGTGCGCTCGATGGTGCCGCGGAACCGCACGAACCAGGTGATGGACGAGCTCTACGACCTCGGAGCGCGCGCGATCCTGGTCACCGACATTGCCGCCTGCCGGCTCTGATGTCCGGCACGTCGGCGGTAGGTCGGGGTCAGTCCGACCCGTATGCCGTGTTCCGTCCCCGGCGGGGGCGCCGGGTTGCCCTGACGATGGCGGTTCTGTCCCTGCTGATCTTCACCGGTGGCGCGCTCTCGCTGCCTTTGGTGGATCCGCTCAACGGTGGCTGGAGTGTCCTCGACCGGCTGCTCCTGGCCCTCTGTGGCGTTGCTGTTGCGGCGTTGCTGTGGCGCTTCGCCTCGATCCGGGCCGTCCCCTCGACGCAGGGGCTGGTGATCCGCAACCTGATCATCACGCGCAAGATCGAGTGGGCGCAGATCGTCCGCGTGCAGTTCGGCGGCGGCGCGCCGTGGGTGAGCGTGGACCTCGACGACACCGATATCGTTGCGGTCATGGCGATCCAGAAGGCTGATGCTGCCTTTGGCAGGGCCGAGGCAGCGCGCTTGACGGCGCTCGTACAGGTTCACAGCCAGCCACGCCCGATGAGCTGAGGGCCACTGAGCTGTGGGCCCACGAGCTGAGGGCCCACGAACTGAGGGTTGAGGGCTGAGGGTTCCTGCCTGCAGGCCGTTACGGCACCTTGGCCAGACCGGGCTTCATCTGCGTCGCCAGAGCCATCTGGACCAGCATCAACAGTGACATGAGTAGCCAGATCACCTGGAAGTTGCCGGTGAGATCCCGCAGGGCTCCCGTGACCGTGGGCCCGAAGGACGCGATCGTGTAGCTCACGAAGAAGGTCATGGCGGTCAGTCGCCCACTGCCGGCTGGGGTTTCGGCGTAGTCCACCAACAGCACCAGTGCGAGTGAGAACGCCGCGCCCTGTCCGAGCCCGAGCACGACAACCCACACCCAGGCTGCAGCATCGGGTGCCAGGAGCAGGGCGAGCATGCCCACGAGCCCCAAGCCGGCGGCCGGTATCAGCAGGGCCCGGTGGTCGTGGATCCTGTCGGTGAGCACCGGCCCGAGCAGACCCGAGATCAGCTGGGCGCCGGTGAACGCCGACAGCAGGTAGCCCGCCGTCGTGGGGTCCCACCCGCGGGCGACGTACGACGGAGCGATCCAGGCCAGGCTGGAGTAGAACTGCCAGGACTGAACGGCGAGGTATGTCGCGATGAGCCACGCCGTGGGGTGTCGCCAGGGCAGTCCATGACTTGTGGCCGCAACGGGGTTGGCGGCCCTGAACTTCGAGATGCGCAGGGAGACCGGCGCCCAGGCGAGCGCGCCGACCGCCGCGAGGATGCTCCAGGACGCCAGGGATCCCTGCCACGATCCGAACCGCGCGGCGAGCGGCACGGACAGTGCCGATGAGGCCGCAGCCCCGCCCATCATCGCGAGCATGTAGAGGCCGGTGATCGTCCCGGTGCGTTCGGGCGGGAAGATCGCCTTGACCAACCGGGGGAGCAGGGTTCCGGCCACGGCAATGCCGAAGCCGGCGACGAAGGTGCCGGCATACAGCGCCCAGAGCTGGTCGCCCCACCAGCGCAGCAGCACCCCTGCGAACACCGCGATGATCGCGATCTGGACCGCGGCGGCCGCGCCGATGCGTGTGCCCAGTCGTTGGGATGCAGGCGCCAGCAGACCCATGCAGAGCACCGGCAGGGTGGTGACCGCGCCGATCGATGCGTTGGACAGGTCGAGATCGGCCGCAATAGTCCTGGCCAGAGGCGGAACGCTGGCGATGGCCACTCGCAGGTTCGCCGAGACGGCGACGAGCGCCAGCGCCATCAGCCAAACCGGAGGCAGGCTGACTTTGTCTTTGGTGCTGGCCTTGTCGTTGGCCCGATGGTCGGCGGGGGCTGAGTTGGACATCGGCAAGAGTCTCTCAGGCCGGCGGGCTGGTGCTTGACGGCGTCGTGTCCAGGATGAGGTCGGCACGGTGGCGCGTCCCGTCGAACGCGAACAGGGCCTCCTCGTGTGAGGCCCAGCGCTCCCAGTGAGGCAGATACGACGGGCCGTCGCGTTCGATGCCTCTGCGGAAGCGGACGTCGCGGTCGGCCTCGACCCAGACGAGCACCGACTCGAGCGCGGCGCCCCGTCCCGCGCCCGAGCCCACACCATCCACGACCAGGAGGTGCGTCGCGGGCAGACTGTGCCACTCGGCGTACCGGTCGCGTTCCCAGTCCCATCGCCTGTATGCCGCCCGCTCACCGCGTGCGAGCGGGGCCAGGACCTGGTCGTGCAGGTCGACAACAGCCTGTTCCAGGCCGTCCCAGCCGGGGCACATGTCGTCCACGTGCAGGACGTGCGCGCTGGGGAGGTGCTCGGCCAGGGCGGCGGCGAAGTCCGTCTTGCCCGCGCCGCTGGGCCCGTCGATCGCGACGACCTTGGTCGCGCCGCAACGAGGTTGGGCCTTGCTGATGGCCAGGAGTGCCGCGGCGATCGCCTCATCCCCCGCTGTGAAGTGCATGTCTGGACTGTAGACAGCCAGGGCCTGCGTAGGGGTGCTCGGTAGGCTCGCGGGGTGAGTGTCGCGATACGGGTCATCCCCTGCCTTGATGTGGACGCCGGCCGCGTGGT
>JAYSQM010000027.1:0-30089 GCA_043721575.1 Phycicoccus sp.
GCCTGTGCCGCAAAGGACCTTTCCCGTCTGGGCATCGAGAAGGCGTTCCACACGCTGAGCAACGTGGACACCGAGGGCATCATCGCTCCGCTCGACTACAGCAAGCCAGGTCAGATTCCGGCCCGTCAGACCTACATCGTCAGGGCGAACAAGGCGAATCTCGCTATCGACGGCCTGAAGCTCGAGAAGCAACTGTTCGAGTCCGAAACCGCCAAGAGCTACCAGCCGTAGCAGGCCGTGCGCATCTGCCGGCGGAGGGGTTGGTAGCCGCCCCCCGCCGGCAGGCTCGCCCTGCCTCGTAGGACACAACCGCAGAGAGGCGGAGATGAACTCAACGTCGGCCGATCTCGCCGGGCGTACGGCACTGGTCAGCGGCGGAGCCAGCGGTATCGGTGCTGCCTGTGTCCGACGCTTGGCGCAGGCTGGTGCCCACGTCACGGTCTTGGACGTCAACGCCGATCAGGCAGAACAACTGGCGGCCGAGATCGGCGGCGCCTCGTTGGTCGTTGACCTGACCGATGAGAGCGCCATCTCGGCACTCGGAATTGATGTCGACATCCTGGTGAACAACGCCGGTATCCAGCACGTGGCACCGGTCCATGAGTTTCCGCCGGAGGTCTTCGCCCGAATCATGAACCTGATGCTGCAGGCACCCTTTCTGCTGGCTCGGGCGGCGTTACCCGCCATGTACCAACGCGGTTGGGGACGCATCATCAACATCTCGTCGGTGCACGGCCATCGGGCCTCGCCCTACAAGTCGGCCTACGTGGCTGCCAAGCACGGACTCGAAGGTCTGTCGAAGGTCATTGCACTGGAGGGCGGGGCGCACGGCGTCACGTCCAACTGCATCGCACCCGGCTACGTACGCACCGCGCTCGTCGAAGGCCAGATCGCCGCCCAGGCGGCAGTACGCGGCATCTCCCTTGAGGACGTCGTCGATCAGGTCATGCTCTCTGAGACCGTGATCAAACGACTGATCGAACCGGGCGAAGTCGCCGACGTCGCCGCATTCCTGTGCACGTCCGCTGCGTCCTACATCACCGGTGCCTCGATCGCGGTCGACGGGGGATGGACGGCGAGGTGAGCACTGTGCTGGTACCGGAGGCGCAGGGGTGGGTCGAACTGCTGCGGATGTTGGCCGAAGAGGCGCCAGATGCCTCCTTCACCAGGTGGCTCAGCCGGCAGGGTGCCGGTGACAGTCGCGAACTTCCCGCCATGGTCGTGGAGGCCTACGAACTGGCTCGCCGCACCAGGGACAACAGTGCGCGGCGGGAGCGGCGGGAGCGTGAGCTTGCCGCGTTGTATGCCACAGCCGGGGACCTCTCCTCCCTGCGCGACACCGACAAAGTTCTGACCGCCATCGTCCGGCGGACCCGTGTCCTTCTGGTTAGCGACGTCGCCTACATCACCCTGATCGACAAGGAGGGTGACGTGACCACCATGCGGGTCGAGGTCGGCATGCAGACCCCGGCTCTGCGCGAGATGCGACTAGCTCATGGAACCGGCGTCAGCGGCATGGTCGCCAAGACCGGCGAGCCGTTCTGGACATCGGACTACATCCATGATCGACGAATCGTGCATGTCATCGACGACATCGTGACCGAAGAGGGCCTTTCAGCTGTTCTGGGCGTGCCATTGATACTGGGCAACCAGGTTCTGGGTGTGCTGTTCGCTGCAGACCGCCGTTCCCGGGTCTATGCGCCCGACGAAGTTGCGCTGCTGACCTCCCTTGGAAACCACGCAGCCATTGCCCTGAACAACGCGCGGATGTTCGAGGAGTCCCGTGCCGCCCTGGACGAGCTGACCCAGGCGCACGCCGCGATGAAGGCCTACGCCGAACTCGTCGAGAGGTCGGCACTGGTCCACGACCGGCTCGCCGACCTGATTCTGCACGGCGCTGAAATGGCCGGGGTGGTGGATGCACTGGCCGACGTGCTCCGGGCTGACGTCCTGGTGCTCCGCCCTGATGGCACCGAACTAGCTCGCTCGGCAGCCATGACCGCCGGGATCCATGACACCATGCGGGCCCATGCCGCCGGCCGGACCGAGGCCGGTCTGGACGATGATGGGCAATGGGATGACACCGCGAGTGAGGCGTTCAGGCTCGGTCGCACGGCCCGCTTTCATACCCGGTCTGGCCACCAGGACATCTGGATCACTCCCATCGTTGCCGGCGCCGAGCATTTTGCCATGGTGCTGTCGACCCGAGCCGAAGAGTTCGACGTCTCAGAGCTGCGCACGCTGGAGCGCGGAGCGCAGGCAACCGCGCTTCTGCTGCTGGTGAACCGGTCCGTGGCGGCCGCCGAACAGACCGTCCGAGGCGAACTGTTGGATGACCTGCTCAGCTCCTACCCGGTCGACGAGGCCAGTCTGCGACGTCGGGCCGAGTTGCTGGGGGTCGACCTGAACGCGGACCACGCGGTTGTCGCGGCGCGTCCGGTTGACCAGGGGCAGCGGGCGGCTGTTCTCCAGGCGGCGAATCTGCTGGCTCGTGAGCTTGGTGGGATCGCCGGTGAGCACGACGGCAGCATCGTGTGCCTGCTACCAGGTCTCACCGCGGACGACGCGGCAGATCGCCTCGCCTCAGGCATCAGCCAACTGGCGGCCGCCGGGGCCACGGTGGGAGCGGCCGGGCCCGCAAACGGCGTGGAAGGCATACCCAGGGCGTACCTCGACGCGGCTCGGTGCGAGCGGATCCTGCTTGCCCTTGACCGGGCGGGGGCGCGCGCCACGCCGCGGGACCTGGGCATCTACGGGCTGCTGTTCAGCGGCGCATCCCGCGACCAGGTCGAGACATTCCTTGACGACCGCCTGGGCCCGCTGGTTCGCTACGACGCAGAGCACGGTACGGACTTGGTGATCACCTTGCGCGCGTACTTCTCCGCCGCAGGCAATGTAGCCAAGGCCGCCACGGCCCTGTACCTACACACGAACACCCTGCGCCAACGGCTGGTTCGGATCGGGGAACTGATCGGGGAAGGCTGGCGGGAAGAGCAACAGCTTGAACTGCACGTCGCCGTCCGAATCCACGAGATCATCCGCGAAATCTGACGGCGGGAATCCCACCCAACGCCCCGGACGATCGAACGACAACGGGTCCCGGAGATCAGCGGCCAACAGCGTCGACATGCTCCATCCTCCGGTATCCACAAGCCATCACGGGTTACCGAAACGGAGTCCTAGAAGGCCTCGACCCTGGAGACCAGCCAGCGACCGTCAACCTGCGACATGGTGAGGATGACGCGGTTCTGGTCGATCTGCGGGCGTTCCAGCTTTGCCGATGTCGTGCTCTGGTCGACGAACGCCAAAATTCTGACGCTGTCTTGACGGCCGCTGTCCTTGGCAGGAGTGCTCATCACCGAGACCTTGCTGGCCTTTGCGCGCACCACGGCCTGGTTCTGGACCGCGAGAGGCTTGACCGCGTTGGTCGCTGCCTGGACGAACTCGTTCCTGAAGCTCCCGGTCAGCAGGGCACTGACCTCGACGGTGTGCTGGTCAAAGCTCTTGTAGTCGTAGCCGAGCATCTTCTCGACAATGACGCCGGCGGCTGATGCCGCCGCCGCCTGGTTGCTGGCCAGGACGCGACGGTCCTCCGCGGCCCGCCAGATGACCAACGACGCCACCAGGGCTGCCGTGGCCAGCAGCAGTGCCAGTCCGGCGACCATCCAGCTCGGCCGCCGTTTGGGCTTCGGCGTCCCGGCCCTCGGCGCCGTCTTCGGACCGGCGATCGCCAGGGTCTTCGGATCGGCGATCGCCGTGGTGGGCGCGCTCGTGTCGACGACCGGCTCGGAGCCTGCCGTACGCCGGCGCCCCCGATCCCCCGCCACCCGGCGGCGCGCCGTGTTGCGGTTATCCGACGAAGTCAAGGCTGATCACCTTCCAGGGCGCGTTGGTGTCGGGCGTCCGCTGAAGATCGAGGCGCAGCCGGTAGGTCTTGTCGACGGCCTGCGGGGTAGCGGTGTTTGAGGTGGGCGCGACCACGCCAACGATCACTTCGGCCGAGTCCCCATCGGAGGACACCAGTCCCGCCTCGACACGCTTGATCAAAGAGATCGTCTGGTTGGCCACGACGACCTTCTTCAGCTCGGCCAGCTTCGCCGCGTAGTCGTCATGGAAGGATCCCGACGCGCCGCCCAGCACCTGAGCGCTGTAGGAGTCGAACTTGCGGTAGTCCATGGTCACGAAGTTGACAGCGAGCTGCCTGCCGGCGGCCAGGGCTGCCGCGCCCTGGTCAGCGCGGTCGCGCTCGGCGAAATAGGGGCGGGCCAAGGTCGCGCCGATCAGTCCAGCCGCGAGCAGCAGCAGAGCCGCCACCGCAAGAGCCCACGTCGGTGTTATCCGGGCCGTCAGCGGACCGTTCTTCTCGGTCGCCGGGTCCTTCATCGAGCCGCTCCTGTCATGAGCCAGATCCATTGGTCGGTGCCGGTAGCACCATGGGGCGCGGTCGGCATGGAGATCACCGGCTGCGAGTCCAGGCCGTCGCTGGTCACCGACCGGTTGCCCAACGGTACCGGTGTTCCAGACATCGCCAGCGGATATGACGAGCCGGCACCCCCCGTGGCGCTGGGAGCGTTCTGCGCACCACGGACCGACGATGCCGACCCACGCGGCAGCGTGCAGCGCGCCCCGGTGTTCACCGGAGGCAGGTTTGCGCTCTGGTCCGGACCGATCCGCTGGGTGCCGCCGTAGCCGGCGGTGCAGGCCTTCGGTTGGTCGGCGTTGAGCACCAGGCCGAAGTGCGCCGTGCCGTCACCGGGAACCACCGTGTAGCCACCGGCCACGACATCGGGATAGGTGACCAGGAGCTGCTCGATGCCGTTGATGTGGGCGGTGGTCACCTGACCGATGGTGATGAAGTTCGTCAACAGGGCGGCCAGCGAACCTTGGTTGTCCTTGATCAGCCCATCGAGCTCCTTGGACGCAACCGCGCCTCGGTCCAGGACCAGTCGCAGGTCCGCATCGCTGCCCTGGAGGGTCTCGGAAAGATCGGCGAAGTTCTTGGAGAAGTCCTTGATGTTGCCCGAGGTCGCCTTCTGGGTGTCCAGCACGATCTTGCCGTCGTTGATCAGCTTGATCGTCTGCGGCAGTGCTTCGGTGGCCGCCTTGGTGAGGGCGTCGCCGGAGTCCAGCAAGCGCTGCAGGTCTGCGCCACCGTCAACGAAGGCGTTGCCCAGCTCGTCGACCACGATGCCCAGCTGCTTGCGGTCCACCGACTGCACCGTTTGGTCGAGATGCAGCAGGAGGTTGTCGATGCGCACGGGAGAACGTGTGTCGGCGCGCGGAACGACCGAGCCGGCAGTCAGCATCGGCCCACCGGCCGTCCTGGGCTGGAAGTCGATGTACTGCTCGCCGACTGCGGAGCGGTTCTCGACAACCGCTTGGGTGTCCTTGGGGATCTCGGTGCCGCGGTTCAACCGCACCTGCACCAGGACGCCGTCCTTCTTCAGCGCCAAGGCCTCGACCCTGCCGACGGTGATGCCGCGGTAGGTCGCCTCGGCGCCCTTGAAGATGCCGCCGGAGTCAGCGAAGTCAGCCGAGACCAGGTAGGTGCCGCCGATGATCTTGTCGGTCAGCCCGACGAACCGGGCCGCCAGGATCGACACCGTCACAAGGGTGATCAGGGCGAACACCAGGAGCTGGACCTGCGTAGCGCGCCGGATCATGCGGCACCCCCCGTTCGCATCAGCGACAGCCAAGAATCCTCGGGGTCGCCCGTGGACCGGAACGCCTGCGACGACCCCTGACCACCCTGCCCCAGGCAGATGACCGTGGCGCACGTTGTCGTGCTCGGGCTCGGGCTCGGGCTCGGACCTATCGGCAGGGGGGGCACCGTCACGGACGGAAGCGGCAGGGGCGGCAACGGAAGGGGCGGCAGCGGAAGGGGCGGGAGGCTGGGCAGCCCTGGGCCGGGTGCCGTTGGTAATGGCGGCAGCCCGAGGTTTCCGCCGGTACTGCGCAGGTCGAGATCTGCTGTGGCATACAGGTTGGTGTAGTCGCCACGGATGGTGTTGGTCGCCTCGTCCGGGAACGGATAGGTGAGCAACACCTGCAAGGACCTGGGGAGGTCGTCACCCGCGCGGGCGAGCTGGCCCAGAACCGGGGCCAGAGCCTGCAGGTTGGCCACCGTGTCCGCCTTGGTCGCCGTGATGACCCTGGTCCCCACCGCGCCCAGGTTGCTCAGGGCCGTCAGCATCGCGGTCAGCTGCTTGCGCTGGTCGGCCAGTACCTTCAGACCCTTGGGCAAAGCCTCCAACGCGGCAGCGAGATCGACCTTGCGGCCGGCGATCCTGGCGGACAGCACGTCGATGCCGTTTATCGCGCGCGCGATCTCGGCCTTCTGCTTGTCCAGACCGCCCACGAAGGTGTCGAGCTGGACGATCAGGTCCCGGATCTGGGTCTCGTTGCCGCCCAACGCCTTGGAGAGCTCGACCTGGATCACCTTGAGCTGCGCGACGCCGCCACCGTTGAGCAGCAACGACAGTGCACTGAGGACCTCTTCAACCTCGGTGTTGCGCCCCGTGCGGGCCAGCGGGATGTTGTCGCCGTCGCGCAGGGCGCCCACCGGCGCGATGCCGGTCGGCGGCTCCAGCTGGACGTACTTCTCACCCAGCAACGAGGTCTGCTTCAGCTCGACGATCGCGTTGTCTGGCAGCTTGACCGAGTTCGGCAGCCGCAGCGTGACGCGGGCCGTCCAGCCGTTGACCGCGATCTTCTCGACGGTGCCCACGGTGACCTGGTCGACCTTGACCGACGACTGAGGCACCAGGTCGAGGACATCGGCGAACTCCGCAGTCACCCGATAGACGTCACTCCCACCGGCCGCACCGCCGGGTAGGGGCAGGTCATAGGCGCCCTGGCACGCAGTCAGCGTCATCGCCAGGACGATTGCGGCTGTCGCACACACGGCGGTAGCCGCGCGACGCGGCGTACCCGTTCGGCGGTTCATCGGGCTCCTCCCAGCAGGCCACCCAGAGTCGGGTCGGCTCCACGAACATCCGCGCCGAGCACAGAGCCGGCCGGCATCGCGGACAACAGGTTGAGTGGCAGCCCGGGGCCTCCGGGCGCAGCTGGAACCTTCAGCAGCGTCTGGATGCTCTTGCACAGGTCGGTGTTGCCCGTGCCGGTCGGGCCGGTGATCAGGGCGCACAGCAACAGGGCCGGGTCATTGAGCTGAGCGGCGTTGTTGCGCGTGTCCAGTGTGCCGCTGGTCGGGTTGTATGCGTTCTGCAGGTTGCTGACCGCGACCGGAGCGTTCTTGAGGGTTTCGGCCAGGGCGTCGCGCTGCTTGGCGATCGTCGTCGTCACGCTGGTGAGCTGGTCGACGTTCGTCTTGAGGACGGACCTGTTGTCGTGTACGAACGTCGCCGTCTCGCTCAACGCGATCGCCAGGTTCTTCAGCGCGGCCGCCAGATCACCCCGCTCCCCCGCGAGCTGGTCGGAGACGCTGGCGAGGTCGGTGTTGAGCCTGCGCACCTGGGCGTCGTTCGTGGCCAGGGTGCTGGTGAAGGACTGCAGGTTCTTGACCGTGGAGAACAGGTCGTTCTTGCCACCGGACACGGCCTGCAGCGCCAACGACAGGTCGTGGTTGGTGTCGTGGATCGCAGTGCCCTGACCTTCCAGGTTCTTGGCACCGGTATCGAGGACCCGCGACAGCGCACCGTCCTTGTTCGCACCCTCAGGGCCGAGGGCAACCATCAGGTCGTCCATGCTCGCGGAGATCCGGTCCAGCTCGACCGGGACGGCAGTACGGTCCAGGGCGATGGTCGTTCCGCTGCTCATGGCAGGCCCGGACGTGTATGGCGGTAGCAGCTGGATGTAGCGATCGCTGACCAGCGACGGGGCCACGACGGCCGCCTTGGCGGTGGCCGGAACCTTGACTGCGGCGTCGTACTCGAACTCCACCGCGACCTGGTTGCCCTTGGGCGTCACCGACGTGACGGTGCCGATCGGCACCCCCAGGACCCTGACATCGGATCCGGGATAGAGACCCACTGCGCGGGAGAACATCCCCGTGACATGAGTCTTCTCCTGGCGTGGCCAGAGGACGAAGGCTGCGGCAACCAGCGCCACCACGACGGTCGACGCGACGATCTTGTTGACCCTCATGGCTTGAGCACCCCCACCGGGACCGTCAGGTTGGCAACGAAGGTGTCGAACCAGCGTCCGTTGCCGAGCGTGTTGGCGTAGACCCGGGTGAACGGCGCCATTCGTGCGATCGTCTTGTCGAGGTCCTGCTCGTGCTTGGTCAGAACGGCGAGAACCTTGGTCAGCTGGTCCAGAGCCGGCTTCAGCGCGGTGCGGTTGTCCCGAACCAGACCCGTGAGCTGAATGGCCAGCTCGGAGGTGTTGGTGAACAGGGTGTGGATCGCCTCTCGTCGGGCCGCCAGCTCGACGAGCAACAGGTCTGCGTCCCTGATGAGCGTGGCCGTCGTGTCGTTTCGGGAGGCGACGGTGGCGCTGACGCTGTTGGCCCGGGCCAACAGCGTGCGCAGCTCCCCATCACGGGAGGCGATCGTCTTCGACAGGCGGGACAGTCCGCTCAACGCCGACTTCACGTGTTCGGGGCTGTCCCGGAACTGCGTGGCCATCACATCCAGCGACTGGGCCAGCTGCCCGGTGTTGACCTGCTCGGTCGTGGTCGTCAGGTCCGAGAAGGCGTCGACGATGTCGTAGGAGGACACGGTGCGCCCGAGCGGGATCTCGGAGTCCGGCGCCATCTGCCCCGCCCCGTTCGGCTGGAGCGCGACGTACTTCTGCCCCAGCAGGGTTTTCATCCGGATCGATGCACCCGTCAGCGGACCGAACGCCGCGTCACCGGTGACCAGGAAGTCGACCCTCACATGCGAGCCCTCGAGCTCGATCCCGGTCACCTTGCCGACCCTGACGCCGGCGACGCGCACGTCGTCGTCCGTGCGGATGCCGCCAGCCTCGGTGAACGCCGCGTGGTAGGAGTCCCCGCTGCCGATCAGCGGGAGACTCTGGGCGTTGAACGCGCCGAACAGCAGCAGGCCGATCAGGCCGATGCCGATCGCGCCGATCGGCGCGGGGTTGCGTTCGCGGAAGGGGATCATGAGCACCTCGCGGACGACACGGCATACGAGGGTGACGTGGTCGCCCCGGTGGGCAGGACCAGTTTGCCGTTGAAACGGCACAGGTAGAAGTTGAACCAGGAGCCGTATGTCGCCGTGCGGGTGAGCGTGTCGAGCTTGCCCGGAGTCGTCGAGATGAACTTCTCGAACATCGCGGTGTTGGACGGCTTGTTCAGCAAGGTGGCCAGCGCCCCGAGGTTGGCCACGTCCTGCTGGATCGCCGGTCGGCCGGCCCTGAGCAGGTCTGCCGTCTGCGCCGTGACGTTGTTGATGTTGGCCAGTGACGAACCGATGGCGGTGCGGTCCTGCGCCAGGCCGGAGACAAACGCCTGGAGCTGGTCCAGCAGGTCCCCCAGGGCCTTGTCGTGCGCGTCTACGGTCCCGAGAACGGTGTTGAGGTTGGTGATGGTTCGACCGATGACAGCGTCACGATCGGCAAGGGTCGAGGTGAGGGAGGCGGTGCGGGACAGCAACGAGTTGATGTTGCCGCCTTCGCCCTGCAGGACCGAGATGATCTCGCCGGACAGGTCATTGACGTCCTTGGGCGACAGCGCCGCGAAGAGGGGCTTGAAACCGTTGAACAGGAGCGTCAGGTCAAGCGCCGACCGGGTGTGATCCCTGGCGATGGTGTCGCCGTCGCGCAAGGCTGTGGCCGGCCCCGGTCCCTGGCCCAGGGCGAGGTAGCGCTCGCCGATAAGGTTGCGGTACTTGATGGTGGCGATGGTGCCCCCGGTCAACACGCTCGTCTTGGCCACGCGGAAGTCCACGACGGCGCTGGTGCGGTCCTTGAAGATTCCGATCTTGGTGATCTCCCCGACGCGGACGCCGGCGATGCGCACGTCTTGCCCGTTCGAGAGCCCGGTGACGTCGGTGAAGATCGCCGTGTAGGTGGAGCGGTCACCGAAGGAGATGTTGGCGATGGTGGCCGCCAGCGTCCCGAACGTGACGAGCGTGACCAGTGCGAAGATGATCAGCTTGATCAGGCTGGAGGAGGTCTTCACGTCTGGTTCACCACCGTTCCGCGAAGGATGGGACCGGCCAGCAACGTGGTGATGGCCGAAGGGCGGGCATCAGCGCCATCCTGCGCGAACAGTCTTGCAATCACTTGCTGTTCGCCCGCAGTTCCGGCCAGACCCGAGTCAGCGCGGGGAATGCCAAGGGCCGTCGGCACGGAGAAGTAGGACGGCAGCGCCGAGCCCGCTGCGGGAAAGGCACTCGGCGACTGGTAGCCGAAGCCGCTGGTGCCGTCGGCAAATTTCAGTCCGGGCCTGGGGTTCGACTGGTTGTTGTTCGGGGCGGGTAGACCCATGCAGGACGGGCCACGGTGGTCGCCCCAGACCGGCTCCTCCCCAGGTCGATAGGGCGTGCGCGGCTTGACCGTCTCGAGGGTGATGTGGAAGGTGTGGTTGCTGAACATCTGGGTCGCGCGGGGGATCCAGTTCGCCAGTCCGGTGGCAAAGCACGGGTACTCCGGTGCGTAGCGCGCCGCGAGCGCCAGCGTCGGGCGCTGCACGCGCCCGACCTGGATGATGCGGTCGCCGTTGGCGTTCAGGAACTCCGTCGCGGTGTTGGCGAATCCCGCTGTCCCTGCAAGGAACCCGGCCAGGGCATTCTGCTTCTCCACAATCGTCGCGTTGGTCGTGGTCAGTGACTTCAGCATCCGCAAGAGGTCGGGCGCGGCTGCGGCGTAGGTGGACGCCAGGTCGGCCAGGCCACTGATGTCCGCCTGGATGGTGGGCATGTTGGGGTTTATCGCGGCAAAGTACCTGTCCGCCAGGACCAGGTTGTTGCCGAGCTGCGTGCCGCGGCCCTCAAGGGCATCGGCGAGCGAGTTGAGGGTGGCCGCGAGCTTCTCGGGCTTGACGGCACGCAGGAGCGGAAGCAGGTTGTCGAAGACCTGCTCGAGCTCGATCGCGACAGAGGTGCGGTCCTGGCCGATGATGTCGCCCTCGGCGATGGTCCGATGCGACGGGGCCGCCGGGATGACCAGGTCGACGTAGCGTTCACCGAAGAGGGTCTTGGGCAAGATCCGCGCCGACACGTTGACCGGGATGTTGGCCACCTGGTCGGGCTGCAACGCCAGCTCGATGCTGGCTCCGTTGCCGGTGCTGGTGATGGACCGGACCTCACCGACGATCAGCCCTCGGATCTTGACATCGGAGGCGCTCTGGAGCTGGTTGCCGATCCGTTCGGCCATCAGCGTGACCAACACAACCGGGGTGAACCTCTTCTGGAAGGACGCGACGGCCAACCCGACCAGGACCATGAGGGTGAGCAGGAACGCAACGCCGTAGGCATGGTTGCTCAGGCGGGAGACGACGCCGCCGCGGGAGGCACTCATCGGCACTACCCCGCGATCCGAACCGTCGTGGTGGCGCCCCAGACCGCCAGGCTGAAGAAGAAGTCGACGATGTTGATGGCCACGATCGAGGCGCGAACCGCCTTGCCGACCGCCACGCCGACGCCGGCGGGACCGCCGGAGGCGGTGTATCCGTAGTAGCAGTGGATCAGGATGATCACGACCGCGAAGACCATCACCTTGACGAACGACCAGAAGACGTCGATGGGCGGCAGGAACAGGTGGAAGTAGTGGTCGTACGTCCCCTTGGACTGCCCGAAATAGCCCGTGGTGACGAACCGCGTGGCTGCATACGAGGACAACAAGCCCAGCACATAGAGCGGCATGGCCGCGACGAACCCCGCGATCATCCGCGTGGTCACCAGGAACGGGAGGCTCGGAATGCCCATGACCTCGAGGGCATCCACCTCCTCACTGATCCGCATCGCGCCCAGCTGGGCCGTGAAGCCGCAGCCCACGGTGGCAGCCAGCGCGAGGCCGGCGACCAGTGGCGCGATCTCGCGGGTGTTCAGATAGGCGGAGATGAAGCCGGTGAAGGCCCCCGTGCCCAGCTGGTTGAGCGAGGAGTATCCCTGCAGTCCGACCTCCGTGCCGGTGAAGAACGCCAGGAAGGAGATGACCCCCACGGTGCCGCCGACCACCGAGAGGGCACCGGTGCCCAGACTCACCTCGGCCAGCAGACGAACGACTTCCTTCTTGTATCGGCGCAGCGTTCGACCGCTCCACGCAAAGGAGCGCACGTAGAAGCGCAGCTGACCGCCAAGGTCGTCCAGTGCCGCGACGGGCCGGCCGGCCAGGATCTTAAGACTGGTCATGGGTTCACCTCCTGGTCAATGAATGCGGACAGATCTACGGACACATACACGTTTCAGATTTTTTGTGGAACGACCTGGAAGTACACGGCGGTGGCCACGAAGTTGACGACGAACAACAACATGAAGGTGATCACCACGCTCTGGTTGACCGCATCGCCGACGCCCTTTGGACCGCCGCCGGCGTTGAGACCCTTGTACGCGGCGACGATGGCGGCGATGACGCCGAAGATCAGGGCCTTGATCTCGCCGGCCCACAGGTCCGGCAGCTGGGCCAGCGCAGTGAAGGAGGCTATGTAGGCCCCGGGTGTGCCGCCCTGGATGATCACGTTGAAGAAGTAGCCGCCGGACACGCCGACCACCGAGACCAGGCCGTTGAGCAGGACGGAGACCAGCATCATGGCGAGCACACGCGGGACGACCAGGCGCTGGATGGGGCTGATCCCGAGCACCTCCATCGCGTCGATCTCCTCGCGGATCTTGCGCGCTCCGAGGTCTGCGCAGATCGCCGACCCGCCGGCGCCTGCGATGAGCAACGCCGTGACGATGGGGGAAGCTTCGCGGATGACGGCCAGGACGCTGGCTGCACCGGTGTAGGACTGGGCTCCCAGCTGGCGGGTCAGGGTGCCGAGCTGGAGTGCGATGACAGCCCCGAACGGGATGGACACCAGCGCGGTCGGCAGGATCGTGACGCTGGCGATGAACCAGGACTGCTGGATGAACTCCTTGACCTGGAACGGGCGCCGCGGCAGTGTTCGCAGAACGTCAAGGGCGAAGGCGAACAGGGACCCGGTCTGCCTCAGGACTCCGGTGGCGGCTCCGGTCAGGCTCATGTCTGTGCCCACTCGCCAACGTGGCTCGAGGGCCGGAAGGACCCCGGAGGCGGGGTCACACCGTTCGCCCGACCCCAGTCTCCTGGCGGGCGTGCCGACGGGCGGACCATGCCGTTGCTCGTCTCGAGCTGCAGTGGGATGGGTGGCAACGGCGGCAGCTCCTGCCCTGACTCGGCGGCGAGCTCGTCGGCGTCCTTCTCCTCGGACATGCCGATCGGGCCGATGCGCTGGGCATTGAGGAACTGACGGACCACTGGCTCCTCGCTGGACAGCAGCATCTCGCGAGGCCCGAACATGGCCAGGTGCTTGTGATAGAGCAAGCCGATGTTGTCGGGCACGGTGCGCGCCGTGTTGACGTCGTGGGTGACGATCAGGAACGTCGCCTGGATCTGGGCGTTGAGGTCGACGATCAGCTGGTTGAGGTAGGCCGTACGAACCGGGTCGAGGCCGGAGTCCGGCTCGTCGAAGAGGATGATCTCGGGGTCCAGCACCAGGGCGCGGGCCAGACCTGCCCGCTTGCGCATGCCACCGGAGATCTCGCCCGGCAGCTTCCCCTCGGCGCCCTGCAGGCCAACCAGCTCGATCTTCGCCCCGACGATCGACTTGATCTCTGCCTCGGTCTTCTTCGTGTGCTCGCGTAACGGGAAGGCGATGTTGTCGTAGAGGTTCATGGACCCGAAGAGCGCACCGTCCTGGAACAGCACACCGAAGAGCTTGCGGACCTCGTAGAGGTCATGTTCGCGCAGCGTGGTCAGGTCACGGTCGTTGATCCAGATCGAGCCCTTCTCGGGCTTGAGCAATCCGACCAGAGTCTTGAGGAACACGGACTTGCCGGTCCCGGATGGACCGAGCATGACCGAGATCTCGCCGGCGGGCAGGGTCAGTGTCACGTCGTTCCAGATCACCTGGGACCCGAACGACTTGGTCAGACCTTCGACCCTGATCTCGACGCCCACTGCCACACCTCACGTGCTCCCGGCCGATCCTCCTCCAGGACGGAGGAGGCACGAGGGGACCTCCGGCCAGCGCCAAGGATCCCGTCCCGCATGTCAAGGAGATAACGAGCGGCGGGCCGACAGGTTACGGCCGGATGACTCGACCCGGCGGTAACCGCCGACACAAGAACAGCGGGACGGACCAGATGGTCCGTCCCGCTGTCTCGCAAGGCATCCCCCGCGCCGTATCGAAGCGCGCGGGCTCTAGGTCACCTGAGGGTGACGGTGGCGCCGGCGCCCTCGAGGGCAGCCTTGGCCTTCTCCGCAACGTCCTTGGCAACCTTCTCCAGGACCGGCTTCGGGGCGCCGTCGACGAGGTCCTTGGCCTCCTTCAGGCCGAGGTTCGTCAGAGAGCGCACCTCCTTGATGACCTGGATCTTCTTCTCGCCAGCCGCCTCCAGGACGACGTCGAACTCGTCCTGCTCCTCGACCTCGACGGCCGCAGCAGCGCCGCCGCCGGCAGCAGCAACGGCAACCGGGGCCGCAGCGGTGACACCGAAGGTGTCCTCGAACAGCTTCACGAACTCAGAGAGCTCGATGAGCGGCATTTCCTTGAAAGACTCGATGAGCTCGTCGGTGCTGAGCTTTGCCATGGTGGCAGTTCCTTTCTGATGATTCGTGCACATGCCGTGAGTGGCGTTGGTGGTGGATCAGGGCGCCGCGACCGGGTCGCGTCAGCTCTCGTCGCCACCCGTGGCGACGTCTTCGGTGGTCTCGGCGGCGATGTCTGCAAGCGCCTCGACGGCGTCCTGCTCAACCGGCGCGTCCTGCGGTGCCACCTCAAGAAGCTCGGACGGAGCCTCCACGGTGACTGAAGTGACTGCAGGACTCTGCGCCTCGACCTTGGCGCGAAGGGCGTCGACCACGCGGGCCGTCTGCGACAAGGGAGCGGCGAAGAGGTAGACAGCCTTGCTCAGCGACGCCAACATGGCGCCGGCCAGCTTGGCCAGGAGAACCTCACGGGACTCGAGGTCCGCGAGCTTGGTGATCTCCGCGGGAGACAAGGCCTTGCCGTCCAGGACGCCGGCCTTGATCACGAGGTGGGGGTTTGCCTTGGCGAAGTCACGCAGACCCTTGGCCGCCTCAACCGGGTCACCGGTGATGAAGGCGATCGCGGACGGGCCCGAGAGCTGACCATCGAAGGCCGTGACGCCGGCTTCCCTGGCTGCGATCTCGGTGAGCGTGTTCTTCACGACGGCGTAGGTAGCGTGCGCGCGGATGGTGCTACGCAGCGTGGTCAGCTGCGCCACGGTCAGGCCGCGGTACTCCGTGAGCACGGCCGCACCCGAGTTGCGGAACTTGTCCGTCAGCTCGGCGATGGCTGCTGCCTTTTCGGGCTTTGCCACTTGCGCCTCCTTCCGAAATGAGATGCCGGAGAAGGCGGCCGCACACAAGAAGAGCCCCGGCGCAGGCGCGGGGCTCGCGGCATCCACAGGATGTATGCCGGTCACGTGCGATCCTGCGCTGGTTGCCCGCATGCTGCGGAACCTTCGATCACCCTGCAAGGAGCAGGATGACAACCGGCGGTCTTTGGTTCGGACCCAGCCTACGGGCCAACCCTCCACAGTCAAAATCGATCGGTCCCCCTGGTCGAGGCCGACGAACCTGGGCCCCAACGCAGCGAGGCCGCACCGGTGATCGGGTGCGGCCCCGCAAACACGTGCGGTGGGTCAGTCCACCAGCCGGCTACTGAACGGACTCTTCCGGAGCGAGCAGGTTGCGCGTCCGGTTCTGGTCCAGTGGGATGCCGGGGCCCATGGTCGTGGAGATCGTGGCCTTCTCGATGTAGCGACCCTTGGACGAGGACGGCTTGAGACGCAGGATCTCGTCCAGCGCGGCACCGTAGTTCTCCACGAGCTGGGCCTCGTCGAAGGAGACCTTCCCGATGATGAAGTGCAGGTTGGCGTGCTTGTCGGTGCGGAACTCGATCTTGCCACCCTTGATGTCGGTGACAGCCTTGGCCACGTCCATCGTCACGGTGCCGGTCTTGGGGTTGGGCATGAGGCCACGCGGACCCAGCACCTTGCCAAGACGGCCGACCTTGCCCATGAGGTCCGGCGTCGCGACGACCGAGTCGAAGTCGAGCCAGCCACCGGCCACCTTGTCGAGCAGCTCGTCCGAGCCGACGTAGTCGGCCCCAGCGGCCGTTGCCTGCTGTGCGCGCTCTCCGGTGGCGAAAACCAGGACCCTTGCGGTCTTGCCCGTGCCGTGCGGGAGGTTGACGGTGCCACGGACCATCTGGTCGGCCTTGCGCGGGTCAACGCCCAGTCGCATGGCAACCTCAACGGTCGCGTCGTACGTGGTGCTGGAGGTGACCTTGGCCAGACGGACGGCCTCGAGGGGTGGGTAGAGCCTGTCGGCGTCGATCTTCTCGGCGGCGGTGCGGTATGCCTTGCTGCGCTTCATTTCTGCTCCTGGTGCTTGCCGTGCGGTCTTGCGGAGTTCGTGGTCGAACGGACCAGCGCTGGCCCTGCCACTGATCGGTATGCCGCCCGGCGCCTCCCGCAGGGGGAAGGTCACCGACGGTCGTACCGGGTGCACCGACGTCAGCCGGTGGTGATGCCCATCGACCGAGCCGTGCCGGCGATGATCTTGGCCGCCTGCTCGATGTCGTTGGCGTTGAGGTCTGGCATCTTCATCTGGGCGATCTCACGGACCTGGTCGGCCGACAGGTGGGCAACCTTCGTCTTGTGCGGCTCGCCGGAGCCCTTGGCCACGCCAGCAGCCTTCTTGATCAGCTCGGCAGCCGGGGGTGTCTTGGTGATGAAGGTGAACGAGCGGTCCTCGTAGACCGTGATCTCCACGGGGATGACGTTGCCGCGCTGGGACTCCGTCGCTGCGTTGTACGCCTTGACGAACTCCATGATGTTGACACCGTGCTGACCGAGGGCGGGGCCCACGGGCGGGGCCGGCGTCGCCGCGCCGGCCTGGATCTGCAGCTTGATGAAGCCGGCGACCTTCTTCTTCTTGGGAGGCATTGTCTGGGTCCTTGTTTGCTGGGGATGGTGCGGGTGACTCTGGCTACTGCCGATGGTGGCGCATGGACGCCGTCAGACGACAGCCGTGCGCCGTTCGCTCAGATCTTGGCGACCTGGCTGAACGAGAGCTCGACCGGTGTCTCGCGGCCGAAGATCGAGACCAGCACCTTGAGCTTCTGGCCCTCGGCCTTGATCTCGGAGATGGTGGCGGGAAGGGTCTCGAACGGCCCCTCCATGACGGTGACGGACTCGCCCACCTCGAAGTCGATGTGCGTCTCGCCCCCCTTTGCTCCCCCGGCGGCACCCGCGGCATCGCCAGGGGTCTCGAAGGCCGGGTTGAGCATCGTGTAGATCTCATCGTGCGAGAGCGGGACCGGCTGGTGGGTGTGACCCACGAAGCCGGTGACACCCGGGGTGTGTCGCACAGCCCCCCAGCTCTCGTCGGTCAGATCCATCCGAACCAGGACGTATCCGGGCATCCGGACGCGGGTGACCTGCTTGCGCTGGCCGCCCTTGATCTCGGTGACCGTCTCCATGGGGACCTGCACGTCGAAGATGTACGGCTCCATGTTCAGGGAGGTCACGCGGGTCAGCAGGTTGGCCTTGACCCGGTTCTCATAGCCGGCGTAGGAGTGGATGACGAACCAGTCACCCTCCTGGATGCGAAGCTTGGCGCGGAACGCAGCCTCATCCTCGGCCGCGTCGTCAATGTCGACGTCAGCCTGCTCGACCGCGTCGACGCCCTGCTCGCTCTCGGCGGGCTGGTCGGCGGAGACCTCGGAGGTCTGCTGCTCGGACACGCTGATGACCTACTTCCTTCAATTCTGAACTGACCGATCGCGGTGGCCCACGATCGCGATGTCGGACCGACGAGGCGGGCCCGAAGTGCTTGTTACGGTGCTACTTGCCGAAAGCGAGAGCGACCAGCTTGACGATCAGCTGGTCGAGGCCCCACACGAAAGCCATGACAACAGAGACGAAGACGATGACGACCGTGGTGTAGGTGACCAGCTCGTGCCGCGTCGGCCGAACGACCTTGCGGAGCTCGTCCAGGATCTGGCTGACGAACAGGGCGATGGCCCCGAAGAACCGGCCCACCGCGTTGCCCTGCTGTGGGCCGTCACGGCGTGCGCGACCGGAGCCAGCGGCGTCTGCCGTGCTCGTCTCGGTCACAGTTCCTCATTCTCGTTGTCGGATCAAACTACGCAGGGCAGGAGGGACTCGAACCCCCAACCGTCGGTTTTGGAGACCGATGCTCTACCAATTGAGCCACTGCCCTAGGTGCCGGGAGGCCTCGGGGCATGCCTGAGCATGGTTGTCGTCAACCACCCAGTGGGTGAGCATACGCGAGGTCGGTGGCCCAATGCGAACTCGGCGTCGGAGCGCCGGTGACCGGTCTGCGGACGCACAGCCACACGGCATACCAACGTCTGCGACCATTGTCCCGTGACTGAGCCCGCCCCCCGCGCCCGTGTCTCCCGCCGTATCGGCTCCATCACCGAGTCAGCGACGCTTGCCGTCGACGCCAAGGCCAAGGCGATGAAGGCCGAGGGCCGTCCGGTCATCGGCTTCGGCGCCGGCGAGCCCGACTTTGCGACCCCCGACTACATCGTCGCCGCGGCGGTCGCGGCCGCCCATGATCCGGCAAACCACCGCTACACGCCGGCGGCAGGGCTGCCCGAGCTGAGGAAGGCGATCGTCGACAAGACGTTGCGCGACAGCCACTACCACGTGGCGCCCGAGCAGGTGCTGGTCACCAACGGCGGCAAACAGGCCGTCTACAACACCTTCGCCGCGCTGCTCGACCCGGGCGACGAGGTGCTGCTCCCGGCGCCGTACTGGACGACCTACCCCGAGGCGATCAAGCTTGCGGGCGGCACCGCGGTCGAGGTGTTCGC
This sequence comes from Phycicoccus sp., assembly GCA_043721575.1. Classification (GTDB taxonomy): domain Bacteria; phylum Actinomycetota; class Actinomycetes; order Actinomycetales; family Dermatophilaceae; genus UBA4719. The sequence goes on from JAYSQM010000027.1 coordinate 18,965, forward strand.
GGGCGAGGACCAGGACTATCTGGTGACCGTCGAACAGCTCGAGGCGGCGCGAACGCCCCAGACCAAGGCGCTGCTGTTCTGCTCGCCGTCCAACCCCACCGGCTCGGTCTACTCCCCTGAGCAGGTCCGCGAGATCGGCCGCTGGGCCGTGACCAACGGGATCTGGGTCGTCACCGACGAGATCTACGAGCACCTGACGTATGACGGGGCGCGCTCGGCCTCCATGCCGGTCGAGGTGCCTGAGCTTGCTGACACCTGCGTCGTGCTCAACGGCGTAGCCAAGTCCTACGCCATGACTGGATGGCGCGTCGGCTGGATGATCGGCCCACGCGACATCATCAAGGCAGCCACCAACCTGCAGTCGCACTCGACCTCGAACGTCTCCAACATCTCCCAGCGGGCGGCGATCGCGGCGCTCAACGGATCGCTGGACGCAGTGGAGGAGATGAAGGTGGCCTTCGACCGTCGCCGCCGCACGATGGTCGGGATGCTCAACGAGATCGAGGGTGTCCACTGCCCGGTGCCCACCGGTGCGTTCTATGTCTATCCGTCGGTCAGGGGCCTCCTCGGCAAGACCATCCGCGGCCGGGTCTGCACCACGTCGGCGCAGCTCGCGACGCTGATCCTGGATGAGGCCGAAGTGGCCGTCGTGCCCGGTGAGGCGTTCGGACCCAGCGGCTACCTGCGGCTGTCCTATGCCCTGGGCGACACCGACCTGGCCGAAGGCGTTGCCCGGCTCCAGAAGCTGCTCGGCGAGGCGCGCTGACGCTCACGTCTGGCACTGCGCGAAACAAGACCACCTATCGCGTCTGAGCTGACATCCGGCCTGCGCGCTCGGGGCGTTGGGTTGACGGCCAGGAGCGGTCGCGGCGCAGGTTCCGGGGTCCCGCCGGCCTCGCTCTGCCGGAGGGTGATCCACCTTGACCAGGAGTCGACACCAAGCAAGCCTGCGAGCGGGGCAGCGAAGTGGATGGCGCACTTCACCTATCCCAAGAGCGCGGAACTTGGCGTCTGCGGTCCGCGCTAGCTCGCCGTCCTCGACCGCCGCAGAGGCTACCGATCATTGGAACCCGATACGCCTGTCGCACCTGCTTGGACGTGGCAGTAACAGATTCCTCGATCGAGGTCTTCGCGGAACGGCGCGACCGTCACACGCTCAGCGGCACAGGATGGATCTCGTCGGCTCAGGGCCGCAGATCAGCTCCCCCCGATCAGCACCTTCGCGGTCGCGGTGGCCTCGGCCTGGGACTTCGCGACGTCCGCGTCCGCACGGGTCACGGCCACCGTGATGAAGCTCTCGCCGCTGAACACGGCTATCTGGGCGTACGCACAGCCGTCGACCTTCTGGATGCCGCCCTTGGAGACGCCCGCCCCCGAGCTGATCCCGGCCTTCACCAGGAAGCCGACGACGCCAGTCGCGGCCTCCTGGTCGACAATGCGGCAGGACCCGCCGGCTTGGGTGGCCGGGGGCATTGACGCGGGCGCAGACAACGTGGGAGCGGCGGTCGGACTCGCCCCGCCCGTCGACCCGGTGGCGGTCGAGCCCGAACCGCTCGAGCAGCCGGCTACGCCGAGGACGGCGGCCAGGCGACGGCGGGGACAGTGAGGCGGTGCATCACGGTGATCTCCCGGGCTCGTGCAGTGACCAGAGCAGGGGCTGGACTACTTGATCAGACGGAGGGCGAACGGGTAGCGGTAGGGCTGCCCGTCCTTGGCCTTCGTAAAGCCAAGGATCGAGAAGACCACGCCGAGGACCCACAAAACCAAGACCAGAAGGCTGAAAATCCCACCAATGCCAAATGTCACAGCCGCCAGGATGCCGCCAAGAATGTTGATGACGACATAACCGATCAGCAAGGTGATCTGGAAATTGAGGGCTTCCTTCGCCTCAACCGCCGTGAAGCGGCCTCGGTCCTTGAATACCAGCCAGATGATGAGGGAAGGCAGGAAGCCCAGGATTCCGCCGAGGTGGGCAAAGGAGGCCCACTGCCTGTCCTCAGTCTCCGTGAGAGGTGCCGCTGCGACCGGTGTGGCGGACTGGTAGGGCTGTTGCGGCGGCCGCTGACCCAGGTTTGGGTCATCGGGGGCTTGCGCGTTTGGATCGCTCATCATCGTGCCTTTCAGCGAACAGGTTGACGTGCGCGTACACGCCCAAACTACTGCGCCAACTCGTCCGGTAGCAATGGGGCGTGGGCAAACGTGACGAACTTCAGCTCGGAGGCCGTCGAGGTCACCTACGGTGCCAAGACGCTGCCCGGCGGACTGGTCTGGAAAGGAGCCCCAACCGGACACCACTGGAGGTTCCGGCACAATCACAAGGGCGACTCACTTTCGTCCTTCCAGGTCCAGGACTGCACCCGCCGTGGATCACATACCAGCCCGACATCAAAGGCCTCCTCGACAAAGGAATAGCGCCCTGTTTCGAATATGGCCCGTGCACCAACCGGCCGCTCCCCATCAGGGCGACCTTCGTGCCCTTGCGAGCCGGCTCGGCGCGGGTGGCACACTGGCCGCCATGCTTCGACCCGTGGGCCTGCTGCCCAAGGCGCACCTGCATCTCCACTTCACCGGTTCGATGCGGCTGACCACGCTGGTCGCACTCGCGCACAAGCACGGCATTCGCCTGCCGGACGCCCTGACGACGTCGTGGCCGCCGACGCTGAGCGCCGCGGATGAACGTGGCTGGTTCCGCTTCCAACGCCTCTATGACATGGCCCGCGCCTGCGTCCGCGACGAGGCGGACATGCGCCGCATCGTTCGCGAGGCAGCCCAGGACGACGCCGCCGAGGGTTCACGGTGGCTGGAGATCCAGGTCGACCCGACGTCGTATGCGCAGTTCGTCGGAGGCATCACGCCGGCTCTGGAGATCGTCCTGGACGAGGCGCGCTCAGCCGCCGCAGAGGCCGGCATCGGTGTGGCTGTCATTGTCGCCGCTAACCGGATCCGGCACCCGCTGGATGCGCGGACGCTGGCTCGCCTCGCCGCGCGCTATGCCGGTGACGGCTCGGGACATGTGGTCGGATTTGGGTTGAGCAACGACGAACGCCGAGGAGTCACAGCGGAGTTCGCCCCAGCCTTTGATATTGCCCGTCGCGCCGGATTGGCCTGCGTGCCCCACGGAGGTGAGCTGCTCGGGGCTGCTGCGGTGCGGGAGACGCTGGCTGCGCTTGCCCCCGATCGATTGGGTCACGGCATCCGCAGTGTCGAGGATGTGCGGGTGCTGGACGAGGTCGTGCGCCGCGGCGTCACGCTCGAGGTGTGCCCCGGCAGCAACGTCGCGCTCGGCGTGTACGGAGCCGCTGGGGACGTGCCGTTGCGCCAGCTGGTCGAGGCCGGCGCACGGGTCGCACTGGGGGCGGACGACCCCCTGTTGTTCGGCTCACGGCTGGTCGCGCAGTACGACATCGCACGCACGGCACACGGTCTCTCGGACGTCGAGCTGGCTGAGCTGGCGAGGGGTTCCGTGCGGGGCTCGCGGGCGCCGGAGCCTGCACGCGCACAGATGCTCACGGACATCGACAGGTGGCTTGCCAGCTGAACTGAGCAAGGTCAGAGCTGAGCCGAGGTCAGGGCTGAGCCAGGTCAGAGGGTGAGCCAGGTCAGAGGGTGAGGCCGACGAGGACCGGCTCGTTGACCAGGCTCACCCCAAAGGCATCGTGGACGCCGTCGCGGATCTCGCGGGCCAGCGCGACGACATCGGCGGCGGTCGCGGCACCCCTGTTGGTCACCGCAAGGGTGTGCCTGGTCGACAACGCCGCCGGCCCAGGCATGCCGTAGCCCTTGCCGAAGCCCGCCTGGTCGATCAGCCACGCGGCACTGGTCTTGACCTGACCGTCCGGTGCGTCAAAGCGTGGCACGAGGACGGGGCCGTCGGTGGCGCCCAGCCGGGCCTGCGCGCGGTCCTGCAGCGCGGCATACGAGCCGGTGGACATGATCGGGTTGGTGAAGAACGACCCGCAGCTCCACGTGTCGTGGTCTGCGGCGTCCAGGACCATCCCGCGTTGGCGGCGTTGGGCCAGCACGGCCTCACGTGCGTCCGCGAGCGGCACCCGCACCCCCACCTCGACGCCCAGAGCCCGCGCCAGGTCCGCATAGACAACCGGCCCGGACAGTGCGGCCAGTCGCAGCTGGAACACCACGTCGAGGACGACGTAGCGCGACTCGCCCTTGAACAGCGAGTGGCGGTAGGTGAACTGGCAGTCAGCGCCCGCGAAGGTGTGGACCCGTTGCTCGCGACGGTCCCAGACACGAACCGCCGCGATGGTCTGCGCGACCTCCTGGCCGTAGGCGCCGACGTTCTGGATCGGGGTCGCACCGGCGCAGCCCGGGATGCCGGACAGCGCCTCGATGCCGGACCATCCCTCGGCGACCGCCCGGGCGACCACATCGTCCCAGACCTCACCGGCGGCAACGCGGACCGTCGCGCCACCGCAGGAGTCGGCGGACTCGACGGTGATTCCGCTGGTCGCGATGTGGACCACCGAACCCGCAAAGCCCTCGTCGGAGATGACCAGGTTCGAGCCGCCCGCGACGACCAGCAACGGCTCGTCGGCGTCGTCGACCTCGCGGACGGCGTCGACCAGCTCGTCGGAGGTCTCTACGGTGACCAGGCGCTGAGCCGGGCCGCCCAGCCGCATGGTGGTCAGTCCCGACAAGGGGACGTGGTGTTCCTCGCGCATCGGGTGGGTCAGTCGAGGACGACGACGGCGAGGGCGCGGCCGAGCACCTTGTCGGTGCCGCACACGGCCGTGAGCTCGATCGTGGCCCGCCTGGTCCGGGCGTCGACCGCCGTGACCACCCCCGTCACCACGACGTCGGCACCGCTCTCGTAGGGCACGACCACGGGCTTGGTGAAGCGGGTGCCGTACTCCACGACACGACCGGCGTCGCCGACCCAGTCGCTGACGACGTTGATCGCCGAACCCATGGTGAACATGCCGTGGGCGATGACATCGGCAAGCCCCACGGACCTGGCGAAGCGTTCGTCCCAGTGGATGAGGTTGCGGTCCAGGCTGGCCCCGGCGTACTGCACCAGGCTCGCGCGGCTGATGTGGATGGTGCGGGAGGGTAGTTCCTGGCCGACCTTGACGTCACTGACGGACAGCACGGCGTTGCTCACCTGCTCACTCGCCTCCGCGGATCACGATGGTCGAGGTGGCGGTGCACACCGGCTCGCCCTCGGTGGTGGACAGCTCGCTGCGGGTGGTGACCATTGCGTGGCCACCCGCCTCCTTGAACGAGTCAACCGTCAGCACGCCGACGATCTCGTCACCGGCCGTGATCGGACGGTGGTGGACGAACCGCTGCTCGCCGTGGACGACCCGGCTGAAGTCGATCCCCGCTTCCGGGTCAACGATGAGCTGTTTGTCGCATTGCTGGGCGATCAGGACGGCAAACGTGGGAGGAGCGATCACGTCGCGGTAACCGCGGGCGCGGGCCCGGATCTGGTCGGTGTGAACGACGTCATCGGCTCCCAACGCCTCGGCGAACTCGCGGATCTTCTCCCGGCCCACGGCATAGGGGGCGGTGGCCGGGTAGGTGCGCCCGGTGAAGCTTGCATTGACGGCCATGGCGACCACCCTAAGGGCAAGTGGGGACTGCAGCTCAGGGGCGCAACAGCAACGACCGCCCCCACCAGTGGCGGAGACGGTCGCAGGAAGCCTGGATCGCGAGCGTTGAGCCCGCTCGCCGTGAAGGACGCCGCAGCTCAGCGGGTCTCGCGGTGCGTGGTCTGCTTGGTGCAGCGCGGGCAGAACTTGGCGAGCTCGAGGCGGTCAGGGTTGTTGCGGCGGTTCTTCTTGGTGATGTAGTTGCGGTCCTTGCAGTCCACGCAAGCCATCGTGATCTTGGGACGGACGTCGGAGCTCTTGCTAGCCACGGGGGGAACCTGCTCTCGGAACTCAAGGAAGAACTGAAGTGAACCTGAAAAGATCTGGGTGGTCGCCCGCTCCCGCACGGCGACGCCCCAGAATACGCGACGCCAGGGGCAAACCCGAAATCGGGTCAGTAGCGGGAGCGGGACTTGAACCCGCGACAACACGATTATGAGTCGTGTGCTCTAACCACCTGAGCTACCCCGCCAGGGGCATCCGGAAAGCAAGACGTCCGCCGCCAGCTGAGGTTGAGGCGGCCACCCATGCTCCGAACGGAGCCCCCAAACGGAATCGAACCGTTGACCTTCTCCTTACCATGGAGACGCTCTACCGTCTGAGCTATAGGGGCATCCGGACGACATGTTCCGCCCGGTGATGCGTCGAGAAAGATACACGGTCACGGGCCCAGACCTGAAATCAGGGGCCTCGGGGCGGACACCGTCGCCGTACAGGCCCGGTTGGCCGACCCGTCCGGCGACGCACTACCCACGAACCACTCAACCGAAGAGGTGCACTCATGAGCGCAACATCGCCCAAGACACGCGTCAGGTTCGACCCCTTGGACCTGGCCGGCATCGACGACATGCTCAGCGCCGAGGAGAAGGCCGTGCGGGCCGCCGTCCGTCAGCTGTGCGTGTCCTCGATCGACCCCTACGTCGCCGAATGGTTCGAGTCCGGTGAGCTGCCCGGCATCCGCGACCTGGCCAGGGAGCTTGGCGGTCTCGGCCTGCTCGGAATGCACCTGCAGGGCTACGGCTGCGCCGGGATGTCTGCGGTGGACTATGGCCTGGCCTGCCTGGAGCTGGAAGCCTCCGACTCCGGCATCCGTTCGCTGGTCAGCGTCCAGGGGTCGTTGGCGATGTATGCGATCTGGGAACACGGCACGGAGGAACAGAAGCTTCGATGGCTGCCGTTGATGGCCACCGGTGAGGCCATCGGGTGCTTCGGACTGACCGAGCCCGATCACGGCTCCGACCCGGGCAACATGCGCACGCGGGCCCGCCGCGCTGGTGACGGCAACACCGCGGACTGGGTCCTGGACGGGTCGAAGATGTGGATCACCAACGGTTCGGTGGCCGATGCGGCCGTCATCTGGGCCCAGACCGAGGACGGTATCCGCGGGTTCGTCGTCCCCACTGACACTGCCGGATTCTCTGCCTCGCTGATCAAGCACAAGATGTCACTGCGGGCGTCTGTGACCAGTGAGCTCGTCCTGGACGGGGTGCGCCTGCCCCACGACGCGGTGTTCCCAGAGGTCCGCGGTCTCAGGGGCCCGCTGTCCTGCCTGAACGAGGCCCGCTACGGCATCTTGTGGGGCGCGATGGGCGCCGCGCGCAGCTCGTTCCAGGCCGCACTGGAGTATGCCGGGCAGCGCGAGCAGTTCGGCAAGCCGATCAGCGCGTTCCAGCTCACCCAGAGCAAGCTCGCGGGCATGGCCGTCGACCTCACCACCGGCACCCTGCTGGCCCTTCACCTCGGGCGTCGCAAGGACACCGTGGGCCTGCGCCCCGAACAGGTCAGCATCGGCAAGCTCAACAACGTCACCAAGGCGCTGGAGATCTGCCGCACCGCCCGAACCATCCTGGGCGCCAACGGAATCTCCTTGGAGTACCCCGTGATCCGGCACATGGCCAACCTCGAGTCGGTCCTGACCTACGAAGGCACTCCCGAGATGCACACGCTGGTCATCGGCCAGGCCCTCACCGGCCAGTCAGCCTTCCACTGAGCCGAGCCCGACACACCGGGCTCGGGGTCGAGCCGGAGGCAGAGTGCTGGTCGCACTAGCGGCTGATCTGCACCGGCTGACCGTTCGAGACGAGCTTCCAGTCGGTCCTGGCGAACACCGGTGGGTCGATGACCTTGTGGCTGGTGACCCAGTCGATGATCAGCTGGCGGATCTCCTGCTGGGCGTTGTGCACCACCGGGGCCGTCAGGACACCGGGGAACCGGCCGCCGCCGGACTGCCGGTAGTTGTTGATAGCCACGACGAACCGCGCCGCAGGGTTGATCGGAGCTCCGTTGTAGGACAGGTTGACGATCCGTGACCCGGGATTCTGGGCGACGTCGATGTCATAGGTCAGCGGCGCATCCAGGCCACCCATGACGTCGTAGTTGTAGTCCGGCGTGCCGTTCGGCGCCACCAATGTGACCGCGTTGGTGAGCTGGTCCGGGGCGAATGGCCCAGTGCCCGAGACCTTCTTGAAGTACTCGGCCGACTTCTCGAGGTACGCCTTGACCTGCGACCCGGTGAAGGAGATGCCGAGCAGCGTGTTGTCGAAGATGTACAGCCCTGCGACGTCGCGCACGCTGACCGGACCGGCTGGAATATTCGCGTCGCGGTAGAACGGTGCGGCGATCGAGAGCATCGGCAGCGCCGCCTGCGGGGTGCCGGCGATCGCCGTACGTACCGCCTGCGCCTGCACCAGGTTGATGAAGTCCAGCGCCGCCGTGTCCTCGTAGCGGGCAGTGGCGCAGGACATCGCCTGGGTGCTGCTGCCGATCACCGAGTTGACGTACGAGACGACCTTGTCGTGGTCGGCCGTGAGCAGCTTGACGACCTCTGGGTCCTCGGCGACGGTGTTGCTGTTGAGCACGCTGGACCCGACGCTCTGCACCACCCACCGGCCGCGCAGCTTGACCAGCGACAGCTCGATCAGGGAGAGCCGCATACCCCAGCGCAGCGGCTCGGTCAGCACGACCTCGCGACCGGTGGTCTCGTTGACGACCCGCCGCTCGGCGATCTCGAGGTGCGCGTGGCCGACCAGGATGGCGTCGATACCCGGAACCTGTTGCGCCACAAGGGTCGAGGCGTTCTCGGGGTAGGGCAGCGCGTCGCCGTACGACGACGACGTGGTGGCGCCCGAGTGTGCAGCCACCACGACGACGTCCACGCCGGCGGCCCGCATCTTGGGCACCCAGATCTTGGCTTGTTCGACCAGGCCCGGGAAGGTCATCCTGCCCTCGACGTTCGCCTTGTCCCAGATGGCGATGCCGGGGTTGGTCAGGCCGAGGATGCCGACCTTGATCGGCTGCTCACCCTTCACCTTGACGGTCTTGATGACGTACGGCGCGAAGGCAGGCAGCCCGGTCGTGGCGTCCAGCGCGTTGGCCCCCAGCAGCGGGAAGTCGAGCTGTTCGGCGAAGGTGCGCAGCAACGGGATGCCGTAGTTGAACTCGTGGTTGCCCAGGGCGGCGGCGTCGTAGCCGATGTGGTTCATGGCCGCGGCCATCGGGTGCAAAAGGTCGTCGGTGATCGGGGCGATGCGCGCGTAGTAGTAGGCCAGCGGTGTCCCCTGGATCGTGTCGCCCGCGTCGATCATCAGCGTGTGGTCCCGGCCACGTTGTGAGCGGACCGCCTCGACGAGCGTGGCCACCTTGGCCAGCCCGATGTCGTTCTTGGCGGCGTCGTCGTACTCCGCATTCTTGTAGTAGTTCCAGTTGAACACGTTGCCATGCAGGTCGGTCGTGCCCATGATCGTCAGCTTGACGGGAGTGCCCGGACGGTGCGGGGGCTGGCGCTTCGCGGCCTCGGCGGGGGTCATGCCGGCTGCCGTCAGCACGCCGGCTGCCGCGACGCTGGCCAACATCGTGCGGCGGGTGATGGGTGTTGGCACGGGGCACTCCTCGGGTTAACGGCCCTCATGGGGCGCTTCGGGGCAAATGTCGGATCGCGTCGGCAAGGCTAGACCCGTCAGGTGGTGCCTGCCAAGGCCATCGCGTCGAGTCAGCGCCGGGGCAGCTACCAAGACCATTAACGTGGAGCCTGAGACGCTTCAGACCAGGAACGGGAGGTCGAATGACCCAGGACGTAGTGACCGAGGACGGCGCGACCAAGGACAGCGTGACCAAGGACAGCGCGTCCGAGGCGCATGCCCACGAGCCGATCGAGAGCATGTACGCCAAGCAGTTCTTTCCCGCTCGACCGCGGAACCTGCGCCCCAGGGTTCGTCTGCGTGGCGCGCAGGTCAGCCCAGCAGAACAGCTCGGCGAGCCGGTCGGGGCGAACCCGGCATACGTCGCGTGGCTGCGGGCGGAGTCGATGCTGGGCGACGCCAATGCCATCGCGCGCCAGTTCTCCGGCCAGGGAAGCATGTTCCAGAACCCCTTCGCCAACCCCGACCCACGCGCTGCCATCGCGAGGGCGTCTGTCTGGTTCACCGCGTACCCCATCTCGGTCATAGGCCGGCCGGGCTGCTCGTTCCTGGCCACGCTCGGCGACTCAGAGCTGTGGGAAGCCTTTCAGCACATCGGAATCCATGGGCTCCACACCGGCCCGGTCAAACGAGCAGGCGGTGTCCGCGGCTGGTCACCGACACCGAGTGTCGACGGACACTTCGACCGCATCAGCACCCAGATCGACCCGGCGTTCGGCACGGAGGCCGAGTTCCGGACCATGTGCGAGGTCGCGGGCGAACACGGCGGGACCATTATCGACGACATCGTTCCCGGACACACGGGCAAGGGCGCCGACTTCCGGCTGGCCGAGATGAAGGTGGCTGACTACCCCGGCATCTATCACATGGTCGAGATCGAGCCGGCCGACTGGCACCTCCTGCCAGAGATCCCGGCGGGCCGGGACTCGACAAACCTCGGTCTCGAGACCGAGGACAAGCTCGACAAGGCTGGCTACATCATCGGCAAGCTGAAACGGGTGATCTTCCACCAGCCCGGAGTGAAGGACACCAACTGGAGCGCCACCGCTCCGGTCACCGGTCCCGACGGCGTCGAGCGCAGATGGGTGTACCTGCACTACTTCAAGGAGGGTCAACCGTCGATCAACTGGCTCGATCCGACGTTTGCCGGCATGCGCATGGTCATCGGCGATGCCCTGCACTCTCTCAGCGATCTCGGGTCGGGCGCCCTGCGCCTGGATGCCAATGGCTTCCTTGGCGTCGAGAAGAGCGCCGTAGGACTGCCTGCCTGGTCGGAGGGCCACCCTCTCTCGGATGCTGCGAACCAGCTGATCGCCAGCATGGTCCGCAAGGTCGGCGGCTTCACCTTCCAGGAGCTGAACCTGACGATCGAGGACATCAAGGCCACCTCGGAGTCCGGTGCCGACCTGTCGTACGACTTCATCAACCGTCCCGCCTATCAGCATGCGCTGGCCATGGCCGACACCGAGTTCCTCCGGCTGACGCTGAACGCCTCGCTGACGCTCGGGGTCGACCCGGTTCAGCTGGTCCACGCGTTGCAGAACCATGACGAGCTGACGTACGAGCTCGTCCACTTCACCACGCTGCACAGGGATGACC
>JAYSQM010000028.1:0-2559 GCA_043721575.1 Phycicoccus sp.
AGGTCTTCCTTGACACCGGGGTGGTCCGTGTCGAACCACGCCGAGCTGTAGCTCATGCTGGGGTCCAGGAACTGGGCGAACAGGTCGTTGCTCAGGTCGTAGTGCGCCTGGATGTTGCCGCGCGATCCCTCCAGGGTGTTCTCCTGGGCGCTGGGGATGCGCTTGTCCACCAGCGCGCGCAGGCGCTGCAGGGGGCGCGGGACCAGCGTGGCCAGCCTGGCCGCAAAGGGCGTCAGCAGGTCGGCGAGATCCGTGCCGGCACCGGAACGCCAGTCGCCGGCCATGTAGCCCTCGCCGAAACCGATCTTGGTGTCGGCCCCCAGCCTGGCAAAGAACGCGTCGGGGCGGACGATCTCGAACTCGGGTGCGAGGGGGTCGGCGGCAGCGCCACCGAACGAAGGGCCGTTCGGCGTCGTCACGCGCACCGGTACCAAACCGACTGCGCGACCGAATATGCCTCGGGCCACGGTTGCGGCCAGGGGGGCTTTGGGTGCACGGGTCAAGGACTCCCAACGTGGGGAGGTAATGGCAGTCATCGGACGCCTTCCTGAGGTGAGTGGTGTGGATGAGGGACGACGGGCAGTCGGCGTAGCCAGAGCCAGATCCCATGGATCCGGATCAGAGCTGAAACTCGTTGCGGCATCAGCGGTCTGCGGATCGCCAGGGCAGTCAGGCCTCGACGTGTGGCAGGTCTGGGGCGGCCGCTGAACGTCGCGCTGAACGCCGTCAGACCGCTGCGACGCAGGGTCACCGTGACGGCGACCAGGTCGGGGGTCAGGGTGAAGCGAAGGGCGTAGTCGCCGGACACGTCGTAGAACGGTGAGACATAGAGCGCCTTGGCCGTATGCGCCGTGCCACTCACGTCCGGGTGCAGCAGGTAGGCGTGGCGCTCGCCGTAGGTGTTGTGGACCTCAGCGAGTACGCAGGCGAGAGCGCCGGTGGTGTCGAAGCACCAGAAGACGGTGAGGGGGTCGAACACGTGGCCGAGCACGCGAGCGTTGGCCAGCATCAGGATGCGTCCGCTCGGACCCAGGTCGATGCCGTTGCCCGCCAGATACGTCTCGACGTTGGACTTGATCGTGCGGTCCGGGTCGCCGAGGTGGTCCTTGGCGTGGAAGGACGCGAATCCCATGAGATACCAAGGCTGTTCGGGGATATCGTCCAGGTCGACGAGCCACTGGTAGGTCCGGTTTCGGAAGCCGTGCCGCACGGGGCCCTTGCGAGTGTGCGAGACGGTGCCGTCCACCAGAGCGGGCAGCGTGGGCAGGTCGGGCAGCGTGGGCAGCGCGGACAGCGTGGGCAGCGCGGACAGGTTGGGCAGCGCGGACAGGTTCACCAGTCCACCCCGAACGCCCGAGCTGCCTCGACCCCGGAACGGCAGCCGTCCTCGTGGAAGCCCCAGCCGTGGTAGGCCCCGGCGAAAACCGTTCGCTCCGTTGCCAGTCCGGCCAACGACCCCTGGGCGGCCACGACTTCGGGGGTGTAGATGGGGTGCTCGTAGTCCATCTCGGCGATGATCGTCGCCGGGTCGATGCGGTCCCGCGCGTTGAGGGTGACCAGGTAGTCCTGCGGTGACTCGTGTCCCTGCAGGCGGTTCATCCAGTAGGTCACGACGGTCGCGTCATCCAGGTCCGAGCACGACGTCATCAGGTAGTTCCACGAAGCGCGAGCTCCCTTGGCCCGAGGCAGGATCGAGGCGTCGGTGTGCAGGAGGGTGTCGTTCTGCGAGTACCGGAACGCCTTGAGTGTCTGCACCTCTGCGTCGCTGGGGTCGGACAACAGGGCCAGGGCCTGGTCGGCGTGGGTGGCGATCACGACGCGGTCGAACTGGTGGACCTCGCCGGAGCCGTCGATGCCGGCGCGGATCTCGACGCCGTCGGCGTGACGGGCGACGTCGCGGACCGGGCGCCGGACCCGGACCGCGGGGAGTTGGGCGCCGATCTTGTCCACGTAGGTACGCGAACCTCCCTGGACGGTGAACCAGGTGGGCGAGCCGGTCACCGAGAGCAGACCGTGGTGGTCCAGGAAGCGGAACAGGTATCGGGCGGGGTACAGCATGGCCGCCTCCTGACCGGAGGACCACACGCACGCGACCACCGGCACCGCGTAGTGGGTGATGAAGTGCGTGCTGAAGCCCTCACGCTGCAGGAACTGGCCGTAGGTCGTCAGGTCGTCCTCGGCGGCGGTCTGCAGGAACTGGCTGGCGCGACGGTGGAAGCGCCGGACCTGGGTGAGCAGCGTGAGGAACTGGGGGTCGAGGGCGCGTGATCGCTGCGCGAGCATCCCCTTCACACCCCGCCCACCGGCATACTCCAGCCCGCACTGCTCGCACCGGATGCTCATGCTCATCTCGGTGGGACGCACCTCGACCCCGAGCTCGTCGAACAGCTTGCGCAGCCAGGGATAGGTGCGGTCGTTGTGCACGATGAAGCCGCTGTCGACCGCGTGCAGGGAGCCGTCAGAGGCGGTCACGTCGTGGGTGTGGGCGTGGCCGCCGAGGCGATCGTCGGCCTCGAACAGGGTCACGTCGTGGGTGCGGTCAAGCAGGTATGCCGCAGT
>JAYSQM010000029.1:0-1082 GCA_043721575.1 Phycicoccus sp.
TCGCTCGAGCCGTTGTCTGCCACGATCGCGCGAGCCCACGGCGGGATCCGGCCCAGGACCCACGGCAGGGCCTCGGCCTCGTCCAGGCACGGCAGGATCACGTCAATGGCATCTGAGCTCATAGTGGGTCTGTTCTCACGATCTCGACGCTAGGGCCGCCGCAACCCGCGCGGAGTCACCAACTCATGACGAAACCCTTACGGGTCACTCGAGCGGCCGACAGGGCCCGCTGAACGACCAGACCTGCACATAGGCTCGGAGCATGGTCGCAAGAGTGCTGGTCGTCGAGGACGACTCGACGGTGTCAAGCGTGCTGTCTGCATATCTGCGCAAGGCTGGCTTCGACCTTCGGATCGCGGCGGACGGAGCCACGGCGCTGCAGGACTGGACGCAGTGGAAACCGCACGTGGTGATCCTGGACGTGATGCTGCCCGGGATGTCGGGGCTCGAGGTGTTGCAGCGCAGGCGTGCTGACGATGACAGCGCCGCGGTGATCATCTTGTCGGCCCGTGGTGACGAGGAGGACCGACTGCTCGGGCTCGAGGTGGGTGCCGACGACTATGTGGTCAAACCCTTCAGCCCCCGCGAGGCCGTGCTTCGCGTCCAGGCTCTGCTGCGGCGCTCGGAACGACTGGGCGCGGGCTCGATGTTGCCGCGCTCCGTGGCTGTCGGGGATCTGTTCGTCGACCTGCAGGCTCGCACAGCCCACATCGGGGGTGAGGCACTGAGCCTGACCCATCGCGAGTTCGACCTGCTGGCCTATCTGATGTCTCACCGAGGTGAGGCGTTCACCAAGGAGGCCTTGATGCGGCGGGTGTGGGGTTGGGACTTCGGCGACACTTCGACGGTGACGGTCCACGTCCGCCGGCTCCGGGAGAAGATCGAGCGTGACCCTTCCGACCCACGGCTCGTGGTGACCGTCCGTGGCACCGGCTACCGCTTTGACGGGGCGGCCGACGCGTGAGCAAGGACATGCAGGTGATCCTGGTGCTCACAGCCACGGCGGTTTTCTCGACCGGGCTGCTCGGAGCGTTGGTACTGCAGGCGATTCGCCGCCGTTCCCTTCTGCTGTCAATCGTCGT
>JAYSQM010000030.1:0-1400 GCA_043721575.1 Phycicoccus sp.
GTCAAGGAGACCCGTGACCACGCCAGGTTCGAGGCCGCCAACCACGTCAGCCACCATGACCACCTGGGCGCCGGACTCAGCACGGGTCAGGTGTTCTGGCTCACCAGCGTCAAGGAACGCGCCCTGTCCGCGGCCAGCCAGGCCGGCATGGTCAACAACCTCAACGACGGCCTCGCCTGGGGACTGTTCCCCATCCTTTTCGCCAGCCACGGGCTGTCGATCACGCAGATCGGGATCCTCGCCGGGATCTACCCCGCCGTGTGGGGCGTCGGCCAGCTGGTCACCGGTGCATGGTCGGACCGCATCGGGCGCAAGTGGCTCATCGCCACCGGCATGTGGGTGCAGGCCGCCGGCATCGCCGCGGTCGCCCTCGCCAACACCTTCGCCGCGTGGGCCGTGGCAGCCGCCGTCATCGGCGCCGGAACCGCCATGGTCTACCCCACGCTCCTGGCCGCCGTCGGCGACGTCGCCCACCCCGCATGGCGAGCCCGCTCCGTCGGGGTCTACCGCCTGTGGCGCGACAGCGGCTTCGCCATCGGTGCCCTTCTCGTCGGCCTGGTCGCCGACGCCGCCAGCCTCACCACCGCGATCTGGGTCGTAGCCGCCATCACCGCCGCCTCAGGTGTGATCGTCGCGATCCGCATGTACGAGACCCTCGGACACCACACGGCCCCGCTGTCGAAGTCGAAGCAACCCAGCCGCTTCTAAGGGCCCCGCAACACCAGGACGGTCGCCATCGCCCAAGGAACCACTGCGGGTATCACGAGTGGTCCAGGGGCGAAGTTCGATCCGGCCGTTCGACATGTCGCACATTGTGGGGGAAGGCCCCGACCGGGGAATTCACAGAGAATGCCCAGAATGCACGCGGTGCCGGAAACCGAGCAATGACCGAATCAGCCGGCCGGGTCCAGCCCGAGCAGTAAAATCTTCCTCCGCCCCAACCGGGTATGCCACCGTCCACGCCGTGCCGGGTATGCTGCGGTCCACGCCGTGCCGGCTTGACACGCCCGCAACGAGCCCCCTGAGCCGCTCGCGAAGGCTGAACAGGCGAGGACGGTATCGCCAGCCTGGTCGAGCTGCGGTGCGCGACGACGGGCCAGTGGCACGCATCGACGGGACCGCCGGGCTAAGTGCGATCGCCGGGTGCCGAACCGGCGATCGCAACTCAGTTGACCCGATCAGTCGCAATACGTCCCCGAGAGCCTCGAAGCTGCTCCCTCAAACGACCAATACGAGACGTAGAGGAACGGCTGAGACGTCGCCGGTCACGGATTTGGTCACGGATCTGGTCAAGGGCCACACATGGCATGAGGCCCTCTCCCAGTGGGAAAGGGCCTCTGACCTGCGACGACGTTGGTAGCGGGGGCAGGATTTGAACCTGCGACCTCCGGGTTATGAGC
>JAYSQM010000031.1:0-23905 GCA_043721575.1 Phycicoccus sp.
GGCGTAACGCCCGGTTAGTCGCTCCAGCGGAAGGTGCGTGAGGCAAGGGCCGTCGCCAGCGCACCCCACACGACCAGCACCAGGAGCGGTATGCCGGCCAGTCGCCCATGAATGAAAGCCTCACGCAGTCCGTCCCCGAGTGCGCCGGAGGGAAGGAGAGCGGCGACGTGGGAGAGGCCGGCCGGCATCTCGGTGCGCGGGACGATGACACCACCGAGACCGAGGAGCGCGACCCAGATCAGGTTGGCCAGTGCGAGCACGCCCTCGGCGCGCAAGGTGCCGGCCAGGAGCAGGGCGAGCGCGACGAACGTCCAGGTGCCGACGAGCGCCAGGAGCGCACCGGAGAGCAGCCCGATCCACTGTGGGTGCCATCCGAAGGCCAGGCCCAGGCTGCCGATGAAGACGCCCTGCATAAGCTCGATTGTCAACACTGCCAAGGCTTTGGCGACGACGAGTCCGCCTCGTCCGAGCGGACTCACGCCGAGCAGGCGCAGCACGCCGTACCTGCGGTCGAAGCCGGTGGAGATGGCCTGGCCGGTGAAGGCCGTGGAGATCACGGCCAGCGCCAGCACCCCAGGAACGGCCAGGTCGATGCGTCGGCCGGGGCCGAGCGAGGGGGATTGGCTCAGGGCCAGGCCGACCAGGGCCATGGCCGGCAGCACGAGGGCGACCAGCAGCTGCTCGCCGTTGCGCAGGAGGGTGCCGGTCTCGAAGCGGGTCTGCGCCATGACCCGGCGCCGAGCTGGGGCCGCGGTGTTCATCGGGCGGTCTCGCGCGTGAGGGAGAAGTAGACGTCCTCGAGCGAACGTTGCCCGGTCAGCTCGGCGATGGCGCCCTGGGCAGCGACGCGCCCGCGGTTGACGATGACGATGTGATCGGCCAACCGCTGCGCCTCCTCGAAGGAGTGTGTCGTGACGATGACGGCGCAGCCGGAGTCCCGGGTCTCGAGCACCAGGTCCCAGACGTCAAGCCGGGCGTGAGGGTCCAGGCCCGCGGTCGGCTCGTCCAGGAAGGCGACCTCGGGTCGGCCCACAAGAGCCGCGGCGAGGGCGACGCGCTGCTTCTGCCCGCCGGACAGCCGGCGGACGGTCGTGTCGCTGAAGGCGCCGATCCCGAGCCGGTCCACGAGCGTGTCGACATCGGCGGGGGACCGATGGAACGCCGCGAGGTGATGCAGCAGTCGCACCGGTTTGCTGCCGACCGGCAGTCCGCCGTCCTGCAGCATGACCCCAACTCGGGCGCGGTGGTCGGGGCCGGCCTGCCACGGGTCGGCGCCCAGGACGCGGACCTCGCCGGAGTCCGGGCGTTGCAGACCTTCGGCGCATTCGATGGTCGTCGTCTTGCCTGCGCCGTTGGGCCCGAGGACCGCGGTCACCTGCCCGTGGCGAGCGGCCCACGTCATACCCGCAAGGGCAGTGGTTGCGCCAAATCGCTTGGCGAGTTCGCGCACAGTCACGGCCTCGGTCACGGGCGGAGTCTAGGACTTCGTGCTGTATGACCCGTGTCACGGCCGGCGGGAGCGAAGTTAGGTAGACCTTGCTAGAAGTCCCGGGCCAAATTAGGTCATACTGTTGTTGTGTTAATCGCAGAGCACCGTGTTTCCGACCGTGCGGACGGGTCCAACCCCGGACCGCACGGTCTTGAGGCGCGCACCCGGGACCGGGTCCGGCAGACGATCTCCGAGGATGGCCCGCTCACCGCGGCCGCCGTCGCTGCGCGCCTGGGGCTGACGCCCGCCGCGGTCCGCCGTCACCTCGACCTGCTCGCCGAACAGGGCGCCATCAAGGAGCGCGAGCCCGCCACCGCTGGTGCGCCCGGCCGCGGTCGTGGCCGGCCGGCCCGCGCATACATCCTGTCAGAGGCCGGTCACGCCGGCATGGGCAACGACTACGACGACGTGGCCACCTCGGCGCTGCGTTTTCTTGCCGAACACGCCGGCGCGGATGCCGTGGGCGAGTTCGCCCGCGAACGCATCGCCGAGCTCGAACAGCGGTATGCCGCCCAGCTCGGTGCCGCGGGCGATGACGTCACCGCTCGCGCGCAGGCACTGGCGACGGCGCTGACGGTCGATGGTTTCGCCGCCTCCACCCGACCTGTCGGTGTGGGCACGCCGCTGGCCGGTGTGCAGCTGTGCCAGGGGCATTGCCCGGTGCAGCACGTCGCGGCGCAGTTCCCGGCGTTCTGCGACGCCGAGACCGACGCCTTCTCGCGTCTGCTCGGAGTTCATGTCCAACGGCTGGCGACCCTCGCCCACGGCGAGCACGTCTGCACCACGTTCATCCCCCTCGGTGCCGTTCCCCTCGGTGCCGTTCCCCTCGGTGCCGTGCCGATGAAGGCATTGGCAGGTTCGACGATCTCTGATGAAAGGTCCTCGCAATGAGCAGCACCATTGAAGAGCTCAACCCAGGTCTGAAGGGCCTGGGGACCTACAAGTACGGCTGGTCCGACAGCGACGCTGCCGGCGTGTCGGCTCGTCGAGGTCTGAGCGAGGAGGTCGTTCGCGACATCTCGGGCCGCAAGAACGAGCCCCAGTGGATGCTCGACCTGCGCCTGAAGGGCCTGAAGCTCTTCGACAAGAAGCCGATGCCCAGCTGGGGTTCTGACCTGACCGGCATCGACTTCCAGAACATCAAGTACTTCGTGAAGTCCACCGAGAAGCAGGCCACCTCCTGGGAGGAGCTGCCCGAGGACATCCGCAACACCTACGACCGCCTGGGCATCCCCGAGGCCGAGAAGCAGCGTCTGGTGGGCGGCGTGGCGGCGCAGTACGAGTCCGAGGTCGTCTACCACCAGATCCGCGAGGACCTGGCCGAGCAGGGTGTCATCTTCGTCGACACGGACACGGGCCTGCGTGAGTATGAGGACCTGTTCCGCGAGTACTTCACCTCGGTGATCCCGGTCGGCGACAACAAGTTCGCCGCCCTCAACACCTCGGTGTGGTCGGGTGGCTCTTTCATCTACGTCCCCCCGGGTGTCCGCGTCGACATCCCGCTGCAGGCCTACTTCCGGAACAACACCGAGAACATGGGTCAGTTCGAGCGGACCCTGATCATCGCCGACGAGGGCTCCTACGTGCACTACGTCGAGGGCTGCTCGGCGCCGATCTACAAGTCGGACTCACTGCACTCCGCCGTCGTGGAGATCATCGTCAAGAAGAACGCCCGGGTGCGTTACACGACCATCCAGAACTGGTCCAACAACGTCTACAACCTGGTCACCAAGCGCGCAACCTGCGCTGGCGGCGCCACGATGGAGTGGATCGACGGCAACATCGGCTCCAAGGTGACCATGAAGTACCCGGCCATCTTCCTCCTCGGCGAGCATGCCAAGGGCGAGACGCTGTCCGTCGCCTTCGCCGGCGAGGGCCAGCACCAGGACGCCGGCGCCAAGATGGTCCACGCGGCCCCGAACACCCACTCGTCCATCATCTCCAAGTCGGTGGCCCGCGGCGGCGGCCGTACCTCCTACCGCGGTCTGGTGCAGATCATGGAGGGCGCGCACGGCAGCTCCTCCAACGTCCGCTGTGACGCGCTGCTCGTCGACACCATCAGCCGCTCCGACACCTACCCGTACGTCGATGTCCGCGAGGACGACGTGACGATGGGTCACGAGGCCACGGTCTCCAAGATCGGTGACGACCAACTGTTCTACCTGATGTCCCGCGGCATGACCGAGGAAGAGGCCATGGCGATGATCGTGCGCGGGTTCATCGAGCCCATCGCGCGCGAGCTGCCGATGGAGTACGCACTCGAGCTCAACCGACTGATCGAGCTGCAGATGGAAGGAGCGGTCGGTTAATGACCGTCACGCAAGAGACTGCCCCCCAGCGACCCGGAACACTGCAACCCATGGCACAGGCCCACACGGACTCCGCGGCGGCCTTCGTTCCCGACCAGTCGCGTGCAGAGCGCAAGACCTCGTATGACGTGACGGACTTCGCGGTCCCCGGCGGCCGCGAGGAGGACTGGCGCTTCACGCCGGTGGACCGTCTCGGCGGCCTGTTCCAGGTCGAGCCGACCGACGAGTCCAGGCTGACCCTGGACATCTCCGCACCGCAGGGCGTCGAGATCAGCGAGGCCAAGGCCGGCGACAGTGCGTTCGGTTCGGCCCTGCGCCCTGCCGACCGCGCGTCCGCTGCTGCCTGGGCCGGCGCAGAGAAGGCCACGCTGGTGACCATCCCGAACGAGGTCGAGCTCGGCGAGCCGGTGCGCATCACGATCACGGGCGAGCCCGGTGGAGGCCCGCGACCCCCTCGGATCAACAGCCATCTGATCGTCGACGCCGGCCGGTTCTCCAAGGCGACAGTCGTGCTGACCCACAAGGGCTCCGCCGAGTGCGCCGCCAACGTGGAGCTGCGGGTCGGTGACGGCGCGGACCTGACCTTCGTCACCGTGCAGGAGTGGGATGACGACGCGATCCACCTAGCCCAGAACGACGCCCTGGTCGGTCGCGACGCCAAGCTCAAGCACATCACCGTCACTCTTGGCGGCAACATCGTGCGGGTGTGCACCAACGTGCGCTATGCCGGCCCGGGTGGCTTTGCCGAGGCGATCGGCGTCTACTTCGCGGATGCGGGTCAGCACCAGGAGCACCGCCTCTTCGTCGACCACGAGGCGCCCAACTGCGTCTCGAACGTCGAGTACAAGGGCGCTCTCCAGGGGGACGGCGCACACACGGTGTGGATCGGTGACGTGCTCATCCGGGCCACAGCCGAGGGCACCAGCACCTACGAGCTCAACCGCAACCTCATCCTTACCGATGGCGCGCGCGCCGACTCCGTGCCGAACCTCGAGATCGAGACCGGCGAGATCGTCGGTGCCGGGCACGCTTCGGCGACAGGCCGTTTCGACGACGAGCAGCTGTTCTACCTGCAGTCGCGCGGCATCACCGCAGACGAGGCCCGTCGCCTTGTCGTGCGTGGCTTCTTCGCCGGCATCGTCAACCGCATCGGCGTCCCCGAGGTCCAGGAGCACCTGATGGCGGCGATCGACGCCGAGCTGTCCTTGTCGATGGGGCCGGGCACCTTGGTGGAGTCCGCGTGAACCCAGAAGGAACGACGACCGTGACAGTGGACATGGCCGATGACGTGGCCGAGGCGGTCGACGGCTTCGTGCGTGTCTGCTCCGTCGACGACCTACCCACGGTTGGTGCCGTGCAGGCGGAGATCGGGGGCAAGCGGGTCGCCATCGTGCGCGACAGCGCAGGTGACATCCACGCGATCGACGACACCTGCAGCCACGCCAACGTCTCCTTGTCCGAGGGCGACGTCGAGGACGGTGTGATCGAGTGCTGGCTGCACGGCTCGCGTTTCGACCTGCGATCCGGCCAGCCCACCGGCCTCCCGGCCATCACCCCCATTGCTGTCTATCCCGTGAAGCTCGACGGTGGCGACGTGTTCGTCTCCGTGACGAAGGAGAACTGAAAGCCCATGGCAACACTGGAGATTCACGACCTGCACGTCACGGTCAACACCGAGAGCGGCGTCAAGGAGATCCTGCGCGGCGTCGACCTGACCGTGAGGGCGGGGGAGACCCACGCCATCATGGGGCCCAACGGCTCGGGCAAGTCGACCTTGGCCTACAGCATTGCCGGTCACCCGAAGTACACCGTCACAGGCGGCACCGTGACCCTCGACGGCGAGGACGTCCTGGCGATGAAGGTCGACGAGCGGGCCCGCGCCGGCATGTTCCTGGCGATGCAGTACCCGGTTGAGGTGCCCGGCGTCACGGTGTCCAACTTCCTGCGTACCGCCAAGACCGCGATCGACGGCGAGGCTCCCAAGCTGCGCACCTGGGTCAAGGACATGAAGGCGGCCATGGCCGAGCTGCGGATGGACCCGGCGTTCGCCGAGCGCAACGTGAACGAGGGTTTCTCCGGTGGCGAGAAGAAGCGCCACGAGATCCTCCAGATGGAGCTGCTGCGCCCGAAGCTGGCCATCTTGGACGAGACCGACTCCGGGCTCGACGTGGATGCGCTCAAGGTCGTCTCCGAGGGTGTCAACCGCGTCGCGGCCGGCGGTGACGTCGGCATACTGCTGATCACCCACTACACCCGGATCCTGCGCTACATCCAGCCTGACTTCGTCCATGTCTTCATCGACGGCAAGATCGTCGAGGAGGGTGGGCGCGAGCTTGCCGATCGCCTCGAGAACGAGGGCTACGACCGGTTCGTCAAGGTCGAGGCCTAAGGCTCGGGAGTGACCACCATGTCCGAAGTCGCCCTGGGCAGGGCATTCACGGCGCAGGAGTCGGCCGCCATCCGCGGCGACTTCGCGATCCTTTCGCGCTCCGTGCGCGGCGGGAAACCGTTGGTGTATCTCGATTCCGGGGCGACGTCGCACAAGCCGCGCCAGGTGCTCGATGCCGAGCGCGCGTTCTACGAGCGGCACAACTCCGCGGTTCACCGCGGTGCTCACCAGCTGGCCGAAGAAGCCACCGACGCCTTCGAGTCCGCCCGAGAGACGGTGGCCCGTTTCATCGGTGCGCAGACCCAGGAGGTGGTGTTCACCAAGAACGCCACCGAAGCCCTGAACCTCGTGGCCTATGCCTTCAGCAATTCGGCGGCGGCCGGGGCGATGGACGGCGTCGACGCGACGCTCGCTGCGAGGTTCGCGCTGGGCGAGGGCGACGAGATCGTCATCACCGAGATGGAGCATCACGCCAATCTCGTTCCGTGGCAGGAGCTTGCCCGGCGCAGCGGCGCCACCCTGCGCTGGATCGGTGTCACCGACGATGGCCGCCTTGACCTGGGTGACCTGGACACGGTGATCACCGACCGCACCAAGGTGGTCGCGTTCACTCATGTGTCCAACGTTCTGGGCACGATCAATCCCGTTGCTGCCATTGTGGATCGGGCCAGGGCGGTCGGAGCGTTGACGGTTCTGGACGCCTGCCAGTCAGTGCCGCACCTGGCCGTTGACGTGGTCGATCTCGGCGTCGACTTCCTGGCCTTCAGCGGTCACAAGATGCTCGGCCCGATGGGAGTCGGAGTCCTGTGGGGTCGCCATGACCTCCTTGAGGCCATGCCTCCGTTCCTCACCGGGGGCTCGATGATCGAGGTCGTCCGGATGGAGGGCTCGACCTACGCTGCTCCGCCGCAGCGCTTCGAGGCGGGAGTCCCGATGGCGGCCCAGGCCGTGGGCCTGGCCGCAGCCTGCGACTACCTCACCGCCCTCGGTATGGCGCGGGTGACGGCCCATGAGCACGCCCTCACCGAGGCCCTGCTCGCCGGTCTCGGGCAACGGCCCTGGGTCCATGTGATCGGACCTGCCGACGGCCAGGACCGCTCTGGCGCGGTTGCCTTCGCCGTCGACGGGGTTCACCCACATGATGTCG
The DNA here is from genome assembly GCA_043721575.1 of Phycicoccus sp. Classification (GTDB taxonomy): domain Bacteria; phylum Actinomycetota; class Actinomycetes; order Actinomycetales; family Dermatophilaceae; genus UBA4719. The sequence continues at coordinate 7,335 of JAYSQM010000031.1, forward strand.
GCCAGATCCTCGACGATGCCGGGGTCGCCGTTCGGGTCGGTCACCACTGCGCGTGGCCACTGCACCGACGGATGAACGTGACGGCGACCACGCGAGCCAGCTTTGCGGCATACAACACGATTGCCGAGGTCGACGCGTTGCTGACAGCTCTGGATCGGGTGCCCGCAGTCTTCGGGGTGACGCTCTGATGGACCTCTATCAGGAGATCATCCTGGAGCACTCCAAGCGGCCACACCACGCCGGCCTGCGTGAGCCGTTCAACGCTCAGGTACATCACATCAACCCGACCTGCGGCGACGAGTGCACCTTGCGGGTGCGGCTCATCGGTGAGGGCCCCTCGGCAGTGATTGCCGACCTGTCCTACGACGCGCTCGGCTGCTCCATCTCGACGGCCTCGACCTCGGTCCTGACCGATGAGGTCATCGGACGCAGCGTCCAGGAAGCACTGACCTCGTGCGCTGCCATGCGCAGAATGCTGACGAGCAAAGGCGCCGATGCCGGCGACGAAGATGAGATCGGCGACGGCGTCGCGTTCGCCGGTGTCTCGAAGTATCCTGCTCGCATCAGGTGTGCGCTGCTGGGCTGGACGGCGTTGACGGATGCACTTGCCCAGGCGGGCGTCGACATCAGTGCGACCTCGGCCCCCACCTCAGTCCCTTCGGCCACGAGCAACACCATCACGAGCAACACCCTGGAGACCTCATGACCGACACGACCACTGATCAAGTCAGCGCCGCCGATCAGCCCAGCACGGCAGCCGCAGGCCCGACGCCGCCAAACGTGGCCGACATCGAAGAGGCCCTGCACGATGTCGTTGACCCCGAGCTCGGGATCAACGTCGTCGACCTGGGCCTGATCTATGGCCTCACCGTCGACCAGCACTCCCACGTCATCATCGACATGACGTTGACCAGTGCCGCGTGCCCGCTGACCGACGTCATCGAGGACCAGGTTGCTCAGGCTCTCGAGGACCTGGTGGCCAGCCACCGGATCAACTGGGTCTGGATGCCGCCGTGGGGTCCGGACAAGATCACCGACGACGGCCGCGAGCAGCTGCGGGCACTCGGCTTCAACGTCTGAGCTCCGTAAGTCACCGGACTTGTGCTGACCTGCCTAAAGGGGCTCTGAGCTGCACGCGGATAGCACGGTACAGAGGGCAGTTCGGGGGCGGGGAAGGCGAACCACAGTGGCTTCGGACACGTCTGCAAACTAGCGCGCAGGCGGTATCGGGCGTCCTACGTTGGCTTGGACCTGGCCCGACACGCCAGGCCGACGACCTTGTCACGAAGGGCGACGCTGAGGCGCGGTTGGCGGCCGGACACCGGCTGATCTCGATGGGGGCCAACGGTCGCTGATGGGGATGTCGGTGTGGTGCGGCGTACGGCGGCGCGTCGAGGTGTGCTGGGGTCATTGAAAAGTCGTGGTATGACATGCGACACTACGGCCGACCAGAAACGCTGTGAGGTCGCATTATCTCCCTGAGCAGCACACTCGCTCAGAACTTCACCGAGAGGGCATTTGATGGGTTCACTTCGCGAAACCAGTGGCGGGCGACGGCACTGGACCACCCTCGTGCTCGCGTGCGTGTTGGCTCTGGGCAGCGTGCTGTCCGCGTCACCAGCACGGGCCGACGCACCCGGGGAGACGACGGAGGGTTACCTGCTCGTGCAGCAAGCCCTCGGCCACCTGGCGCACGACACGACCGCGAACGGCATCGAGGCCGCGATGGAGAAGGTCAACGACGCCCTGAAAACGAAGGACCAGCAGGGGGTAGCCGTCGCGGACGTCGAGCAGGCGAAGACCGCACTTGAGGCTGGGCAGGTAGAGCAAGGCCGGGCTCTCCTCCAGAAGTCGATCACCGAGGCAATCAGCCAGTTCAAACCCGCGATCGGTGAGGAGACCGGCACGACGGTCGTGCCCAGCGCACTGCCGGGACGAGGCGCCTTCGGCAGCGTGGAATGGGGTTTCCTGGTCGTCTCGGTGCTGCTGCTCCTCCTCGGCGCCGGTGTCGCATGGCGCTTCCGGCCCCAGGAGAACGTCCGTGAGCTGCGTCGACGTCTCGATCCCAAGTCTCCCGTGCAGACAGCTGCGCAGCCCGGCGCACACTCGGAGGACGCATCATGACCGCATTGAAACCCTCGGCGAGCACACTTGCCGCCCAGCCTCGCAGTCGCGCCCGTAGGGCCCTCGACGTGATCGACGACCGTCTGGGCATCACCGCGTTGGAGTACCCCGTCCCGGCGCACGCCAACAACTTGGCGTGGAGTCTCGGTGGGGTGACGGCCGCCTCCCTGTTCATACTGATCGCTACCGGCGTCGTCCTCGTGCAGTTCTACAGCCCCGTGCCTGAATCCGCGAACGAGTCGGTCCGCCATATCGTGACCGGGGTGTGGGGCGGAAGTTTCGTGCGCGGCGTGCACTTCTGGGCTTCCCAAGCCATGTACGTGACCTCCCTGCTGCACATGGCTCGCGTCTTCTTCACCGGCTCCTATAAGAAGCCACGCGAAGCGAACTGGCTCATCGGTGTGGCGATGTACGGGCTCGTGACCCTGGGTTTGTTCACCGGCACCGTGCTTAAGTGGGACCAGGAGGGCTTCGAGGCCCTCGGCCACAACATCGAGATCGGCAGGCTGCTCGGGGGAGCGGGGATATGGTTCTCACCGGATTTCGCCAACCGAGTCCCCATTCTCGTCAGGCTGTACGGCGCCCATGTGGTCATCGTGCCCGGTCTGATCATCGTGCTGGTGGTCCTGCACGGTCTGCTGGTGAAGCGACACAAGATCTCGCCACATCCGTTGCTTCCCACCGACGAGTCCGGGCAGCAGGCCCCGGCCGCGGAGCCCACCGAGCCGTTCACCCATCACCTGCGTCGGATCGCCGCCTTCGGGATCGCACTGCTCGGGATTCTAGGGATTCTCGCCGTGCTGGCGTCGCCCGAGGTCGGTCCTCCGCCGGTGATGGGCATCGAGGTCACCAAGCCGCCGTGGAGCTTCTGGTGGATGTTCACCCTGGAGAACTGGATCGGCCTGCCTGGCATCCTCTACGGTGAATTGGCCTTCTTCGGGCTGCTGGTGATCCTGCCCTTCATCGACCGCAACCCCAACCGCTACTGGCGTCGGCGCCCGGTCGCCATGACCGTCGCGCTGGCCTTCGTCGTGGCCCTGGTCGCCCTGACCGTGCTGATGGCCGTCACGCCGGCCAAGCAGCACATTGGGATGTAGCCGTGTCCGACCACTCCCCGCAGCCGCAGGCCGGTCGTTCCGCCCACCGGCAGGCCCACCGATCGTTCTGGCTTCTCGTCGTGGTCGGTGTGCTTGCCACCGGGGCACTGAGCACCGCGCTGGCCGCGCCACCAAGCCCGTTTACCGGGCTGCGAGTGGCGGCCAGTGGTCTCATCCTGCTCGGATCCCTCACCTTCGCGGCACGGGTGATGATCGCTCTCGAACACGCCCGGCGGCGGGCTCGCCGGACGCAGACCTGAGGACCGGTGCTCTGCTGAGCTGCGGCTGGGGCGAGCGTTCAGCCTGCCAGGCTGACATGTGCCCCTGTCGAGCTCAGCCGCAACGTCACCGTTACTCGTAGCCCGAAGTCATGTGCCTTCTGGCGGGTGGAACCCCTGTTGACCAGGGGTTTCGCTGTGTTCGGGTGCTCGGGTTCTGGCTGCTTCACAGTGAGTGGGATTGCTGTGCCCCGAGTGCGAAGATCGTCAGGACCAGCGGTCCGTGCGGTCCTTGCTCGGAGGTGGCGTGTGAAGCATGGCGCCCACTTCGCGGTGAACCCCGATCTTGACGGGATCTTCATGATTTCAAGGTCGGGGCGTCATAATCGCGGCGGTACTGTGTACATACCCCGGTGGGGTAACTGACCCGGTGGTGAACGTGACCGTTCCCGGTTACGGGGCCCCTGTGCCAGTCGGAGTGCGTCGAGAGGTTTCACGATGACTACAGCCATGTACGCGGTCGACGGAATGATCTGCGAGTCCTGTATGGCTGCGGTACTTGAGAATGTCCAATCGCTCTCGGGTGTGAGTGTCGTGGCCTTGGACCTCGTCACAGGGGGTCAGTCCCCACTGATCGTGACGAGCGGGACCAAGCTGGGGGTCGACGCGGTGCGCGAGGCCGTGGAGAACGCCGGCTTCGACCTCACCGCAGCCGAGGGACCAGAGGTGCGCCAGCGCGGGGACAGCCCTCCTGCCCAGGACGGCGATACCCGTCCAGATCGTTTGCAAATGGTGTCCCTTATGGAAGGTGTGAGCTCATGAGTGTCAACGTGGTGGGGGTACTTGGAGGCGCCGTGCTCTTGACGGGGCTGTTGGCGTGGTACTTCTTCGGACCCAAGAAGTCCCGCCAGGCCCAACTGAGCGAGGGTGTGCAAATCATCAAGGTCATCGTGAAGGGTGGCTACAGCCCGAATGTCATCCAGGTCGCTTCAGGTGTGCCGCTGCGGCTGCTGTTCGACCGGCAGGAGTCCGGTGACTGCTCCTCGCGGGTGGTTTTCCCGGACTTCAAGGTAAACCAGACTCTTCCTGCGTTCGAGACCACCACGGTCGAGTTCCTGCCCGAGATGCCTGGCGAGTACGAGTTCGCGTGCGGGATGAGCATGATCCACGGCAAGCTACGCGTCGTTGGTGACGTCTCTCCCGACCCGGGTGGGACGGGTTCCGCCGTCGCCCTGGCCGCACCGCCAGGGACCCTCGAGCACGGCCGCCACGTCGAGCTCGCCCCCAGTCCTTTGCCGCCGGTGGCCTGCGCCACCCTGAAGGATGGCACCCAGGTCGTCGGGCTCACGGTCAGGGGCGGCTACAGCCCGGACGCCGTGCGCGTGATGCCCGGCGTGCCGGTGCGACTGGTCTTTGACCGGCAGGAGGACTCCGCCTGCTCCGAACGCCTGCTCGTCCCCGACCTCGGTATCGACGTGGCGCTCCCCGCGTTCGAGCGGACAACCGTCGAGCTGCCCCCCATGGACGAGGGCGCGCACGAGTTCACCTGCGGGATGGGCATGCTCCACGGCCGCATCCTCGTCGGTGAAACCTCGACCACGCCCTACTCATTGGAGGCGCCCGACGCGCATGGGACTCCGGCAGCCGCGGTGGCCAGACCTGCTCATGGCGGCCGTGACCCGCTGGGTGCCGGCGCTGCCGCCGAGACTGCGGACGCGGAGGAGCGCGAGCGCAACGCCGAGATCTCGGACCTGACCCGACGAGTGATCTGGGGCGCGATGCTTACTGCGCCGGTGCTCTTCGCGGTGATGTTCGTCGAGTTCTTCGGCGTGACCTGGATGCCGGAACTACTGATGAACCGCTGGTTCCAGCTGGCGCTGATCACGCCGGTGATGCTCTACACCGGCTGGCCGATCCACCGCACCGGGTGGCTCGCGCTGTCCCACCGCACCGCGGACATGAACTCCCTGATCACGCTGGGCACCATTGCGGCCTACGGTTACTCCCTGGTGGTGACCTTCTTCCCGGGCGTATTGCCCGTTGACGTCCAGGAGGTCTACTACGAGGCGGTCGGGGTGATCGTCACCTTGATCCTGCTCGGGCGGCTGCTGGAGACCAAGGCCAAGGCCGGCACTGGGGAAGCGATCCGCACGCTGATCGGTCTGCAGCCCCGCACCGCCCGCGTCATCCGCGACGGGGTGGAGTCCGAGGTAGCCATCGAGGACGTCGCCCTGGGTGACGTCGTCGTCGTCCGTCCGGGCGAGAAGCTCCCCGTGGACGGAGAGGTCGTCGAGGGCCGCTCCCTGGTGGACGAGTCGATGGTCACCGGGGAGCCGATCCCGGTGACCAAGACCCCCGGGGACACCGTGATCGGGGCCACGATCAACCAGACCGGGTCCTTCAAGTACGTGGCGACCAAGATCGGCGCGGACACCATGCTCGCGCAGATCATCAAGCTGGTCCGCCAGGCCCAGGGCTCCAAGGCCCCCATCCAGCGGTTGGCGGACAATGTCTCCAGCTACTTCGTCCCGGCCGTCATCGCCGTCGCAATCTGGACCGCCGTCGTGTGGGCGCTGGTCGGACCGCCGCCGGCGTTCATCTTCGCGCTCGTCGCAGGCGTCTCTGTGCTGGTCATCGCCTGCCCCTGCGCCCTGGGCCTGGCAACCCCGTTGTCGATCACGGTCGGCACGGGCAAGGGCGCCACCGCCGGCATCCTCATCCGCTCGGCTGAGGCCCTGGAGACCGCCCACAAGCTCGACACGGTCGTGCTGGACAAGACCGGCACGATCACCAAGGGCGCCCCCGCCCTGACCGACGTCCTGCCCGCCGCCGGGTTCACCGCCGACGAGGTCCTGGCGCTGGTCGCGGCCGTCGAGCTTTCCTCTGAGCACCCGTTGGCCACCGCGATCATCGCGGGCGCCCACGAGCGCAACCTGCCACTGGCGGATGCCACCGCGTTCGACTCGATCACCGGGCAGGGCGTGCGTGCGCTCGTCGGTGGACGGGAGGTCCTCGTGGGCAACCGGCGCCTGTTGGCCGGGGCCGGTATCGACCCCGCTTCGCTTGAGGCGGACTCCGAGCGCCTGGCAGTCGATGGCAAGAGCCCCATGCTCGTGGCCGTCGACGGGCGCCCCGCCGCCGTCGTGGGCGTCGCCGACACCATCAAGGCCGGCTCGGCCGCTGCGGTGGCGGCGCTGCAGGCCCGCGGCATAGACGTGGTGATGATGACCGGCGACAACCGTGTCACCGCCGCCGCCATCGCCCGCCAGGTCGGCATCCGGCGGGTCCTTGCCGAGGTCCTGCCAGAACACAAGGCAGCCGAGGTCCGCCGACTGCAGGCCGAGGGTCGGGTCGTGGGCATGGTCGGCGACGGCATCAACGACGCCCCCGCCCTGGCCCAGGCCGACGTCGGCTCCGCCATCGGAACCGGCACGGACGTGGCCATCGAGTCCTCGGACATCACCTTGATCTCCGGGGCACTCTCCGGGTTGGTCACCGCCATCGACCTCTCCCGGGCCACGATGCGCAACATCCGCCAGAACCTGGTGTTTGCGTTCCTGTACAACGGCATCGGCATCCCCATCGCCGCCGGCGCGCTCTACCCGGCGTTCGGCTGGCGGTTGAGCCCGGTGATCGCCGCCGGCGCCATGGCGGCGTCCTCGCTGTCCGTGGTGGCCAACGCCAACCGGCTTCGTGGCTTCAAGCCGGCCGCCCTGCCTGACGACGTCCGCGTGCCAGCCACCGACCCGGTGGTGGAGATCGGACGCGATGAAATGAAGGAGGAAGACATGTCTGAGAAGTCCCCCAAGGTAACCGATCCGGTCTGCGGTATGAGCGTTGACCCGGCGACGGCGGCAACCAGCATCGAGCATGAAGGTCACACCTACTACTTCTGCGGAAAGGGATGCGCCAAGAGCTTCACGGCCCACCCCGACCAGTACGCCAGCGCCGCAGTCTCGTGACGACCCCCGCCAGGGGTCGAGACGTTCACCCCTGGCGGGCGCCCGCCGCGTGACCACGTTGACAGCCTCAGGAAGGACGAACGTGACCGGTGAAAGCACTTCCAAGAACGACCTGCTCAACCGGCTGAGCCGCATCGAGGGTCAGGTGCGGGGGATCGCCAGGATGATCGAGCAGGACAAGTACTGCATCGACGTCCTGACCCAGGTCTCGGCGGCGTCCCGCGCGCTGCAGTGCGTGGCGCTGGGGCTGCTGGACGGCCACCTGAGCCACTGCGTCGTCGACGCCGCGCGAGTCGGCGGGCCCGAGCAGGAGGCCAAGCTCAAGGAAGCGTCGGACGCAATCGCCCGGCTCGTCCGTAGCTGATGAGTGCAGATCGAATCGTTGATGGAATCGAGATGCTGATGAAAAGGTGTGTTCGATGACTACTAGTCGTGTTGCTGTCAATGGCTACGGGGTGGTCGGCAAGCGCGTTGGCGATGCGGTCCGTGCCATGCCGGACATGGAGGTGGTCGGCGTCGCCGACGTGCCGGTGGCGGGGAGGTTGGAGGGCCTGCTCGGGCTGGTCAACGTGGTCGTGGACACCACGCCGAAGAAGGTCGCAGCCGCCAACCTCGACCGGTACCGCACGGCGGGGATCAAGGCCGTGCTGCAGGGCGGCGAGGCACACGCGACCACGGGTCATTCCTTTGTCGCCCAGGCGCACTACGCCACGGCCCTGGGCCGGGACGCCACCCGGGCGGTCTCGTGCAACACGACGAGCATCGTGCGGGTGCTCGGTGCGCTGCACAACGCCGGACTGCTCGCCCGATCCCGTGGTGGCGCTGCGGGCCGCCCCGCGGATCGCGTTCTTCCGTATGGCGGACGGCCTGGTCGCGCTGAACACGACCGTCGAGCTGATGCGAGACCTGGGGCGGCCCCGCGGTGACATCTGGGAGGTCGCGCTCTGGGAGGACATGCTGACGGTCGAGGACATGCTGACGGTCGAGGGAGGCGAGCCCTACCTGACCTATCAGGTCTACAACGCCATGACAGATGCGGCCTTCGCGATGCGCCAGGAGTTCCTCCGGGCCCCGACCGCGGTGCGGGGCCACGAAGCAGTGAGAGGAAGCCCGAACATGAAGAGTCAGACCACGGTCCTGCAGGTCGGCGGGTTGAACTGGGCGACGTCGGCCGCCGGTGTCGAGCGGACCCTGCGGCGCCGCCCCGGGGTGCTCGCCGTCGAGGCGAACGCCGTCTCGCAGACGGCGAACGTCACCTACGACCCGGACCGCACCGACGTCGCCCAGCTGTCCGGCTGGGTTCGTGACTGCGGCTACCACTGCGCCGGGCAGTCGGTGCCTGAGCACCTGTGCGACCCGATGGCCGAGCCCGCCGGGACGGCCACCCCTGAAGTTCACCCCGGGCACGACGCCCAAGGGGCCCACGACGCCCACGACGCCCACGACGCCAAAGGGGCGACGGGTCGGTCACCGCAGGACGTCATGGGCCACGGCGGGGGTCACGGCGGCATGTCTATGCAGGACATGGTCCGCGACATGCGCAACCGCTTCCTCCTGGCCGCTGGGCTCTCGGCGCCGATCTTGCTCTGGTCCCCGATCGGGCGTGAGGTCCTTGGTTTCACGGTTCCGAGCCCGTTCGGGCTGCGCGACGATGTCTTTACCCTCATCCTGTCCCTGCCGGTGATCTTCTACGCGGCGTGGATCTTCTTTGACGGCGCCTTCCGGGCGCTGCGGGCCAAGACTCTGGACATGATGGTCCTGGTGGCAGTCGGCGTGGGCACGGGCTGGTTGTACAGCCTGATGGTCACTTTCACCGGTGGTGGGGAGGTCTTCTACGAGGCCGCCACCGTCCTGACGTCCTTCGTGCTCCTTGGTCACTGGTTTGAGATGCGCGCCCGGGGCGGGGCGAACGACGCGGTCCGGACCCTGCTCGAACTGGCTCCAGCCAAGGCGGTGGTGCTGCGCGACGGCGAGGCCGTCGAGGTACCCACCTCCGAGGTCCAGGTCGGTGACCTGCTGCTGATCCGCCCGGGCTCGAAGATCCCCGTCGACGCGATCGTGGAGGAGGGCGAGTCCGAGGTCGACGAGTCGATGGTGACCGGGGAGAGCATGCCGGTGACAAAGTCCCCAGGCGACGAGGTGATCGGCGCATCGATCAACACCACCGGCACGTTGCGGGCGCGGGCGACGAAGGTCGGCGCAGACACCGCCCTGGCCCAGATCGTCGCCATGGTGCAGGAGGCCCAGAACTCCAAGGCGCCGGGGCAGCGGCTGGCCGACCGGGCGGCGTTCTGGCTGGTCCTGGTCGCCCTGATCGGTGGCGCCACGACGTTCCTGATCTGGCTGGCAGCCGGCGCGAGCGTGCAGACTGCGATACTTTTCGCGATCACCGTGGTGGTGATCACCTGCCCCGACGCGCTGGGTCTGGCCACCCCGACGGCGATCATGGTCGGCACCGGCCTGGGCGCCAAGCGTGGGGTGCTGTTCAAAAACGCCACCGCCCTGGAGACCTCGGCCCGGATCAACACGGTCGTGATGGACAAGACCGGCACCCTGACCAAGGGCGAGCCGGAGGTCACGGACCTGATCGCCGAGGGCATCCCCGAAGACGAGATGCTGGCCCTGGTGGCCGCCGTCGAACGCGAGTCCGAGCATCCGCTGGCACGTGCGATCGATCAGCACGCGGCCGACCGGGGGGTGGCGACCCTGAAGGTGACCGACTTCCGCAACATCCCGGGCCACGGCGCCAGCGCGCTGGTGGACGGCCGTCGCGTGCTGGTGGGCAACCGCCGCCTCATGACGGTCGAAAAGATCGATCTCGGCGCCCTGGCGGGGCGCCGAGACGAGCTGGCCGCCACCGGACGGACAGCGGTGCTGATTGCCGTGGACGGAAAGGCCGTTGGGGTGATCGCCCTCGCGGACGCGGCCCGGGAGACGGCCGCCGCTGCGGTGGCCGCAATGCACGAGTCCGGGATCGAGGTGGTCATGCTCACGGGGGACAACGAGGCGACCGCCCGGCGCATCGCCGACCAGCTCGGCATCGACACGGTGATTGCCGAGGTCCTGCCTGGGGACAAGGCTGACAAGATCGCCGAGCTCCAGCGGGCCGGCAAGCGCGTCGCGATGGTCGGTGACGGCGTCAACGACGCCCCGGCACTGGCCACGGCCGACCTTGGCATCGCCATCGGTGCGGGCACTGACGTCGCCATCGAGACCGCGGACGTGGTGCTGATGCGCTCCGACCCGCTGGACGTGCCCGTCGCGCTGCGCATCGGCAAAGGGACGCTGCGCAAGATGCGGCAGAACCTTGCCTGGGCCATCGGGTACAACGCGCTCGCGCTGCCGATCGCGGCCGGTGTCTTCGCGCCCGCGTTCGGGCTGGTCCTGCGGCCGGAGATCGCGGCCCTGTCGATGTCCGGGTCGTCCCTGATCGTCGCGGTCAACGCCCTGCTGCTCAAGCGGCTGAATCTGCCCGCACCCGCATCCGCACCTACGGCCCCGACGGGTGCCGCGGCGGAGAAGGAGCCGGCCCCGGCCGGCCACCGGTAACGGACCTGTTGCCTTGAGCGTCAGCCCCGCCATCCCCAGCTCCCCGGCCGCGATCGCGGCCGGGGAGCTTCGGCACCCCAAGCCCCTGCGGATGCTGTGGGTCACGGCCGCCTGGGGGGCGTGCTTCGTCGCCATCCAATGGGGTCTGCGCGACGCCCCAGTCCTGTGGTTCGCCGCGCTGCGCGCCATCGTGGCCGGCGTGGTTCTCCTGGCGGCAGCGGGTGCCCAACACCGCCCGGTTCCCTCCGGCGGGCGCGCGTGGGGCCTGATCACGGTCCTGGGCCTGGTCAACGTCACGGTCGCCTTCGCAGCCATGTTCGGCGGGGTCGCCGGCCTAGCCACCGGCACGGCCGCAGTGCTAGCCAACGCCCAGCCCGTGCTGATCCTGCTGCCCGCGTGGTGGCTCTACGGCGAGGCCGTCTCTGGACGCACGGCCGGGGCGCTGGTGGTCGGATTCACCGGTCTGGTGCTCGTCGCGGTCCCCGGGGGAGGCGGCAGCGGCGCGGCACTGTCCTTGCTGGCTGCGGTGGCCATCACCGGGGGCACGCTGCTGGCCCGGCGCCTGGGCGGGCTCGACGTGGTCATGGCCACCGGTTGGCACTTCGTCATCGGGGGCGCGGCCCTGTCAGTCCTGGCCGCGGCCGTCGAGGGGGTGCCGGTGATCGCGTGGACCCCGCGCTTCGTCGCATCGCTGGCCTTTCTGTCCCTCGTTGGGACGGCCTTGACCACCGTGGTCTGGTTCATCGAGGCCCGCCGGTCCCGGCTCGACATCCTCAGCGCGTGGACGTTCCTGACCCCCGTCTTCGGGATCGTGCTCGCGGCAGTGTTGCTCGGCGAGCGACCGGCCGGCTGGACCGCCACCGGTCTGGCCGCGGTGCTGGTGGCCATGTGGGTGGTCCTGCGACCGGGCCCGCGCCTGGACGACCGCCTGCCAGCCTCGGGGCCGACGTCGTGAGCGGGCGCCCGACCCTTTGCTTGTCGGGGCTGGAGGCAGCCCCGTGACACGTACCGCTCCGCACGACCCGGACGCCGTACCCGGGCCGACGGGGGCCGTACCGCCACAGGACGCGGTGATCTTCGACATGGACGGGGTCGTCACCGACACCGCCACCGTGCACGCCGCCGCGTGGAAGCGGCTCTTCGACGACGTCCTGGCCGATGACCGGGCCGGTCCGCAGGCACCGTTCGACGTCGGCTCGGACTACCGCCGCTACGTCGATGGGCGTTCCCGCGAGGACGGGGTGGCAGCCTTCATGGCCGCTCGCGGCATCCACATCCCACTCGGGGTGGCGAGCAACCCGGCCGGGTCCTGGACGGTGCATGGCCTAGCGACACGCAAGAACGGGATCTACCTCGAGCTGCTCGCCGAGCACGGGGTGCGGGTGTTCTCCGGCACCGTGGATCTGGTGCGCCGGCTGCGGGCCGGCGGGGTCCCGGTGGCGTTGGTCACGGCCAGCCGCAACGCCTTGTCACTGCTGGCCTCGGCGGACCTGGTGGGGGTCTTCGACGTCGTCGTGGACGGCGAGCGGGCCGCCGAGCTGGAACTGGCCGGCAAGCCGGACCCGGCGATGTTCCTGCAGGCGGCCCGCCAGCTCGGGGTGGATCCTTCCCGGGCAGCGGTGGTGGAGGACGCGATCTCCGGTGTCACGGCGGCCCGTCGTGGCGGGTTCGGACTGGTGGTGGGCATCGACCGGACTGGGCAGCGGGACGAGCTCGAGGCCGCCGGTGCACACGTCGTCGTCACGGACGTCTCCCAGCTCGACCTGGGGGCCCTGCGGGCGGACCCGTGGGTGCTGGTCTACGAAGGGTTCGACCCGGCCCACGAGGGTCACCGGGAGGCACTGACCGCGCTCGCTAACGGCTACCTGGGTACCCGCGGCGCGGCCCCGGAGAGTGCGGCCGACGACGAGCACTACCCGGGCACCTACCTGGCCGGGGTATATAACCGGCTGACCTCCGCGGTGCACGGACGCCGGATGGAGGACGAGCACCTGGTCAACGCCCCGAACTGGCTGCACCTGGATCTGCGCACCGGCACCGGCCCCTGGTGGTCCACCGGCGGGCTTACCGTCACCAGGGAGCGCCGCGAGCTCGACTTGCGCCGCGGCGTGCTCACGCGCAGCGCCGTGCTCATCGACGACGCAGGTCGCCGCCTGCGGGTCACCCAACGACGCCTGGTCTCCATGGCGCGTCCGCACCTGGCGGGGCTGGAGACCACCCTGGTGGCCGAGGGCTGGAGCGGACCAGTCAGCGTCGCGTCTGGGATCGACGCGGGGGTCACCAACGCCAACGTCGCCGAGTACGCAGCCTTGGCCAACCGGCACCTGAGAACTCTTGCCGCCGAGGAGGCGGGCCCGGGCACACTCCTGGTGGAGGTGGAGACAACCCAGAGCGGGGTCAGGATCGCGACCGCCGCGCGCACCACGATCACCGATCATGAGCTTGTCCATGCTCCTGGCATCCGGGCAGTCGGGGACCGCCACATCCACCGTTTCGACCTCACCCTGCGCGACGGCGAGCCGGTCACGATCGACAAGACCGTCGCCATCTTCACCTCCAGGGACCCCGCGATCGCCTCCCCGCGGCTCGGTGCCTTGAACGAGCTCGCCCGGGCGCCGGGCGGGTTCGGCGACCTGTTGCCTGCGCACGAACAGGCCTGGGCTCGGCTGTGGGGACGCTTCGGCGTCGAGCTCGACGCGGACCGTCAGACCCAGCTCGTGCTGAACCTGCACGTCTTCCACCTGCTGCAGTCCCTCTCCGAGCACACCGAGGTTGTCGACGCCGGCGTGCCGGCGCGCGGCCTGCACGGCGAGGGCTACCGGGGGCATGTGTTCTGGGACGAGCTCTTCGTCCTGCCGGTGCTCACTTCGCACCTGCCATGGGCGGGCCGCGCCCTGCTTGACTACCGGTGGCGGCGCCTCGACGCAGCGCGCACAGCCGCGGCAGACGCGGGGCTGGCCGGGGCGATGTTCCCCTGGCAGAGCGGCAGCGACGGGCGGGAGGAGACCCCGCCAGAGCTGTACAACAGACGCTCAGGGCGATGGATGCCGGACAATTCCAAGCGCCAACGGCACATCGGTCTGGCGGTGGCATACAACGCCTGGCAGTACTACCAGGCCACCGGCGACGTAGCCTGGCTTGCCCACCGCGGCGCCGACCTGATCATCGAGGTCGCCCGGCTCTTCGTTGCCCTCGCCACGTACGACCCGCAGGAGGACCGCTTCCACATCGGCGGGGTGATGGGCCCCGACGAGTACCACGACGGGTACCCCGACGCCCCCGGGCAGGGACTGCGTGACAGCGCCTACACCAACGTGCTGGCCGCCTGGGTGTGCCGTCGGGCCACCGACGTCCTCGCTTTGGTGGCCGGGCACGACTGCGACGACGTCCACGACCGACTCCGCATCAGGCCCGAGGAGGCGGGGGAGTGGGTGCACCTGAGCCGGCGCCTTGCCGTGCCCGTGCACGGCGACGGCGTCATCAGCCAGTTCGAAGGTTATGAGGCCCTGGCTGAGCTGGACTGGGAGCACTACCGCACGACGTACGGCAACATCGGCCGTCTGGATCTCATCCTCGAGGCCGAGGGTGACTCGACCAACAGGTACAAGCTCGCCAAGCAGGCAGACGTCCTCATGCTCGTCTACCTTCTCGGTCCGGACGGGCTGCTCGAGACGCTCGAGCGCCTCGGCTACACCACCACGGCCGACGCCCTGACCCGGACGGTTGACTACTATCTCGACCGCACCGCCGACGGCTCCACGCTGAGCCGGGTCGTGCACGCCTCCGTTCTCGCGCGCTTGGACCCGGCGCGCGCGTGGCGGATCTTCCGCGACGCGCTGGCCGCCGACCTGGACGACACCCAGGGTGGGACGACGAGCGAGGGCATTCACCTCGGTGCCATGGCCGGCACCATCGACATCATCACCCGCTCCTTCGCAGGGTTGCGGACCCAGGACGACACCCTCACCTTCGACCCGCAACTGCCTGACGGACTGCGACGCGTGCAGTTCCAGGTCGCGCACCGCGGCCAACGCATCGACGTGTCCATCGACCACGAATCGCTCCGGCTCTCAGCTCATCACTGCGCGGCCAACCCGCGGGTGCGCGTCATGGTCGCGGGGGCACCCGCCACCCTCGCCGGGGGACAGACCCGCGAGTTCCCGTGGGCACCCGACACGATAGCCCGCCCTGCCCAGGTGGTCGTACCGGATGATCAGAGCACCTGCGCGGCTGAGGACCGCGCGTCGCCGCTCGACGGCGATCCTGTCAGGGGCAGAGGGCCGCAATGACCGACCGGGATGGACAGATCGACGCCTGGGAGAGCGTGACACCCCACCCGCCGAGACGGCTCAGTGCTCCGCTGCGGGGTTTCGTCGACACCGAGAGCTAGCCTCGTGGGCGGGGTCCGAGGCCGTGTGGACCACGGAGCTCGAGATCCGGTTTACACACCACGAACTGAAGGAGATGGACGTGTACACCGCGCTGGTGCAACACCACGACGGCCGGTACCTTCGCGGCCAGGCATGCGGCTGAACAGGTCTTCATGACCCACGGGCGGCGGCTATTTGTCGCGCCCTTGGTCTTGCGAGCCAACGCTCGCTCTTCTCAGGGATGACGACGTTGATCCCCGGATTCAGCCACGTTCAACGGTCATCAGGGTTGCCACCATGACAGGTGGGGCAGGGCCACCGGCCCCTGGATGTGCACCAACCGGCGCGATGGGGCCTGCCGGACATGGCCCGGACCTCGACGTCCGGCAGAGACCGTCCGCGTCCTGCGTTGCCCGCTGAGGTGAAGAAGGCACGTCAGTGAGCGCTCACCCCTGGGAGCCGACCCTGGAGTCCTGCCCTTCTCCATCGAGCCCGTGTCGGGTCGACCCGGGCTCGGATCCTGGTCTGTTCGGCGACCGCCCGCCGAACAGACCGAGCCGGCGCTCAGGGCATGGTGGGCATGGTGCAGGTCATGCCGTCCCACCCGGCCCGGCCTTGGTGCATGCCGGGGTTGTGGGTCCCGGAGAAGCCCATCGTCCTGGCACATTCGGAGACGTGCTGTCCGAACGCTGGACCTGGGTTGGGTGTCGCGGCGGATGCGCCGGCGACGGGCAGCACGACGGCGCCAGCCGTCAGAGCGGCCGCGATGAGGATGCGAACAGTGTTCATGATCAATGCCTTTCGTGGTGGTGAATGTGCGTTGCACCCTTTCGGTCTACACGGCGGCGATGTCTGGCGTCCAGGACCTTTAGGGAATCTCTGGTGCAACGACATGGGACCTTCATGGTTCCAAACCATAAGGGCTTGGCTGGTGTGCGCGCGACAAACGAGCTCATCGGCGGGGCAGGAGGATCCGGAAGGTGGAACCCTGACCGGTCCTGGGGCTGGTGGCGGTGAGCTGGCCGCCATGGGCCTCGACCAGGGCTTTGGCGATGGCCAGCCCGATGCCGGACCCTCCGTGGGCCCGATCCCGAGCGGCGTCGACCCGGTAGAAACGTTCGAACACATGGGCCAGGTGCTCGGCCGGGATGCCCTCGCCGGTGTCCGAGACGGACAGCACCACCCCACCGGTCCCGGGCGATGGGGCGGCCGAGATCGTGACCGTGCCACCGGTGGGGGTGTGCCGCAGGG
>JAYSQM010000032.1:0-17071 GCA_043721575.1 Phycicoccus sp.
CTTTTCAGGAAGTGCCATCGTCGCGCCGCCATAGTTGCCGCGCGGGATGATCGTGACTTTATGAATGGGGTCGGCATCGGCCATCAAGTACTGCACGACGGCATGACCCGCCTCGTGATACGCCGTTGCCAACTTGTCCTTTTCATCGATCACGCGGCTCTTCCGCGCACGGCCCCAGCGCACTTTATCGCGTGATTCTTCCAAGTCATCCTGTTCGATGAACTCCTTGCCGGCCAGTGTGGCGTGCAGGGCGGATTCATTGATGATCGCCGCCAGATCAGCACCGCTGAAACCGGGTGTGGCCCGGGCCAGCCGCATCAGATCGACCTTCGGCCCCAGCTTTACCTTGCGGCTATGGACCTTCAGAATCTCCATTCGGCCTTTGACATCCGGCAACGGCACATAAATCTGCCGGTCGAATCGACCCGGTCGAGTCAATGCCGGATCCAGCACGTCGACCCGATTGGTTGCAGCACAGACGATTACCTGTTCATTCGTTTCAAAACCGTCCATCTCGACGAGGATGGCATTGAGCGTCTGCTCGCGCTCATCGTGTCCACCACTGGAGAAACCCGAACCGCGGCGACGGCCCACCGCATCGATTTCATCGAGGAAGATGATGCACGGGCTGTTGTCTTTGGCTTGTTTGAAAAGATCGCGAACTCGACTGGCACCCACGCCGACAAACATCTCGACGAAGTCCGAACCGGAGATGGAGTAGAACGGGACGGCGGCCTCGCCCGCGACGGCGCGCGCCAGCAGGGTCTTGCCAGTGCCCGGAGGGCCGTAGAGCAGGACGCCCCTGGGAATCTTGGCGCCGACGGCGAGGAACTTGGCCGGCTCGGCGAGGAACTCCTTGATCTCGTGCAGCTCCTCGACGGCCTCATCCACGCCGGCGACGTCGGCGAAGGTGACCTTGGGGGTGTCCTTGTTGGCCAGCTTGGCCTTGCTCTTGCCGAACTGCATGACCTTGGAGCCGCCGCCTTGCATCTGGCTCATCAGGAACCAGAACAGCCCGAGGATGATGATCAGGGGGACAATGGTGACCAGGAGGCTGAAGAACCAGTTCTGCTGGGGCGGGTCGTCGGTGTAGCCCTTGGGTGGCTGGTGCGCCTTGAGCGCCGCCACCAGGCTGTCGCCGCGCTGGACGACGTAGTAGGCCTGCACCTTGGTGGCGGCCTTGACCTTGTCACCGTCGGAGTACGACTGGCCCGCCTTGAGGGTGAGGTCGATCCGGTCGTCACCGACGAACTTGGCCGAGTCGACGGAGCCATCGTTGATCAGCTTCTCGGCGGCCGAGGTGTCGATGCGGGTGAAGCTGCTTGCACCGGCAACGGAGAGCCACAGCATGCCGATGCCGAAGATGAGCACCACCCAGACGATCGGGGTGCGACGAATGCGCTTGAAGTCCATGTATCTGCGGGGCTCGGCGCCCCGTCCCTCCTGCTCGTTCAGCCATGTCAACCGCGATCTTCAGCGAGTGCGGTGACGGTCGTGACGACGGTACACCGCACGGCCGTGGCGGCATTCTCGTCAGTCAAACGCCTGACATGGTGCTGATGTTCCAGAATACGATGTGATCTGCCGCAGCCCGACGGGTGGACCGGGATGCAACGGGGATTGCCTCAGGCGTAGACGTGAGCTGCCAGGGTGCCGACGTCGCGCAGGTTGCGGTACTTCTCGGCATAGTCCAGGCCGTAGCCGACCACGAACTCGTTGGGGATGTCAAAGCCCACGTACTTGACCTCGACCCTGACCTTGGCGGCGTCGGGCTTGCGCAGCAGCGTGAGGATCTCCACCGACGCGGCTGAGCGGGACTCGAGGTTGGACTTGATCCAGCTCAGCGTCAGACCGGAGTCGACAATGTCCTCGACGATCAGCACGTCCTTGCCGGTGATGTCTGCGTCGAGGTCCTTCAGGATCCGCACGACGCCGGAGCTCTTGGTGCCCGAGCCGTAGGACGAGATGGCCATCCAGTCCATCGGAGCGGTGCCGGGCAGCGCGCGCATGAGGTCGGACATGACCATCACCGCACCCTTGAGGACGCCCACCAACAACAGGTCCTTGCCCTCGTAGTCACGCCAGATGTCGGCGGCAAGCTCGCCGAGCCTGAGGCGGATTTCCTCTTCGGTGACGAGCACACGTTCGAGGTCGGCTCCCATATGGGCAGCGTCCACGGCATCTCCTTGACGGTACGTGCTTGGGTGGCGAGGGAGGTCTTTGGCCCTATTCAACCGGACGAGTCGCAGCGACGAACACTTGGCCGCCGGTGCGGCCGCCTTGCACATGGCCCGGGAGATCGATCGGGCCCTGCCCCCGCCAGCTGGTGACGAGGGTGTCGAGCGCCTCGACGTGGGTGGCGAAGAGCGCGCCCGGCGGGCACCCGGCCTCGAGTGCGAGCAGGCGCCAGACCCGGGTGCGGATGGCCCGCGGCAGCTTCAGCAACACCGTCGCGTCGATCCGCCCCGGCCCGAGCTCGGCACGGGCTTGCGCGGCAAGATCGTCCAGCGCATCGGCGTCCACGCGCAACAGATCGGCCGAACGTGCCAGTGCCGCAACGGTTCCCGGCCCGAGCTCGGCCTCCAGCACGGGCAGCAGAGCACGTGCCCGAACCCGCCCGTATGCCGGGTCGCTGTTGTGCGGGTCTACCCACGCCGTGAGGCCGGCCGCTTCACAGGCGGCCGCCGTGGTGGTCCTGGCCACGCCGAGAAGAGGGCGGACATAGCGTCCGCGACGGGCCGGCATACCGGACAGGGATCGTGCCCCAGAGCCTCGGGCGAGGCCCAGCAGGACCTGCTCTGCCTGGTCGTCGCGGGTGTGACCGAGCATGACGGCCACCGCACCGAGCCGTTCGGCGACATCTTCAAAGGCCCGGTATCGCGCGTCCCTCGCCTGCGCCTCGGGGCCGGAGCCGGCGCTGCCGACCCGGACCGTCACGACCTCGACGGGGTCAAGTGACAGCAGGCGCCGGCACTGGTCCGCGGCATGGCCGGCCGCCGCCAGGGAGCCCTCCTGCAGGCCGTGGTCCACGATCACGGCGCCCGCCGACAGGCCGGCCCGGGGGGCCTCGAAAGCAACGGCCGCCGCGAGCGCCAGGGAGTCCGCGCCACCGCTACAGGCGACGAGCACCAGCCCACCCTGTTTGACCTGTTCGATCTGTCCGAGGGCCTTTCGTACGGCCACTCGCGTGGCAGCGATGGCGGGATGTGGTCCGGTCATGTGTCGCCGCCGATCAGCCGTGGACGCGCTGGACCCAGGTCGCGGGATTCTCGATCTCTGCGGGCAGCGGCAAGGTCTCCGGCGAGGTCCACACCGCGTTGAAACCGTCGGTGCCGACCTTGTCCGTAACCGCACGGACGAATACGGCCCCGTCGCGGTACTGGCGCATCTTGGCCTCGAGCCCGAGCAACCGGCGCAGGATCTTGTCGACGCCGCCGACGTCCCTGCGCCGTTGCTGGAACCTGGCCCGAATCTGCTCGACGCTCGGCACCACTGCAGGCCCGACGTCGTCCATCACCACGTCGGCGTGTCCCTCCAGCAGCGACATGATCGCGGTAACCCTGGCGATCTGGGCGCGCTGCTCAGGGGTGGCGAAGATGTCGGTCAGGCCGTTGCCGCCGCTCCGGAGGGCGTCGGGAAGGTTCTGGGCGAGCTGCCGGATCTTCTCGCCGAGCTGCTCGGGGTCGGGCGCGAGGTCCAGGGAGAGCTGACGGGCCGAGTCGATGACGTGCTGGCGCAACCACGGCACGGCCGTGAACTGCACGCGGTGGGTCTCCTCGTGCAGGCAGATCCAGAGCCGGAAGTCGGCAGGGTCGACGCCGATCTCGGTCTCGGTGTGCAGCACGTTGGGCGCCACGAGCAGCAGTCGGGGCGTGCCGTCGGGCGCGAGGTCGTACTGCCCCAGGATCTTGCTGGCCAGGAAGGACATGAGCGCGCCCGCTTCGGCGCCGGTGACCTTGCCGCCCACGCCCTGGACCAGGTTTAACCCGGGCTGGGCCGAGGTCTTGCGCTTGGCGAGCATGGCGGCGATGACCGGATCGAGCATGGACTTCAGGGAGTCGACGTTGATGTCGATCCAGCCTGGACGATCCACGATCAGGACGGGGCTGCTGCCCTCGGGTGAGTGCATCCGGGCTGTCTCCGCGACCGGGCCACGGGATCGTTCTGCCGCCCTGCGCAGGGCGGCGACGACCTCGGCGGCGTGGGCGGACGTGACCTTGGGACCAGCCGGGACCAGGCGCCGCCCGGTGGCCTTGGCGAACCCCCAGTCGACATAGCCGCTGGTGTCGAACTTTCTCGCTGGCTGCGAGGCCGTCGCCGATGACGTCTTCATACCCATGTCCTCCTCAGCCGCACCCGCACGCTGCAAGTGTCGCCACGAACCGGTCCAACGCCGCCCGCGCGGTCAGCGTTCCCAGGCCGGGTGGGACCTTGTCGGCCAGGATCGCAAACGTCAACAACCTGCCGTCCTTGTCGACCACGGTTCCGGCAAGGGCGCTGGCACCGGTCAGCGTGCCGGTCTTGGCCCGCGCGATCCCTGCGGCGGAGTGTGCCCGCCCCTTGCGGAACCGGTCGGCCAGCGTGCCGGTCAGACCGGCGACCGGCAGCTGCGCCACGACATCCTGTAGTCCCGGGTCCTGCCCCCCGGCGGCCAGGGAGAGCACGTCCCCGATGGCGCGCACCGGGATGAGGGTGCCTTGGGAGAGCCCGCTGGTGTCGATCAGGGTGACACCGTCCATGGCGACCCCCTTGGATGCCACCATCTCCATGACCCATCCGGCCACCGCGGCGAATGAGGTCGATCGGCCTGCCTTGACGGCGCCCTGACGGGCCAGGGACTCGGCCAGGGCGTTGTCACTGTCGTCGAGGGCCAACGCCAGGACGTCGGCCAACGGCGCGGACCGGACCACGCCGAGCTCGGGCGCTCCCTCGGGCGAAGCCGCCCGGTCGATGGCCGCCGCCACGGTGAGACCGTCGGCGGCCAGCGCCCTGCCGAAGGCGCTGGCCGTGCTCAACGCCGGATCGGCGGACGCCGCACTGCCCGGCGTCGGCCGCTGGGTGGAGAGCCCGAGCATGGCGACCGGACCGGTCAACCCGCGGTTGATGTCCGCGGAGGTCCAGCCCGGCGCGTACCTGGCACCCGAGGCGTAGCGCTCGTCGATGTGCAGCCTGACGCTGGTGACCCCCTGGGCGTTGAGGGCCTGCGCGGTCTGCGCGGCGAGATCGGCGAGGCCCGCCCGACCAGCCACGGCCGCAGGGTTGCCCCTGCCCGGGCTGAGCAGGGTGTCACCGCCGGCGACGAGGAACACGTCGTTGGCGCTGACACCGCGCACCGCCCGGGTGGACAACGTCAGCGCGGGATCGAGTGTCGACATGATGGCGGTCGCGGTGAGCAGCTTGGTGGTCGACGCCGCGATCCGCGGCACCTGCGCCAAGACGTCGAGCAGGTGTGCCCCGGTGCTGGCATCGCGCACGGTCAGGCCCACGGACGAGCCGAGCCCGGGGTCGGCGAGCGCGGCCGCCAGCGCGGCAGTCAGACCGGCCGTGGTCGGCAGTGGCGCCGTGCCGGCGGCTGCGACCAAGGGCGCGGCTGCAGAGGCGGCCGCCGACGGGATCGGCGCCCTGGTGACCGTCACCGAAGGCGAAGCCCCCGGTGTCACAGCCGGGAGGGCCGGCATACCAGCGGTTGAGGGCGTTCGGGCGAGGGTGAGAACTCCGGGGACGAGGTCGTAGATGTCCGCCGTGACGTAGCCACCGACAGCCAGGACCAGGACGCCGAGACCGGCAAGCACTCGGCGCACAAACCCCCCTGTCGTGAATCGGCTGAGATGCGGGACACTTACCGGCGAGCCTAGGTCAATCGATATCGAATGGGGTGCAGCTGTGCAGTACGACGTCACGATCGAGATCCCGAAAGGGCACCGAAACAAGTATGAGGTGGACCACGCGTCGGGTCGCATCCGACTTGACCGGTTGCTGTTCACCTCCACGCGGTACCCGGCCGACTACGGCTACATCGAGGACACCCTGGGCGAGGACGGTGACCCGCTGGACGCGCTCGTCCTGCTCGAGGAGCCGACGTTCCCCGGGTGCCTGGTCGGCGCGCGGGCGATCGGCCTGTTCCACATGACCGACGAGGCCGGCGGCGACGACAAGATCCTGATGGTTCCGGCGCGTGACCCCCGGGTGGCCCATATCACCGAGCTGGAGCACGTCAGCGAGTTCGACCGCCTGGAGATCCAGCACTTCTTCGAGACGTATAAGGACCTGGAGCCCGGCAAGTCGGTCGAAGGCGCCCACTGGGGTGGCCGCCTCGAGGCCGAGAAGGTCATCCTGGAGGCCATCGAGCGCGCCACCGAGGCCGGTATGACCACGGCTCGCTGGCCCGGGCCGGCGCACTGACCCGCTGGGACCACGCAGGTGTATGCCGGGTGCCTTCCTCGCGCCCTGCCCGCAGGTTGGACTACGGGCGGCCGCCGTATGGCAGAAGCCCGCTGAACGAGTAGATGTTGTCGTACCGGACGAATGAGCCCGTGTTTGGCGCGTTGATCATCATGTCGTTGCCGATGTAGAGGCCCATGTGGTGGCTGGTCGGGCCCGAGTCGCCAAAGAAGACCAGGTCACCGGGCTGCAGGTCGCTGAGTGGGACCCGACGGGTCTCGGCCCACTGGTATCCGGTGTAGTGCGAGAGGTTCACCCCGGCCTGGGCCCACGCCATCAGGGTCAGACCTGAGCAGTCGAACGTGTCCGGCCCGGCGGCCCCCCACTGATAGGGCTTACCGATCTGGGCCCGGGCGAACGCGATGACAGCGGAGACGCCGCCGCGGGACGGAACAGGGGCATCGGACACCGGGCTCGGCGCGGGGTCAGGTACCGGAGCCGAGCTGACCGGCTGGTTGGCAGCGAGCTGGCGAAGCCTCTGGGCCTCTGCTGCAGCCGCAGCCTGGCGCTGGACGGCATCCCTGCTGGCACGGGCCTGGGCGGCCGCCCGAGCCTCCGCCGCGGATCGGGCCTGTGCGGCGGCCTTGACAGCGGCGGCGGCGCGGGCCTCGGCCTCGGCCTTGAGCCCGTCCTGACGCGCTCTCTCGAGCGCGACGGAAGTGCTGCGCAGGGTCGCGAGCTGGGCGATCATCGCACTCTGCTGGTTCTGGATGTTGGCGGTCTCGGCAGCTGCCGAGTCCACCTGGATCTGGGCCGACGCCCTGGCGCTCTCGGCTGTCTGTGCCGCGGCCACCTGCTGCGCCTGGGCTTGGGCCGCCTGACGGCGCAGGACTCCGGCCACCACTGAGGACGCGTCGGCGTCCTGCATGATCCGGCTGCGGATGTCGGTGATCAGCTGGATGCCAGCGGCACGGTCCAGGACATCCTGTGGCCCGTTGCTGGACAGGAGGGCCTCGAGCTGACCGAGGTTTCCGCCCTGCATGTAGGCCGTGGCGGCGAACTGTCCCAGCTTGTCCGAGGCGCTGTCAGCAATCTTCTGCGCTGCGGCCGCGCGCTCTCCTGCAGCCTTCGCCGCGTCGGTGCGCTGCTGGAGCAGGATGCGCGCCAGGTTGTACTGCTCGTTCGCCACGTCGGCGGCCTTCTGTACCTCGTCCAGACGTGCGTTGGACACCATCAGCTGAGCCTCGACGGCGGCGACCTGCGCGGCCTTGTCTCCGACGGCTGCCTTGGCTCCGCTGACCTGACCCGCTGAGGGATAGACCGGGTCTGCCTGCGCGCTGATGGTGGGGGTGGTCACCACGAGCGCAAGGGCGGCACCAGTGGCAATGACCAACTGGGCCCGAAAGTGCTTGCGTGTGCTCGGCACGAGGTAACGCCTCTCCATCGACAACCTTCAGCCGTCTGAGAGTAAGGGCGTTCAACCACTCTGGGAACACCAGTCACACCAATCCCGCGCGATTATGGCCTCGCGCCCCTCTGGCAACCATCCGACACGCCGAATGACATTGTTGTTTTTCTGCAGGTCACCCGTCGAGTAGCCGTCCAAAAGCCTTGGTCGAACCTTTTGCATAACAAATTGACAACGAAAAGACCGATCGCGCCAATCCAGGGGCGTCGGGAGGCGTCTACCCGCCGGCCGAGATACCCGATCAGCCGAACCGGCGTCGACTGCCTGGGAGGCCCGGGCGCATCGCGGCATACAAGTCCGGCTGGTCACGCCGCAGCGCCCGCCGGGCCTTGCGCCGGAAACGCAGGATCTGGACCAGACCGAACACCCACACGATGTACTGCACCGACATGGCCACCCGGAACGAGTCCACCGTGTAGGTCGAAGGGCCACCCGGCGCCACCTTGTCGAGGACGATGCCGATCAGGGCGACCGTGCCCAGGGATGCCACGAAGCCTCCGACGTTGACGATCCCGGTGGCGCTGCCCAGACGGGTGGGCGGGTTGAAGGTCCGCGCCAGGTCGAACCCGACCATCGAGCCCGGGCCACCCACCGCAAGCACCATCACGAGGACGACCAGCAGCCACAGGGGCGCTCGCCCGGGCCAGAGGAGCACCACCGCCCAGATCGCCATGATCGAGCCGACGATCCACAGGATCAGCGTGGACCGGGAGTACGGCCAACGCGTGACGAACACTCCGACCAGCGGGCTGGTCACAATGGTGGTGACGGTCATGACGATGAGCAGGCCACTGGCCGCACCCGGGGTCAGGCCCTGTCCTGAGACCAGGAAGGGGAACCCCCACAAGAGTGCGAAGACGGTGGCGCCGAACTGCGCGGAGAAGTGCGACCAGAGACCGAGCCGGGTCCCTGGCTCGGCCCAGGCCAGCTTCAGCGCACGGCCGACCGCCGCCATCTTGAGCTCGTCGCGATGGTGGTCCTCGTAGGGCGAGTCGCGCACGACGACGATCAGCACGATCCCGAGAAGGACGCCGACGCTGGCCGCTGTGGCGAACGACCGCGTCCAGCCCAGGCTGTGCAGCGCTGCGGACAGGGGGACCGTGGCGGCGATCGCACCGACCTGGCCGAGAACACCGGTCAACTGAGTGACCATGGGGGTCCGCGCCGGCGGGAACCACAAGGCGACCAGCTGGATGAGGCTGATGAAGATCATCGCGTCGCCCATCCCGACGAAGACCCGGGCCGCGACCCCGGCGCCGAACGTGCTGGCGAAGGCGAAGGCGAACTGGCCGCCGGTCATCAGAACCACCCCGGTGACCAACAGCTTCTTCGCGCCGACCCGATCCAGGATGGCGCCGATCGGGATCTGCATGGCGGCGTACACGGACAGCTGCACCATCGTGAATGTCGCGAGCTCGGCGGAGCTGATGTGGAACCGCTCTGCCGCCACAAGGCCGGCCACACCCAACGAGGTGCGGTGGAAGACCGCAAGGATGTAGACGGAGATGGCGGCCGACCACACCATCCATGCTCGCCGGCCGCCGAGGCGGTAGCGCAGGGTGGGGTCGGTGGGGGCGGGCTCGACGTGGTGTGGCGGCGTCATCGGAGGCTGCCCGCCTGCTCGTGCGCCAGTTTGAGGTGGTCGTGGGTGG
Source organism: Phycicoccus sp. (assembly GCA_043721575.1). Lineage (GTDB taxonomy): Bacteria > Actinomycetota > Actinomycetes > Actinomycetales > Dermatophilaceae > UBA4719. The sequence continues at coordinate 9,502 of JAYSQM010000032.1, forward strand.
CCGCCAGGAAGTCGGCCTTGGTCCCGGCGGCGAGCAGCTCGATCAGATGCCTGTGCGACGCGATGGCCCGGTCCATCCGCGCGTCCGAGACCCGCATGACGACGTGCGAGACGCACAGCTGGCGCTCACGCACAGAGCAGTACTGCCGGGTCAGGATGGCGTTGCCGGCCGCCGACACGATGCGCTCGTGGAAGGTGCGGTCGGCAGCGACGAAGTCCTCCACGGTGCCCGCCTTGCGGGCGGTTCGCATCACGGCGAGCAGCCCACCGAGGTCGTCCAGGATCTCCTTGCGGTGTGGCCACATGCGGCTCGCGGCCCACTCCTCGATGACCGCGCGGGCCTCGACGACGTCCTGGGCCTCCTGCGCCGAGACCGGGACGATCATGGCACCCTTCTTGGGATAGAGCCTGACCAGACCCTCGACCTCGAGGCGTAGCAACGCTTCACGGACCGGGGTGCGGGAAACGCCGACCGCTTCGGCGACCTCGCCCTCGGTGAAGAACTGGCCCCCCGCGCGGGTCCCGTCCAGGATCCCACGCTTGACATGCGCGTAGGCGCGCTCGGAGGCCGACGGCATACCTGCTGTTGTATCCATGATGTATCTATCTTAGATGCATCATGGCAGGTAGTGCCAATGACCGCCATGGGACGGTGGCCAAAGGGCGCTCAGTCCCGGCCGGAGCCCTCCAGCCGGATACAGCAGCGCGATGGCCCCGGGTCGAGGCAGGCGTGCAGCCCGGTCCGGCCGAGACCGTCCAGGAGGCCCTCGAGCAGGTGCAGGTTCATGCCGCAGACCAGCTCGGTGTAGTCCTGGGCCATGGCATGGAACGGGCAGTTGTGCAGGACGATGTCGGCGCCCACGACCTGCGGCTCGAAGCCGTGGTCCTCCAGCAGGTCGATCAGGACGCCCATGTCGCCCTTGCCGCACTGCTCGCGCGCCAAGGCCCGACCGAAGTGACGTGCCCGCCGGCCGAGGACCTCGCGGGGAGGCTCACCGGACTGTTCGGCCTCAACGACGGCGCCGGCCAGGAGTCGTCCGGCGAGGGAGTAGTGACGCGGCGGCAGTGAGACCGACACCTCGCGGACGGAGCGCTGGTAGAGCTTGGCCGGACGGCCTGCGCCCGGACCGCTGCGCCCACTGCGACGCGCGAACGAGACGGCGAGCAGGCCCTGTTCGGCCAGCCGGTCGAGATGGAAGGCCGCGGTCCGTCGCGGGACAACGAGCGCGTCGGCCACGTCGTCACGACTTACCGGGACAGCGTGAGCACGCACGTAGTCGTAGATGCGCCGCCGGGTCGGCTCATCCAGACTCGCCACCGCCGCCACATCTGCGGTGGCATCGCCGGAGGCCAGGCCGGTAGCCACGCCGGCAGCCACGTGGTTCATTCCTGGCGTCATGACGTCCACCCTCACACCGATTCGTGTTGACGAAACTCCACTCTACCTTCTACTGTCAATAATCATTGTTTTTAGAAGGGATCAGGCATGAGCATCGCCAAGCTCGAGCGCGAGATCACCGAGCCGGAGAGCGCAACCGACAGCGCAACCGACAGCACGCCGGACAGCAGTCGGCGGCTGCGTGTCGTCCACGGCCGCGAAGAGGTCAACCTGCAGGCTGCCGAACGCGCCGTGCGCGACCTGCTCCTGGCTCTGGGCCGCGACCCTTCCTCACCGCACCTGGCAGACACTCCTCGCCGGGTCGCCAGGTCGTTCACCGAGATGCTGACGCCTCGTGAGTTCGACCTCACCACCTTCCCGAACGACGAGCACTACGACGAACTGGTGCTGGCCAAGAGCATCCCGGTGCAGTCGCTGTGCGAGCACCACATGCTGCCCTTCACCGGGGTCGCCCACGTCGGCTACCTGCCCGGCGCACGCATCCTGGGCCTGTCCAAGCTGGCCCGCGTCGTCGAGCTGTTCGCCCGCGACCTCCAGGTCCAGGAGCGGTTGACCGTCCAGGTCGCGAACTGGCTGCAGGAGCACCTCGTACCCAAGGGAGTCGGTGTGGTGATCGAGGCCGAGCACATGTGCATGTCCTTGCGCGGGGTCCAGGCGAGCGGCTCCCGGACGATCACCTCCTCCGTCCACGGTCTGCTGCGCGAGGACGCACGCTCGCGCCAGGAGTTCTTCACGCTCACCGGGGTGTTCTGAGCTCTCGCGCGAGCCGGCCCCTGAACCTTCATCCACCCCACAGTCCGTCGCACACCTACCAGCCCGAGGAAGTACCAGATGGCCTCAGAACAGACCTTTGTCATCGTCGGCGCGAGCCTGGCCGGAGCCAAGGCTGCCGAGACGCTGCGCACCGAGGGCTTCGACGGCCGCGTGGTGCTGATCGGCGAGGAGACCGAGCGCCCCTACGAGCGCCCGCTGCTGTCCAAGGAGTACCTGCGCGGGGACAAACCGGCCGCCAAGCTCTATGTCCACGACAAGGGCTTCTACGTCGACCACAACATCGAGCTGTTGACCGGGACGCGCGTCGCATCCGTCGACCCCGGTGCGCACGAGGTCACCCTTGCGGATGGCAGCCGTATGCCGTACAGCCGTCTCCTGCTGTCTACGGGCGCTGCCCCGCGGCGCCTTGAACTGCCGGGCACGGACCTGCCGGGGGTGCGGTACCTGCGCGAGATGGCCGACTCCGACGCTCTGCGCGCCGCGATCACCGTCGCCAGTCGGGTCGTGGTCATCGGCGCCGGCTGGATCGGCTCCGAAGTTGCCGCCTCCGCACGCCAGCTCGGCGCCGAGGTCTCGATCGTCGCCCCCGAAGCCGTCCCGCTCGAGCGTGTCCTCGGACCGGAGGTCGGCGGCGTGTACCGCGACCTGCATGCCGAGCACGGGGTCGACCTGCACCTGTCCACGCAGATCGAGTCGATCGTCGGGGGCGACGCCGCGCAAGGGGTCCGCACCGCGGACGGCTTGGTCATCGAGGGCGACCTCGTGGTCGTGGGTGTCGGCGCATCGCCGCGTGACGAGCTGGCGCGAGACGCCGGGCTGACTCTGGCGAACGGAATCGTCGTTGATGAGTTCCTGCGCACCAGCGCCCCGGATGTCTTCGCCGCCGGTGATGTCGCCGCGACGTGGAACCCCATGTACAACCAGCGGATTCGCATGGAGCACTGGGCCAATGCCCTCAACCAGGGCCAGACTGCGGGGCGCAACATGCTCGGCCAGGACACGGCATACGCGAAGCTTCCGTACTTCTACTCCGACCAGTACGACTTCGGCATGGAGTACAACGGCTACGCCGCCGGCTGGGACCGCGTCGTGCTGCGCGGCGACCCGGCCGGACGGGAGTTCCTGGCCTTCTGGATCAAGGACGGGCGCGCGCTCGCCGGCATGAACGCCAACGTCTGGGACCAGGGTGACGGCATCAAGGCGCTCGTCCGCGGCGGCGCCACCGTCGACGCAGACCGGCTGGCCGACCCCTCGGTCCCCCTGGCCGACCTGGCGTAGCTCCTAGGCGGACGCCAGAAGCGGCGGCGTCGTCGAGCCCGCCATGTTCATCCGCGTCATCTCATCAGCCAACCCGGCGGTGGACGCTCCGTCCGCTTCGACCTGGTTGGTGGGATTTGAGGGGGACCAAAGCCCTGTGTCAGAACCAGTACCCGCTGGGAGGATGTGCCAGGCACTCGAGGTCACACCCGGGGCCAGAACAGGAGCGCCGTGCATTCTCGTCCACAGGTCGTGATCGTCCGCAATGGAATCAGCGGTCCGCCGACGGTGTATCAGTTGCATCGTCAGTCAGGCGTGGGAGCCCGGTTCACCCTTGCCGACATCCCACCCGTGACCCTGGTGACGTCATGACGGCAGTGACGATGGCCCCACCACGCGCCGGCTTGGACTATGCACGCCGACCGATGCTGGTCTTCTGGGAGGTCACGCGCGCCTGCCAGCTGGCCTGCAAGCACTGCCGGGCCAGCGCCACCGCGCAGGCGCTGCCCGGTGAGCTCACCACCGCCGAGGGCCGCGAGCTGATCGACCACGTCGCCGGGTTCGGGCGCCCCTACCCGATCCTCGTGCTCACCGGTGGTGACTGCCTGCTGCGCCCGGACCTGTTCGACCTGGTCAAGCACGCCACCGGCCTGGGTGTTCCGGTGGCGCTCTCGCCGTCGGTCACGCCGGCCCTGACCCCGCAGATAATCGACCGGATCGTTGCCAGCGGGGTCAAGGCGGTCTCGATCAGCCTGGACGGCGCGCTGCCCGCGACCCACGATGGGGTGCGGGGCATTCCGGGGCACTTCGAGGACACCCTGCATGCGATTCGTGCGCTGGCCGCGGCCGGGCTAACCGTCCAGGTCAACACCACGGTGATGCGGGCGAACGTCGAGGAGCTCGCCGACGTCGCAGACCTGATCTCGCGCGCTGGTGCACACATCTGGGAGGTCTTTTTCCTGGTTCAGGTCGGGCGGGGTGTGGCGACCGACGCGGTCAGCCCGCAGGAACACGAGGACATCTGCCATTTCCTGTATGACGCCTCACAGCACGGCTTCATCGTCCGCACCGTCGAGGCACCGTTCTTCCGCCGCGTGGTGGCTCGCCGGCAGGCTGGGGACCCAGCCCCGACCAGTGGCCTGTACCAAGCGCTGTCCGGGCGACTCGAGGCGCAGATGGGGCCGGCGACCATGCGGCCCAGGGCACACACCGCAGCCACCCGTGACGGCAAGGGAATCGTCTTCGTCGCCCATGACGGCGAGGTCTACCCAGCGGGGTTCCTGCCCCACCCTCTAGGCAACGTCCGGGAGGCCCCGATCGCCCAGATCTACAGGGACGACCCGCTGTTGCGCCGGATCCGGGCCGCCGAATTCACCGGTCGCTGCGGCCGCTGCGAGTACGCCGACCTGTGCGGGGGCTCGCGCGCCCGTGCGTTCGCCGCCAGCGGGGACCCGCTGGGAGAGGACCCGGCGTGCCCCTACCAGCCTGCTGACCAGATCACCACTGTGGTCGGCCGGGTCAAGAAGGTCCGCTGACCAAACAGAGGATCCCGCCGCCGCGGTGGCCTGCCGGCTGGCGCCGCCAGCAGTTGGTCGACGAGCCGCTGTATCCGGTTTATCCGTGACAGTGCATCCCTTCGGCTGCCTCAAGATGTCGTCTCGGCCCGATGCTTGCGGATCTGCCAGATGAGCAGCGCGACCAGCGCAACGCCCAGGACCGCCAGGGCGCCGTCGCGTCCCAGGGTGGCCTCGACCTTGGCGTAGGACTGACCGGCGAAGTACCCGACCATAACGACGACGGCGCCCCACACGATGCCGCCGGCGGCGTTGAACAGCAGGAACTTCGGGTACGGCATACGGGCGGTGCCTGCGAGAGCGGGCATGACCGCGCGGAAGAACGCGATCCAGCGGCCAAGGAACACGGCGGCCCCGCCGCGGCGGGCCAGGAAGTCCTGGGCGTCGTCGAGACGCTTTCGCCGCTTGTCCAGGATGCGCAGGCTCAGGACGCGGGTGCCGAGCTGGTGCCCGACTTCGTACCCGACACTGTCCCCGGCGATGGCCGCGACAATGACGACCGCGATGACGGCGGCCAATGGGACGTGTCCTCGGCTCGAGGCGACGCCGCCGAGGATGGCCGCGGTCTCGCCGGGAATCAAGAACCCGACGAACAGCGCGTCCTCGACGAAGACGACCAGGGCGACCAGACCAAGGACCGCCCAAGTGGGGGCGTTGAGGATCTGGTCGATGAAGCCGCTCATGGGCGCGACGCTACGCCACGGGTCGCAGCCGTGCCGGGGACGGAGTTCTCGCGCTCGGCGAACCACGCGCGCAGTCCTGGTTGGCGGCGCAGCCAGGCGGTCAGGGCGATCAGGGCGGTCAGCGGGTGACGCAGCAGACACCAATCCAGGGCCGCGACCCCAGCGCCGAGGGCCAGTCCGCCCATGGACGCCCCAGGGGTAGTGGGCGCCGATATACGCGCGGATGAAAGCCATCAGCGCGACAGCGGCGGTGGCGAGAGGCCGAGTCTGCGATTGAGCAGCAACAGCCCGGCGGCGACGGCGCCGCCATTGACGCCGCGATCGGATAGGAAGGAGAAGTCGGTGGTGACGTCGGCCAGGCGCCGGATGTGCGGGTGGGGGACGTAGGGCCGGGCCTCGGCGATCAGGTGCCCGACCGGCTGGTTGAGCCCGACCGTAAACCGGTAATGCAAAGCGAACCGAACGTAATCACCTGTCGGGATAACCCGATTCGCCACGACGCCACCCTTCAGGCAGCCCATCCGGTCGGCCAACACCACCTGGGGTGTCCCGCCCAGCTCGGCGAAGCACTCGCCCAGCCATCGCCAACGTCGTGACCGACTTCTCGTCGGTGGCGAAGCGCACGAACCGCCACCGCGACCAGGCCAGCACCGCACAGAACACGTGCACCCCGCCCTGGAAGCCCCAGTCGATGACCAGATGCTCACCCGGAGACCACACCGCCGGGCGGCGGCCCCGGTGGTGCTCGACCCGCCAGTCCTTCTTCGCTTGTGCAACCAGCCGGCGGAAGTTCCGATCCGACCCGGCATACCCGGCCGTACGTGCCGCGGCCAGCAACCGCTTGGCCGAGATCCGACCGGCCGACTTCTTCACCCGCTCGGCCACCAGATCGACGACGACCTCGTAGTTGCGGGCCCGCGACTTGGGTTCCGGGCGAACCCCACCGGCCTCAGCGCGCTCGATCACCCGCTTGACGGTCTTGGGCGTCGTCCCGCAAATAGCGGCGGCGCCACGGTACGAACCCGCGTCCTGATAGGCGGCAATGATGGTCATTTGGTCCCTCGCAGACTTCAATGGAGCCCCCTGGGCGGTGTGGTGGATGACTAGACACCGACACCGTCACCGCCCAGGGCTTCATGCTCCGGCTCGACACGACGAGCAAGGGGTGGGGACTTCTACTTGGCCACCAGCGGGGACTTCTTACTGGCGACCTGCGGGGACTTTCTCATGGCCACGGACATCGGCCCGTCCGTCCAGTGCCGTGGCGCTGACCGGGCAGTTGGTAGCCGTCACGCAGGCGTCCCGGTTCAACCTTTCCCGGGTTATCTGGAGCCGAGATCGGGTTCAGGCCTGTGACCTGCATGTTTGTGTGGTGGATGGCGTGCGATCCCGCGCACGGTGGCAAGCCTGCTGGCAGCGCGAATCGAAAGCCGCCCGCCTGATGATCTCGTGTTCACCACCCAGCACGGCCGCCCCCTGCGCAACCTCAACTGGCGGCGCGACGTGCGTTGGAACCAGGTCTGTGACGAGCTCGACCTTGCCGGTCTCACGCCCCATGACCTTCGCCGAACCTTCGGCTGCCTGGCACGGCTGGCTGGAGCGGATCTGAAGTGCACCCAGAAGGCGATGGGGCACTCATCGATCACCGTGACGGCCGAGATCTACGCCCACCTGTTCGACAGGGAGCTGGACCAGGTCAGCGATGCCCTCGACTCCCTCACCGAGGGCGTCAGGGACCCGGTGTATATCCAAAATATGTCCACGGGGCCCGATCCTGGATCGGATCGGGGCCCTGATCGAGGACGTAAACCCTCGTTGATGCGGTGATGCCGTGGAGCCGCCTATCGGAATCGAACCGATGACCTATTCATTACGAGGTCATTG
>JAYSQM010000033.1:0-2767 GCA_043721575.1 Phycicoccus sp.
TCGCCGACCCGGCGCCGGGCCTGGCGGACCGCCGGGCCGAGATGACCGGCCCGGTCGACCGCAAGATGACGATCAACGCCCTCAACTCCGGCGCCAAGGTCTGGCTCGCCGACTTCGAGGACGCGTCCACGCCGACGTGGGAGAACGCCGTCAACGGCCAGCTCAACCTCATGGACGCCCTCGACGGCACCATCGACTTCACCTCCGACGCGGGCAAGGCCTACGCCCTCAGGGACGCCTCGGAGCTGTCCACCGTCGTCGTCCGCCCGCGGGGCTGGCACCTGTCCGAGAAGCACATCGAGGTGGACGGTGAACGGATGGCGGGCGCCCTGGTCGACTTCGGCCTCTACTTCTTCCACTGCGCCCAGCGCCAGATCGACGCGGGCAAGGGACCGTACTTCTATCTGCCCAAGATGGAGAGCCACCTCGAGGCGCGGCTCTGGAACGACGTGTTCGTCCGCGCCCAGGACCGCCTCGGCATACCGCAGGGCACTGTTCGCGCCACGGTCCTGATCGAGACCTATCCGGCCGCCTTCGAGATGGACGAGATCCTCTACGAGCTGCGCGAGCACTCCTCGGGGCTCAACGCCGGCCGCTGGGACTACATCTTCAGCGTGATCAAGAAGTTCCGGACCCGCGGACACGACTTCCTGCTGCCGGACCGCGCCCAGGTCACGATGACGGTTCCCTTCATGCGCAACTACTCCGAGCTGCTCGTGCGGTCCTGCCACAAGCGTGGCGCCCACGCCATCGGTGGCATGGCGGCCTTCATCCCCAGCAAGGACCCCGAGGTCAACGAGGTCGCCTTTGCCAAGGTCGAAGAGGACAAGACCCGCGAGGCCGGCGACGGGTTCGACGGATCCTGGGTCGCGCACCCCGGCATGGTTGAGGTGTGCAAGGCAGCATTCACCGCAGTGCTCGGAGAGCGACCCAACCAGATTGACAAGCTTCGCGAGGACGTCCACGTCACGGCCGAAGAGTTGCTGGACGTCGCCGCGACACCGGGCGACGTGACTGAGGCCGGGCTTCGCAACAACATCAGCGTCGGCATCCAGTACCTCGAGTCCTGGTTGCGCGGATCGGGAGCAGTGGCCATCTTCAACCTGATGGAGGATGCGGCCACCGCGGAGATCTCGCGTTCGCAGGTGTGGCAGTGGCTGCACAACGACATCGTGCTCGCCGACACCGGTGCGGTGGTGAGCCGCGAGCTGGTGCAGGGCATCGTGGACGAGGAGATCGCCAAGCTTCCCGGGGAGCCCCGTGACTACGCGCAGGCGCGCGCCACGTTCGTCGACGTCGCCGTTGCCGACGACTTCGCCGAGTTTCTCACCCTCCCGGCATACGAGCGGATGCCCTGACGGATGGATGCGCTCGGGCTCGCAGACCAGTTGCGCCCCCTCCTGGGTGACGACGCGATCATCACCGACCACCAGCGCCTGCGGACGTACGAGTGCGACGGACTGGCGCAGTACAAGGTGACGCCCGCGCTGGTGGTGCTGGCGGAGACGACGGCGCACGTGGCCGCCGTCGTCCGGGCGTGTGCGGCCGCCAAGGTGCCGTTCGTGGCGCGAGGCTCGGGCACCGGCCTCTCCGGCGGAGCGCTCCCGCACGCGGACGGCGTGCTGATCGTGATGTCCAGGATGCGTGAGATCCTCGAGATCGACCGGGCCAACCAGCGAGCCGTCGTCGAGCCCGGCGTGATCAACCTTCAGCTGACCCGGGCAGCGCAGCCGCAGGGCTACTACTACGCCCCCGATCCCTCGAGTCAGCAGGTCTGCTCGATCGGTGGCAACGTCGCCGAGAACTCCGGTGGCGCGCACTGCCTGAAGTACGGCTTCACCACGGGCCACGTCACCGGGCTCGAGCTGGTGACCCCCGGTGGGCAGGTCGTGCAGATCGGCGGCAAGGCGGTCGACGCACCGGGCTACGACCTGCTGGGCGTGATCGTAGGATCGGAGGGGACCCTGGGCATCGCCACCAAGGTGACCGTCCGGCTGACCCGCACGCCCGAGGCGGTGCGCACCCTGCTCGCGGCCTTCCCACACACCGACCAGGCCGGCGCGGCAGTGTCCGCAATCATCGGGGCCGGGGTCATCCCTGCCGCCATCGAGATGATGGACGCGCTGGCGATCGAGGCCGCCGAGGCCGCGGTGCACTGCAACTACCCGGCCGGCGCGGGCGCGGTGCTTATCGTCGAGCTCGACGGGCCGGCCGCGGAGGTGGCCCACCAGTTCGACCAGGTGGAGGCGTTCTGCCGCGACAACGGCGCGTTCGAGATCCGGATCGCGGCCGATGACGCCGAACGGGCGTTGTTCTGGAAGGGGCGCAAGTCCGCGTTCGCCGCGGTCGGGCGGATCAGTCCCGACTACATCGTCCAGGACGGTGTCATCCCGCGGACCGCGCTGCCGGAGGTGCTGCGGCGGATTGCGGCGATCTCGGACGAAGCAGGCGTTCGCGTCGCCAACGTCTTCCACGCCGGCGACGGCAACCTGCACCCGCTGGTGCTGTTCGACGACACGGTGCCGGGAGAGTCCGAGCGGGCCGAGCAGGTCTCGGGCGCGATCGTGGACCTGTGCATCGAGTACGGCGGCTCGATCACCGGTGAGCACGGGGTTGGCTCCGACAAGGCCAAGTACATGCCGCGGATGTTCAACGACGACGACCTCGACACGATGCAGCTGGTGCGCTGCGCCTTCGACCCGTCGTCGATCTCCAACCCGGGCAAGATCTTCCCCACCCCACGCTTGTGCGGTGAGGTCCCCGGCCG
>JAYSQM010000034.1:0-2784 GCA_043721575.1 Phycicoccus sp.
CAGAACGTCTGAAACACCTCAGCAACCATGTACTCAGAGAACCTCACGCACAACACCTTCAATCAGTCAGGTGTTGCGATCACCGAAAGAACCCAAGGAACGACCAGCGGAGCAGTCTGACCCTGATCGCGCAACCTCATTGGCCCAGATTGTTCAGGAGAAGCCCCTTGACCCAAGGCAGTACCTGCCGGTTGACTCCGATGTGGCGATGGATCCCGCCTCGGCGAACGCCCGAACCGCTCAGTCGAGCTGATGGTTCCTGATCAGTTGCGCATACGCGCGGCTCCGTGACAGCACCGACCCGAAGGAACCTCATGCGTCTTCGAAAGAGCGTGGTCACCGTTGCCACCGCCACCGCACTGATCGCAGCGGTAGCGTCCGCGGCCTACGCAACACCGCATTCCAACAGCGGTCCTTCTCAAGGACAGCGCGCGGACGGGCAGTTGGATCACATCTTCGTGATCATGCTGGAGAACCACTCCCAGTCCAGCGTGATCGACGACCCGAACGCGCCATACCTGACCGGCCTCGCGCACACCTATGCGATGGCGGACCACTACTACGGCGTCACGCACCCGTCCATGCCCAACTACGTTGCCAGCATCGCCGGCGACAACTTCGGCATCCAGGACGACCAGGACCAGAACATCGTCAACCTGGACCGTCCCAACCTCGTCGACCAGCTCGAGGCGCGACACATCAGCTGGAACGCCTACATGGAGACCCTGCCGGACAACAAGCTCGACCGCTACGGCCCCGTCGTGGGCGGCGCCCAGGTCAAGCTCTACGCCAAGAAGCACAACCCGTTCGTGCTGTTCGACTCGGTCAAGAACAACCCCGACCGGATGGCGAAGGTCAAGGACTACAGCGCGCTCGCGACCGATCTGGCCAGCGAGGCGGCGCCGAAGTTTGTCTGGATCTCGCCCAACCAGTGCAACGACATGCACGGCGGCATCTACGCGCCGGTGCCCGGCCACGCCGAGACCCCGTGCCCGTACGGCACCGTGAAGGACGACGCCAACGACGCATCGCTGAAGCAGAAAGCCGACACGTTCGTCAAGGGCGCAGTGGAGACGATCATGAGCTCGAAGGCGTGGACCAAGCGGTCCGCGATCGTCATCGTCACCGACGAGAACGACTACACCGGCAACACGGGCAACGGCGGCTGGGAGAGCACCGCGGGCTGCTGTGACTCCCCGTATGTCGGCGCGCACGACCCGCGGGTCAGCGCGACGTGGCCCGGAGGCACCTACGGCGGCGGCCTCATCCCCGCCGTCATCGTCCGCGCCGACGGCCCCGGCGGCGTCGTGGACCACACGCCTTACAACCACTACTCGCTGCTGACGTCGATCGAGGACAACTGGGACCTCGCCCACCTGGGTCACGCGGGCGACACGGCCGGCGGCGTCGTGCCGATCCGGGCGCTTCTGGACCGACGCTGAGCCAGCCAGAGAACCCTGCCCCTGTATCAATAGCAGCCGGTATCACCGGCGGTGGGGCTCGCCGTGCCCAGACCGTCACTCCAACAGGGCTGACCAACAGCCCCGACCTGTTGCCCTCGCGGCACTCCCTGCACCGCGAACCCGCCCAGGTAAGGAGGTCACGCCCGTGCCGGACCAGTCGCCCCAACACGCCACCGGCGAAGCGGCCCGCGAACCGATCGGCCTGCGGGAAGTGCTGACTGGGCACCTCCGCTCCCGGCCTGTTACAGCGAATTGACGTAGTCGACTAGATCGGTGAGCTTGACCTTCTTCCCGTTCCCCGGGTCGGGTGCGGCCCTGGCGCCGACTGCCACATACCGTAAGACTCTCTTATCACTGACGCGCCGTCCGTGCCTTGACTTGGAGGATTCGTGACCACGACGACAGCCAGCCGCGATGTCTGGTCCACGCCCCTGACTCCGTTGGCCTTCCTCGGCCGCGCCGCAGAGGTGTTCGCCGATCGGGAGGCCGTGGTTTACGGCGAGCGACGGATGACGTACGCGCAGCTGTCCCAAGAGGTGACGCGTGTCGCTCAGGGTCTGCGGGCCTGCGGGGTCGGCTCCGGTGACCGGGTGGCGTATCTGCTGCCCAACATCCCCGAGATGCTCGTCGCCCACTTCGCCGTGCCCCTGGCCGGGGGCGTCTTGGTGGCGATCAACACCCGGTTGGCGCCGGCCGAGGTCAAGTACATCCTTGCGCACTCCGGCGCCAGCGTGCTGGTGGTCGACGCCGCACTGCACGCCAGCATCGCGCCGGTCCTGGCGGATCTGCCCGAACTGCGGCAGGTCGTGACGGTCGTGGACCCCGCTGGCGGTGCGGAGCCGTCACCGGGCGTCCCGGGCATCGACTACGCCGAGTTGTGCGCCCGAGGCAGCGACGACCCGCTGCCGTGGACGGTGGAGGACGAACGGTCGACGATCTCGATCAACTACACCTCGGGCACGACGGGCCGCCCGAAGGGCGTCATGTACCACCATCGCGGCGCCTACCTGAACTCCCTCGCCGAGGTCATCCACTCCCGGCACGCATCGCGAACCCGCTACCTGTGGACGCTGCCCATGTTCCACTGCAACGGCTGGTGCACCCCCTGGGCGGTCACGGCCATCGGCGGAACCCACGTCTGCCTGCGGGCCGTCGACGCCGACCGGATCTGGGACCTGCTGGACGACGAGGGCATCACGCACCTGAACGGCTCCCCGACCGTGCTGGTGTCCATCGCCAACTCGTCGCGGGTGCACACCCTGGACCGTGAGGTCGTGGTCACCACGGCCGGAGCTCCCCCCAGCCCGACGGTGATCACGAC
>JAYSQM010000035.1:0-5070 GCA_043721575.1 Phycicoccus sp.
GCCCGGGTGCTCGGCGGTCTCCCCGCCGATCAGGGCGACGCCCGCCCTCTCGCAACCGGCCGCGATACCGGACACGATCGCGGCGATCCGCTCGGGCACCACCTTGCCGGTGGCGATGTAGTCGGTCATGAACAGCGGCTCGGCGCCACAGACGACGATATCGTCGACGACCATGCCAACGAGGTCGAACCCGATCGTGTCGTGCTTGTCCATGGCCTGGGCGATGGCGACCTTGGTGCCCACGCCGTCGGTGCTGGTGGCAAGGACCGGGCGCGTCATCCGGGCCAGCACGCTCGCGTCGAACATGCCGGCGAAGCCACCCAGTCCGCCCAGCACCTCGGGGCGCTGCGCCCGCCTGACCGAGGCCTTGATCAGCTCGACGGCCTTGTCGCCGGCCTCGACGTCCACGCCGGCGTCGGCGTAGGTGATGGGTTGGTGTTCAGCAGTCATGGCTCAGTCTCCGTGTCGTCAGGATCCCTGGGTTAGCAGTCACTTTGCCTGCACCGTCCCGAGGGTTGCGGATCAGGGGCGAAAGAGCGCGTCGGCGGCGCCACCAGAGACACCGGTACCGACGCCCTCGGCGTCCTGGCGTCCGGGTAGCTGACTCTCGAGACCCGGCAACGGCTCGAGGAAGTGCTTGCCCAGCAGGCTCGCCTCGGGCAGCTCGATCGGGTAGTCGCCGGTGAAGCAGGCCGTGCACAGACGCCCGCGCGGTTGCCCCGTCGCCTCGATCATGGCGTCCTCGCTGATGTAGCCCAGGCTGTCGGCGCCGATGCTCGCACGGATCTCCTCGACCTTGAGGCCGGTGGCGATCAGCTCGGCGCGGGTGGCGAAGTCGATGCCGTAGAAACAGGGCCACTGCACCGGCGGGCTGGAGATGCGCACATGGATCTCGACCGCTCCGGCCTCCCTCAGCATCCGGATCTGGGCACGCTGGGTGTTGCCGCGCACGATTGAGTCGTCGACGACGATCACTCGTTTGCCGCGGATGACGGGCTCGAGCGCGTTGAGCTTCAGGCGGATGCCGAGCTGACGCAGCGTCTGGCTGGGCTGGATGAAGGTCCGCCCGACGTAGGCGTTCTTGACGAAGCCCTGCCCGTAGGGGATGCCGCTGGCCTCGGCGTAACCAATCGCGGCTGGTGTGCCGGACTCGGGCACCGGGATGACCAGGTCGGCCTCCACCGGGTGCTCCATGGCCAGCCGTCGCCCCATCTCGACCCGGGCCTCGTACACCGACCGGCCGGCGATGGTCGCGTCCGGGCGGGCGAGGTAGACGTACTCGAAGACGCAGCCCTTGGGGTCGGCATCGGCGAAGCGGTGGGAACGCAGACCGTCCTCGTCGATGACGAGGAGCTCGCCGGGCTCAACCTCGCGGATCACGCTGGCACCGACGGTCGCGAGCGCCGCGGACTCGCTGGCCACCACCCAGCCACGCTCGAGGCGACCCAGGACCAGGGGACGGATGCCCTGAGGGTCGCGGGCGGCATACAGCGTCTGCTCGTCCATGAAGACGAAACAGAAGGCGCCCTTGAGCCTGGGCAGCAGATCAAGGGCGGTGGCCTCAAGGCTGCGGTCGGGGTCGCCGGCGAGCAGGGCCGTCACCAAAGCGGTGTCGGTGGTGTTGCCGCGCCACAGCTCGCCGCCGAGCTCGCGGGCGAAGGCGTCCCCGTGGCGATCGAGCAGCAGGTCGCGCAGCTCGGCGGAGTTGGTGAGGTTGCCGTTGTGGGCCAGGGCGACGGTACCGTCGTCGGTGCCGCCAAGGGTCGGCTGGGCGTTCTCCCAGGTGCTGGCACCGGTCGTGGAGTATCGGCAGTGGCCGATGGCCAGATGGCCCTTCAGCGAGCCCAGGCTGGCCTCGTCGAAGACCTGCGAGACCAGACCCATGTCCTTGTAGACCAGCAGCCGATGACCATCACTGGCCGCGATGCCGGCAGACTCCTGGCCGCGGTGCTGCAGGGCATAGAGCCCGAAGTAGGTCAGCTTGGCGACATCCTCGC
Organism: Phycicoccus sp.; assembly: GCA_043721575.1. Taxonomy (GTDB): domain Bacteria; phylum Actinomycetota; class Actinomycetes; order Actinomycetales; family Dermatophilaceae; genus UBA4719. Next base: position 1,998 of record JAYSQM010000035.1, read on the forward strand.
CGGGGGCCCAGACTCCGAAGATCCCACAGGCGTCCTGGGGGGCTTTCTCGCCGGGAAGAAGGTCGTGGGTCAGTCGCCCATCGCCGCGTGCCACGTGGCCTAGTCTCCCACAGCCGAGGGCCGCTTCGTGGCCGCGGCCAGCTCAGGAGCGTTTGTCGAGCAGTACGGCGATGACGCCGCCGACCAGCACGCCCAGGCCGGCGAAGATCAGCCCGAGAAATCCCAGCGTGGCCGAAGCGGCGTAGCGGGCGTCGGCCCGACCGGACACGCTCAGGATGAAACCTAAAAGCAGGCCGACCAGACCGCCAGTGATCAGGAACGCCGCGAAGTTGGGCGTCCTGCGGACCTTGCGGGGGTGCTGAGTCACAGGCCCAAGGGTATCGACTCTGGTGAGCCATCGGCGAACCCCATCCGCGCGGGCGTCCGCTCCGAATTGCGGATATGGGCCGACTCACCGCACACCTGCCATGGACTCCGAGGGACGCTTGGGGCACATCCCCCTTGTGGGGGCATGCCGCGACAGGCGTGCTCGCCGCCATCGGAGGCATCGCGTCTGCCCACCTGGTCGCCGGCCTGACCAACCCTGCCGCCTCACCGGTGCTCGCCGTCGGCTCGGTGGTCATCGACGCCACCCCGACGCCCATCAAGGAGTATGCCGTCGCGCAGTTCGGCACGGCGGACAAGCCGATCCTGCTGGCAACCGTCACGCTGGTCACCCTTGTCGCCGCCGCGGTCGCCGGGGCGCTGTCCCGCCGCAGGGTCGGGCTCGGCATCGGGTTCATCCTGCTGCTGACCGGCCTGGCCACCGCAGCCGCGCTCACCCGACCCGTCTCAGCCCCCTCGGATGCCATCCCCGGCGTCGTCTCGGCTGTCGTCGGCCTCGCAATCCTGCTGGGCCTGCGCGGGGCTTTGAAGCGCGGTGAGCCCGCGACGGCCGGCGACACCGGCCGCGAGCTGCCGGCCGCGGCATACCCCACCTCGCACGACGGGCGTCGACAGTTCCTGATCGGCGCCGCCGCGGTCACCGTCGGTGCGGCCGGCGCCGCCGCCTTCGGCCAGAAGCTCTCGTCGGCAGACTTCGCCCCGCAGGGCAAGCTCCCCACCCCGGTCGATGCCGCGGGCGCCTTCCCCAAGGGAGTCGAGGGCCAGGTGCGGGGAATCACCCCGCTGCGGACGAACAACGGCGCGTTCTACCGGGTGGACACCAACCTGACCGTCCCTCGCGTCGATGCCGACCGCTGGCAGCTCCAGATCGACGGCATGGTCGAGCGGCCGATGACGATCAGCTACCGGCAGCTGATGGCGATGCCGATGATCGAACGGGACATCACCCTGACCTGTGTCAGCAACGAGGTCGGCGGGGGCTACGTCGGCGCAGCCCGCTGGCAGGGCGTCCGCCTGGCCGACCTGCTCGATCGGGTCGGTGTGCGGTCCGGCGCCGACCAGCTGCTCAGCACGGCCGTCGACGGGTTCACCATCGGCACGCCCATGGCGGTGGTCCGTGACGGCCGCGACGCGATGATTGCCGTCGGCATGAACGGCCAGCCGCTGCCTGCCATCCACGGGTTTCCGGCGCGGATCGTCACCCCCGGCCTGTACGGCTTCGTCAGCGCGACCAAGTGGCTGACCAAGCTGACCGCCACGACCTACGCCAAGGACGTGGCCTACTGGACCCAGCGCGACTGGGCCACCGACGCCCCCATCAAGATGTCCTCGCGCGTCGACACCCCCCGGCCGCTGTCGACGATCAAGGCCGGTCCGACTGCCATTGGCGGCGTCGCGTGGTCCCAGCAGATCGGGATCGCCTCGGTCGAGGTCAGCATCGACGACGGCCCGTGGCAGAAGACCAAGCTCGGCCCCGATGTCGGCATCGACTACTGGCGCCAGTGGTACCTGCCCTGGAACGCCACTCCTGGTCGTCACGGCTTCAAGGTGCGCGCCACCGACCGAAAGGGCGCCCTGCAGCTCTCCCAACGTGCCAAGCCGTTCCCCAACGGCTCCAGCGGCATCCAGGAGGTCGTCGTCTTTGTCCAATAAGAAACTTGGAAGAGGTTGCGGCAAAAAGCAATCCGTTCAAGCGGCAGTTCCGAATCACCAGCGCAACACCACAACATCAGAGTCACTGACCAACTCAGCCACTCACCAACTCAGCCACTCACCAAGGAGAACACCATGAACTTCCGTAGCCGCGGCATCATCGCAGCAGTTGCCCTCGCTGTCCCGCTGGGCCTCGCCGCCTGCGGCAGCTCGAACACCAACGCGGCCGTCGCCCCCACCACGTCGGCGAGCCAGACGGCTCCCGAGACCAGCGCCGCGCCTGCACCCTCGACCTCCGACGCTTCGGCCGCCGTCTTCGGCTCCGGCTGCGCGGCCGTGCCGAAGGACGGCAAGGGCAGCTTCAACGGCATGGCCACCGACCCGGTTGCCACCGCCGCGAGCAACAACCCGCTGTTGAAGACCCTGGTCACGGCGGTTGGTGCTGCTGGTCTGGGCGACACCCTGAACACCACCCCGGACATCACCGTCTTCGCGCCGGTCGACTCCGCGTTCGCCAAGCTCCCGCCGGCAGCCCTCAAGGCGGCCCTGGCCGACCCCAAGGGCCTGCTCACCAAGATCCTGACCAACCACGTGGTCAAGGGCAAGATCACCCCCGACATGCTCGCGGGCGACCACAAGACCCTGGAGGGCGGCACGCTCAAGATCACCGGCTCGGGTGACGCCTTCAAGGTCAACGGCAACAACAACATCATCTGCGGCAACGTGCCGACCGCGAACGCCACGGTCTACATCGTCGATGGTGTCCTGCTCCCCTCCTGATACGCCGCACCGACCGATAGCGCATCATGGTTCACATGACTCTGGTCCCCGAGGGCGAGCTCGCCTCCACCTCGGGGACCAGTGCGCCCTCGGTCAACGCGGCGCTGGCTGAGCTCCTCAAGGCGTGCTCCCGCGGCGACGAGGCTGCGTTCGCCAAGCTGTATGACACGACGTCAGCCCGGTTGTTCGGTCTGGTCCTTCGCACTGTGCGGGACCGGGCCCAGGCCGAGGAAGTGACCCAAGATGCCTATCTCGA
>JAYSQM010000036.1:0-1173 GCA_043721575.1 Phycicoccus sp.
CTATCTGCATGCCCGTGCCACCAGTGGCTGGTCGCCCCGTTCGGCCAACTATCTGGCGCTCGCGGGCTACGGCGCCATCCTGGTCAACTACATGGTCGTCAACGTGTTCTTCGTCGGCATGCACTCGTACTCGGGGATGTGAGCATGGCGCGCTACTCGGTGTTGCGGTTGCTGATCTTTTTCGGGTTCCTTCTGGCACTATGGCTTTTGGGGCTAAAAGACGAGAGTCAGCGCTGGTGGCTGCTCGGTATCTCGGCGCTGGGCTCGATGGTGGTGTCGTACTTCGTCCTGCAGGGGCCGCGGGCACAGTTCAGCGCCAGGATCGCGCGCCATGTCGATGAACGTGCCGGTCGGGGCGAGCTGGCTCGCGCGGACGAGATCGCCGAGGACACCGAGGCGGACGAGGACTCCAAACACGCCTGAGGCCGTTCAGCCAAGGTGTCGGGCAGCGCCCAGCCCGAGCGCCAGCAGCGCGGCGTAGACCAGCTCGAAGCGGCCCGTCCCGGCCAGCACGGGGACCAGGTCTTTGCCGAGCGCGCCGCGCAGGACGCGCCGCACCAACGGGAGCGCCAAAACGAAGGCCAGCAGCGCGATGAGGGCGCTCGGGTGGATGAGGCCGGCCACGAGCACGCAGGCGAGCGCGACGGCCAGCAGCGCGGCATACAGCCTGCGGGTCCGGGCCGCTCCCAGACGCACCGCCAGCGTCCGCTTGCCATGGGACCGGTCGGTGGGGATGTCGCGCAGGTTGTTGGCGACCAGGATTGCCGAGGCGATGGCGCCGACGCCGACCGCGCCGGCGATCGAGGCAGGACTGACGGAGAGCGCCTGCGTGTAGGTCGTGCCCAAGGTGGCCACGAGACCGAAGAACACGAAGACGAAGACTTCGCCCAGCCCTGAGTAACCGTAAGGTCGTTTGCCTCCGGTGTAGTACCAGGCGGCGGCGATCGAGGCGGCTCCGACCAGCAGCATCACGAACGCGCCGCTGAGTGCGACCAGGGCCAGTCCGAGCAGGGCCGCGCTGGCGAAGGAGAGCATTGCCGCGAGCTTGACGTTGTCGGGGTTGGCCAGCCCCTGACCCACGAGCCGCACCGGTCCAACACGCTCTGAGTCGGTGCCGCGAATACCGTCGGAGTAGTCGTTGGCGTAGTTCACGCCGACCTGCAATGCCAGCGA
>JAYSQM010000037.1:0-12023 GCA_043721575.1 Phycicoccus sp.
CCTGCGCGGCATACCGCTGATGGACGGGCAGTCGGTCATGGTGGAGCCGCGCGACGCCCCGTTCTCGAAGGCGCAGCTGCGGGGTTGGGAGAAGCAGGCAGTCGCTCTCAACAGGGCGGGTCGAGGTGATCAGGCGGCATGGGTGATCGCGCCCGCGACGAACGACCGGGTCGCTCCCGACCGGACCTGAGTCAGGAGAGGTCGACGCTGAAGGCGGGTCCCGTGGCAGCGCGGACGTCGTCCTCGGTGACGCCGTCCGCGAGCTCGCGCAGGACGAGTCCGTGGTCGGTGACGTCCATGACGCACAGGTCGGTGATGATGCGCTGGACGACGCGTTTGCCGGTTAGCGGGAGCGAGCACTCCTGGACGATCTTGTGGGTGCCGTCCCTGGCGACATGCTCCATCAGGACGATGACCTTCTTGGCGCCGTGGACCAGGTCCATCGCCCCGCCCATGCCCTTGACCATCTTGCCGGGGATCATCCAGTTGGCGATGTCACCGTCCGCGGAAACCTGCATCGCACCCAGTATCGCGGCGTCGACCTTGCCACCGCGGATCATCCCGAAGCTGGTCGCGGAGTCGAAGAAGGAGGCACCCTTGCGCAGGGTCACGGTCTCCTTGCCGGCGTTGATCAGGTCCGGATCCTCTTGCCCGTCAACGGGATAGGCCCCGACACCCAGGATGCCGTTCTCGGACTGCAGGACCAGCTCGACGTCCTCGGGGACATAGTTGGGCACCAGCGTCGGCAGGCCGATGCCGAGGTTGACGTAGTCGCCGTCGGAGAGCTCAGCGGCGGCGCGGGCGGCCATCTGCTCACGGGTCAGGGTCATTTAAGGGGATCTCCGTTCGGGCCAGCGGTGTCCGGCTTGGGCCGGACCGTGCGGCGCTCGATGTGTTTGTCGGCGGCCTGATCCGGTGTCAGTGGCAGGACCCGCTGGACGTAGATGCCGGGCAGGTGCACCGCGTCGGCCTCGATCTCACCGGGCTCGACCAGGTGCTCGACCTCGGCGATCGTGACCCGACCCGCCATCGCAGCCAACGGGTTGAAGTTGCGCGCGGACTGGCGGAACACCAGGTTGCCGTGCCGGTCGCCCTTCCAGGCCCGGACCAGGGCGAAGTCGGTGGTGATCGCGTGCTCAAGCACGAAAGTCTTCTTCTGGCCGTGCCAGTCCAGCTCGCGGGTCTCCTTCGGGGGGGACGCCTTGGCGATCGACCCGTCCGGGGCGTACCGCCACGGCATACCGCCGTCCGCGACCTGGGTGCCGACCCCGGTTGCAGTGAAGAACGCTGGTATGCCGGCGCCACCAGCGCGCAGCTTCTCGGCAAGGGTGCCCTGCGGAGTGAGCTCGACCTCGAGCTCGCCGCAGAGGAACTGGCGCTCGAACTCCTTGTTCTCGCCCACGTAGGAGGCGATCATGCGGACGATCCGCTTGTCCTTCAAGAGGATCCCCAACCCCCAGTCGTCGACCCCGCAGTTGTTGGAGACGGCTTCGAGATCGGTGACGCCGCGCTGGTGCAGCTCGGCGATGAGCACACTGGGGATACCGCACAGGCCGAAACCACCCACGGACAGCGATGAGCCGTTGACGATCCCGTCGACCGCTTCGGCAGCGCTTGAGACGACTTTGTCCATGCCGTGGACTCTAGCCGTCTGCGTTGCGGGGTGGTATCTGTGGTCCCGGCCTGCGGCGCGCGTCTTCGGAGCGTGCACAGTCGGAGTTGGCCGGGTGATTGGGTAGGTTGGCACCTCGAACCGGCGGTCGCCCTGCCCATCAGCGGCGGCACTGAACAGCTATTGCACACACGTGGCGCGGCAGGACAGGAGAAACTTCGGGTGACAGCTCTGTCGCGGCGCGTTGCCGAGCGAGCCAACCGTCAGTTCCTCCCCGAGATCCAGGTGTTGCGGGCCGTGGCCGTCATGCTGGTCGTGCTCTACCACTTCTGGCCCGCGACGCTCACCGGTGGATATGTCGGTGTCGACGCCTTCTTCGTCATCTCGGGCTACCTGATCACCTCCCACCTGTTGCGTGAGGTGGACAAGACCGGCACGGTCAAGCTGTGGGCGTTCTATGCCCGACGGGCTCGGCGGCTCCTTCCGGCCGCAGTTCTCGTCCTGCTGTTCGTGTCAGCGGGGACGTTCCTTCTGCTTCCGAGCGACCTGTGGGCCTCCACCGCCCATGAGCTGATCGCCAGCGGCTTCTATGTCCAGAATCTGTGGCTCGCGTCCAAGGCAGTGACCTACTCCGCGTCCAACGACGTCGCCTCCCCGGTCCAGCACTACTGGTCGCTGTCGGCGGAGGAGCAGTTCTACCTGGTCTGGCCGAGCCTGATCATCATCTCGTGCCTGGCCGCCCGAAGGTGGCTCCGCGGCCGGACCACGACGACCGTCGGGGTCACGCTGCTGTTGGTCACGCTCGGCTCGTTCGCCGTCTCGGTGTGGGCCACCCAGACGCACCGTGCCGCGGCGTACTTCGTCACCCCGACGCGGGCGTGGGAGTTCGGTGCCGGGGCGCTCGTGGTCCTGCTGATGCGCACGTGGGCGCCGCCCTTGGGCGTGGCCCGCCTGCTGCGCTGGTCGGGTCTGATCGGGTTGGTGGCCTCGGCCTGGCTCTTCTCGAGCGCGACCGCGTTCCCCGGCTATGCCGCAGCTCTGCCCGTGATCGCCACCGCCGCCATCATCGTCGCGGGGGACACGGGTCGTGCCGATCCCAGCGACCTGGTGTTCCGGCTCCGTCCGGTCCAGTGGCTCGGTGACGCGTCGTACTCCATCTATCTGTGGCACTGGCCGATATTGGTGTTCGCGCCGTATGTCCTGCGCCACAACCTCAGGACACCAGAGCTGGTGGCGCTGATGCTGCTCTGCCTGGCCATCGCGGGACTGAGCAGGCGGTTCGTCGAGGATGCGATGCATTTCTGGCCGCGGCTGACCAAGACCCCGCGGGCCACACTGTCGGCAGCGGGCGTCGGGATGCTGGTGATCGCCCTGGTCTCCGGGACGCAGGTCTACGCGGCCAGCGCCCGAGAACAGCAGATCGCCACGGTGCTTGCCGACGTCTCGGGTGGCCCCTGCTTCGGGGCGCCGGCGATGGAGGACCGCGCCAAGTGCCCGGAGGCGCTCACGGCGTTGCCGGTGGCTGTCATCACCAAGACGGACGCGCCCTGGGCGCCCACCCCGGGATGCCGCGGCACCGGCTCGGACCCCTCCGTCCTGACCTGTTACTGGGGCACGGGCAAGCCCAGCCGGGTGGTGGCGCTGGTCGGCGACTCCCACGCGGAGCACTGGCGTGGGGCGCTGCACCGGATCGCCAGGGCCAAGAACTGGCAGATCATCGAGATGTACGCCGGTGGGTGTCCGGCGACCTATGCCAGGAGCGTCATGTTCGAGCGCCGATCCCGAAAGAGCGACGGGTGCCGAACGTGGACGACCAAGGTTACGGCCAAGCTCAAGGCCCTCGCGCCTGACGACATCATCACCGCCGCGTACGTCCAGCAGAACGTCTTCGAGCCGGCTGACTCAGGCCCGGACGGGTTCGAACGGCTCTGGAAGGAGTGGCTGGGGTTCACCCGGGTAACGGTCCTGCGAGACATCCCCACGACGGGCAACCGGAACGGGCCGCAGTGCCTGGCCGTCAACACCGGTAACCCGCAGGCCTGCTCCAACCCGCGCTCCCGGGTCCTCGTCGACGACGACATGATGCGAGCGGCGCGACCCATGCGCCGCGAGGTCAACCTGGTCGACCTCAGCGACTACTTCTGCGACGCCAGACGCTGCTACGCCGTGATCGGCGGGGCGAGCATCTACTACGACTACGACCACATGAGCATGCAGTTCAGCGCCAGCTTGGCATCGGCGCTCCTGCAGCGTCTGCCCAAGACCTGAGCCGGTCCCGGGATCGACCTCACGGTCTCGAAGGCGGCTCAGGGACACGTTTTCGGGCGGCCGCACGAATTACAGATCTGTAGTTCAGCCAAAGCCCTTGCGGCGGGTGGGATAGCAAGGGATAACTGTTCACTGTTGGGGTTATTGGTGTTGCAGTGACGCATGAGGAGAGACCGTACATGTCCGTTCGAGCGCGACTGGTGACGTTGAGCGGGACCGCGCTGGCGGTCCCCCTGATGGCGGTCGGTGTGGCATCGGCCGCGCGGGCTGACACCCCCGCTCCGACACCGGCTCCGTCGCCCGCACCTGCACCCGCACCTGCACCCGCGCCAGCTGTCCCCGTGGCGCCGAGCAAGACCCTTCCTGCCGCCCTCGACGTCAGGACGCCGTACGAACCACAGCTCTCCTGCGACCCCCGCGACAAGCCTGGCGTGAGCGCCTTCGCCGCCCTGATGAAGGCCAACTACCAGACCGGGCGGACCGGGATCAGCCGAAACTGCCAGGCCGACACCAGCGAGCACTACGACGGCCGGGCCCTGGACTGGATGCTCAACTCCAAGGATCCACAGCAAAAGGCCGTCGCCGACTCGGTGGTCGCCTGGCTCAGCGCCGGCAACGGCGCCATGGCTCGCCGGTTCGGCATCAACTACGTCATCTGGAACGCCAAGATGTGGCGCGAGTACGCGCCCGAGCGGGGCTGGACGGCGTACACCGGCGCTGACCCGCACACCGACCACATCCACTTCAGCTTCTCCTGGGACGGCGCCATGGCACGGACGTCCTGGTGGACGGGGGTCGCGACCACGGTCGTCGACCAGGGCACCTGCCGCGTGTATGCCGGCCAGTATGCGCCGTTGTACATCGTGCCTCGAACGGCTGCTTGCCCAACCAACCTTCCCGTGGCGCCGGCCTCGCCGTACCCGGTGTACGTCATCGGCCAGCAGAACGCGCAGATCGCGGTGGCGCAGAAGGCTCTCCGACTGACCCCTGACGGGGATTTCGGGCCGCAGACCTTCGCCGCGCTGGTCTCCTGGCAGACCGGCGCAGGCGTCCCGATCACCGGAGTCCTGGACAAGCCCACATGGGCCAAGCTGGTCCCGACACCACCGGCCCCTCTCGTAGCCGCCCCTCCGGTCACGACACCTCCGGTCACGGCCCCTCCGGTCACGGCCCCTCCGGTCACGGCCCCTCCGGTCACGGCCCCACCCGTCACGACACCTCCATTGGTGGCCGCGCCGATGCCAGCACCAAAGCCGGCCCCAGTGGCTCAGCCGCCGGTGGCCCAGCCCCCAGCCGCGCCCGCGACAGCGACCCCGTTCACGGCGTACAAGCTGGTGGTCCTTCGGCAGGGGTCGAGGGGATCGGCCGTAGTCGCACTTCAGCGCGCACTGAACGTCACGCCCGACGGTGACTTCGGTCCCAGGACCCGGTCCGCGCTGGTGACCTTCCAGACGCTGCAACGCATTTCGCCCAACGGCGTCGCCGACCGTCTGGTGTGGGACCGGCTCGAGAAGCGGGACTCCCCGCTGGTGGGCTACCGCGGGCTCACCCTGCGGCAGGGTTCCAGGGGAGTGGCGGTGGTCGCCCTGCAACGTGCGTTGCGAATGACCCCGGACGGCGCCTTCGGACCGATCACCTCGGCTGCGGTCAAGGCGGTCCAGTCACGCGCTCATCTGGCTCCGACCGGCGTGGTCAGCAGCGTCACCTGGGTCGCGATCGACAACCAGATGCGTTAGAGCGGGCTGGGCTGCAGCTGAGCCTTAGGCCAGGTCGAGCGTGACACCTTCGGAGGTGAGCCGCTCGGGTTGTGCTTCGCCTCCGGCGTTCTGGCCGTTGCGGGCCAGAACGACCGACCCGTCGACGGCCCAGGCGGCGAGAGTGGACTCGAGCACCTGAGCCAGATCACCGGCAAGACTCACCCGGCTCTTGGGTGGCCAGTCCCGCCCCGGCACAACGCTCCTGTATGCCGTGTGCGCACGTTCGGTGATCAACGCCAGGTCGTCGGGGGCCGGGTCGGCCCGGGCGGCAAACTGGTCCCCATAGGTCGCAAGCTCTCGCGCCTCATCCATGGCGCCGGCCGGAACAGGGCCGGTGTGGACGCGAGCGAGGGCGGCCAGCGTGACGAGCACGACGTCCCCCGGTGTCGGCTCGAGCCTGGCCGCCAGGTCGCGATCCTGGCAGATCAGCAGGTCCGCGGTCGGGCCGCCAACGAGGTCCACGGTGCCTCCGACCGACCACACCGCGAAGGCCCAGTACAGGGCACGCCAGTGAGGCGGCAGGGACAGGTGGACGACGGAGCCGGGGCCGAGGTCGTACTCGTCCTGAAGAGCGTTGCCAGCCTTGGAGATCCAGTTGGCCACCACCTTGCCCGAGAGCTCGATGCGCTCGCCCTGAGTGAGGCCCGGGGTGTCCTCGTAGAAGGTGACCCGTGGCCGGGCGGGATCGGCGCGGAGGATCTCGGCAAGGACTGAGGCTGGAGTTCGCACGCAGGCGAGCCTACGGGCGATAGCGTGCGCCTCGTGAAGCCCACCAACTTTGCCCGCCGGGCGGACGCCATCATCGCCCGGAGCGCTGGTGTGTCGACGGTCGACGACACCATGGAGCTGCCTCTGCTGCGCGGTGAGCGCCTGGCCGGACAGGTCCTGACCAGGTTCGTGGTCTCAACGGGACTCCTGACGGCACTGACCGCCGTAGCAGCTGCCGCCCTGGCCTGGCTGGGTATCTGGGAGCCGTTGGTCGCATCCGTGGTCCTGGTCCTCCTGGCCGCCCTCTCCTGGCGCGTCAGTGCGGTCGTGCCCACCCGTGCGTTGCCCGTCTGGTCGGCTCTGGCCCTGCTGGTGATCTCCCTGGGCATGACGACATGGGCCGGGCTGACACACGACGAGCAGCTGCTCCCCCGGGGTGAATCGGGGGTGAACGCGCAGGCGGCAGTCTCGCTGGCGCAGCGGCACCAGTGGCCAATTTCATTGTCTGCCAACGAGTTCGGTGGGCCAGAGATGTTGCGGATTCCCGGCCTGACCATCGGCAGCCAGGGATTCCGGCAGGTCGGCTCGGCCGCCGAGCCGGTCATCGACCCACTGGCTCTCATCGGCGTCCCTGCCTGGTTGTCGGTCGGCTTCTGGGCCGGGGGAGTCACGGGGATGTTGTGGGTTCCCGCCCTCATCGGTGGGCTGGCTGTCCTGGCCATCGGGCTCCTGACGAGCTCGGTGGTCGGAGCGCGGTGGGGGCCGCTCGGCGCCCTGGCCGCTGCGATGTGCTTTCCAGTGCTGCACGCCGCTCGTGCGACCTCGCCCGATCTGCTGGTCGTGTTCGTGCTCTGCTCCGGTCTGCTGCTACTCGCGGCGGCCACGCGGGCAGGCGCCAAGGGACGTTGGCAACAAGCGCGAGCTGTCGGCTTCCTGGCCGGTGCCCTGGTCGCGAGTGGTTCGTTCTTCCGCACCGATGCTGTGGGTCAGAGCGCCCTCTTGCTTCCGGTGGCGGCCCTGTTGGTCATTCGCCGAGACGGTGCGGGTGCGCCGGTGCTGTGGGGAGTGGGTATCGCAACGGCTTTCTCTGCTCTAAGTGGGGTCGGGCTCTCAGGCGGTTTGCTCCAGCAACAACTGGACTCGTTGATCCCATTGGGGCTGTTGGTAGTTGGTCTCGCTCTGTTGGCGTCGTCGATGGTCGTGTCGGCTCGTCGGGGGGCACGCTTGCGGGACGGCATGCGGGCGGTGTTGCCTCGCTCGGCGGCCGCGCTGGCCACGGTCGGCGGGCTGGCCCTGTTGGCTCTCCCGTCACGTCAGGCATTGGTCTGGACGTCGTGGTGGACCGGGCCCTACGCCGTGGCCATCACGTTGGTCGTGCTGGCAGTCGCGGCTCACCACCTCGCGCGAGCATGGTTTCGGGACGCGCGGTTGCCTGCGTGGACCGGCGCGCTCGCGGTGGGTCTTGCAGCAACCGTCCTGGGCTGGCTCTCACCATCCGGGGGCGCATCACCGTGGGTCAGCGGGGGCCTTGTCGTGGCGGTGCCCTTTGTCATCGTCTGCGTCGTGGCGGCTGTGGCATGGCTCACCCGTTGGTCGACGCGACGTCTGCCTTTGATCGCCGTTGTGGTGGTCAGCGTCGGGACCGCGGCGACGCTGTTGGTCCCTGAGGTTGTTGCGACCTTGCCCCATGCTCGTGAGCGCGTGTCGCAAGGTCAGGTGGCCGCTGTGCAGCAGGTATGTCGGGCGTTCGGCCCCGCAGACGTCGCCCTGATGGTCGACGACCGAGCCGCGGACGAGTGGCTGCCCACGGTCCGGGCAACCTGTGGTGTCCCTGCGCTGTCGCTGAACCCGGCGACCCGGCGCGACCCGGCCGCACGGGCAACCGCGGTTACGTCGGCAGCGCAAGCGGTGAACGCGCGTGGTGGTCGACTCGTCGTCATGGCCGGGGGCTCGGTTGAGGCGCTTGCCGGCTCGGCCACTGCGGCCACCAGGGTCGGTGTCCCGATCGCCGTCGTCCAGGGGACGGTGACCCAGGAGCCGGTGCATGTCGCTGCTCGTCCGGACGGACTCTCGTCGTTCCCGGTGCAGGTCTGGCTGGCCGCCGTCGGTTAGCGACCGAGACCAGGGGGCCGTGAGAAGGCGCGCCGTGACGCGGACTGTGGATCAACACGGCAGCGGGGGGTCTCGAAGGTAGGCTCGCGAGTGAGATGAACGAGACCGCAACACCCCCTCGCTCGCCCGCGATGACTGCTGCCGACAGCACGGATCTGGCCGGCGGCGGCTCGGCTCTCAAGCTCGCCATCGTCGGGCCCACCCACCCCGACAAGGGGGGTGTGGCCGCGCATACGACAAGCTTGGCCCACCACCTGGCCCAGGCCGGCCACGACGTCACGCTTGTCTCCTGGTCCCATCCCTTGCCTGGCCGACGCTCCCCCGGGGAGCGCGCCGTTCCCGCAGGGGCAGCGGACGTCGCGGCGTTTCCCCGCACGATTCGCGCGCTGTCGTGGGCGCGCCCCGACACATGGGTGCGCACCGGGCGGCGGCTTCGGGGGTTCGACGCGATCATCGTCGTGCATGTGATGCCGCTGGTGGTTCCCGCTCACCTTGCGATGCTGCGGGCCGCCGGCTCTGCCAGCAGGATCGGTGATCCGTGCGGCGAGGGCCCACCGCGATCGATCGTGATCGCCCATGACGTGTTGCCGCCGCAGACCCGTCCTGGCGACTACGCCCTGATGCGTTCCCTGTTCGAGCGCGTTGACGCCGTATTGGTGCATAGCCCGGAGCAGGCGCGACTGGCCCAGGATCTGCACGCCGCCCGCGTCTCGGTGGCCAACCCCGTGCAGCTCGAGCTGCACGATCTGCGGGAGAGCGTCCACACCCGTGACCTGTCGAGTCCGTGGGCTCACTATGTGGGGGCGATGGAGGCGCTGGCTTCGCCCCATTGGCAAACCGCGGAGCAGGATCCGCCCGAGACGTCAATGGCGCCCTCGCTGCGGATGCGGCTGGCTGTTCCGTTGCGCCAGATGGTGCAGCGCCGGCGCCCGACGCTCTCACTGACGCGCAGGGACCTACCCGAATGGGCCCGGCCCAGCGACGTCCTCGGTGACGGCGCTGACGCCGATGACGCGCGTGACTGGGCTCGGTCCTATGGGCTGCCCCGTTGCGCCGACCCGATCGCCGCCTGGTCGGCGCTCGGAGCGCTTGCCGCGATCGTGCGGCTCAGTGACGACGGCCATCGCAGCGCCGTGATCGTCGACGGGTCCGGTGTGCGCTCGACGCTGTCGAGCTGGGCACGGGCGATCGGCTTCGCTCCGGTAGAGCTGGACTGCACCGGCAGCCGGGACTCGGTGGCCGTCCTCGATGTCGACACCGCCTCGCTGGATGTCATCACCCGACTGCATCCGAACGGGTGTGACTCCGAGGACGTCGACGAAGCCCTCGGCCAGGCCTCCTGGGCGCTGCGCTGCGGCGGCCTGATCTCGCTGACCCTGCCGTTGGGGCCGGCCAGTGCCGATGGTGCCGTCGGCCCGGCCGACGTGCGCGCCATCCTGGCTCGAGCCCACGATCTCGGGTTCGTCCTCGTGGGTGACCTCGACGGCGAGATCACGACCCTGATGAGGGCGGCGAGTGAGGGAGCGCGTCGCAGCGACGCGGCATACGCGCTGGTGCGGTTGACCTTCCGCCGCCGCTAGATACGGCTAGGCGCCATTGGGCTCCGGCGACAAGGTGCTGGGGAACTTCTCAATGAAGGCCTTGACCACCTCACCGGAGAGGTTCCCACACAGCTGACGGTGACCCGCCTGGCTGGCCACCGAGGTCTTGTCAGCGCCGAGCGTGGCCGACCAGTGCGAGATGGCGAACTTCTTGCCAGCCGGCAGCTCGCCGTAGGACGGGTCCCAGGCCGACACAATGAACTTGCCCGGCGCCCATTGCGTCTTGTTGGCGATCTTGGCGAGCTCCTCGAGCTCGGCCTTGTTCGCGCCGCCAGCCTTCTCGTCGTACCAGAGCACGGTGTAACCGTGCTCCAGGTTGTGCACGAGGACCTCCATCTGCGGCCGGTCCGCGGCGGTGTAGAACTTGCGGTCGCTGACCGTGGGCTGGGCGAAGTGCGGCCCGTTCGAGGGCGGCACTGTGTCGTATTTGACCTTCAAGGTGTTGGGCGTGGACGTGCCGGGTCCCACGTGGTTGCCGTTGCCGCCGGCCGTGTCCGTGGTGACCGGGTCGCAGGAGGCCGCTGAGGCCGCGACGCCGATGGCCGCGATCGCCGCATCGGGCTGGTTCTTGCGGGCGTCGAAGACGGCGTAGGTGATCACCACGCCAAGCACGAGCAGGAGCGCACCGCACCCGGCGATGATCTGAAGGCGCACGCGGTTCTCGCGGGACTTCTCCTTCTGCTGCATCTCGGCTATGCGGGCCTTGCGGTCCTGGCTGACCTGCTTCTTGGGCACGGTTTCCTCGGGGGTAATCGGTGGTGGGACAGTGGCGTCGCGGTGATCTGACAGTGGCGGTACGACGGTCCGGCAAAGTGTACGTGTTCTTGTGTGTTGTCTCCGGTGTCCGCTCACTGGGCCAGACTGTGCGGGTGACTGACTTCCAGGTCCGGCTCTGGGCGCCGGGGCGGCCGCTGGACGTGCTCGCGGTCATCGGGGGTCTGCGTCGGGGTGGGGGCGACCCGACGTTTCGTCGTGATCCCGACGGGACGATCTGGCGCGGCATCCGCACGCCGCAGGGGCCGTCGACTCTGCGCCTGAGGCTCGTGGCCGGGCTCACCCTCGAGGCCGCGGCCTGGGGTCCGGGCGCCGAGTGGGTGCTCGCGTCCGTGCCGACCATGCTCGGCGAACGGGATGACGCCACGGGTTTCGTTGCGCACCACCCGCAGGTGGCCGAGGCGGCGCGGCGGTTCAGCGGATGGCGCGTGCCATGCACCGGACTGGTGCTGGAGGCCTTGATCCCCTCGATCATCGAGCAGAAGGTCACTGGTCAGGAGGCCTTCGGTTCCTATCGCACCCTCATCCACCGGTATGGCGAGCGCGCACCCGGGGAGGGTGGCGCGCGTGGGTTGTGGGCCGCCCCGGCGGCGACGACATGGGCCACGATCCCCTCCTGGGAGTGGCTGCGGGCCGGGGTCGACTCTGCACGGTCTGCGGCGGCGGTGCGCGCGGCTGGCGCGGCCGGACGACTCGAGCAGTGCACCACGTTGTCGCACGAGCACGCGCATCGGCGGTTGCGGGCAGTGCCGGGAGTCGGGGTCTGGACCGCGGCCGAGGTGCGGCATACGGCCCTGGGTGATCCCGACGCCGTGAGCTTCGGCGACTATCACGTTGCCAAGAACATCGGGTGGGCACTGATCGGCTCCGCGGTCGATGACGACGGTCTGGTTGAGCTGCTCGAACCCTATGCAGGACACCGCTATCGGGTGCAGAGGCTGCTCGAGCTTGCGGGTGCGATGCGCCCGCGACGCGGTCCCCGCCGGCCGCTTCGCACCCACCTGCCACACCGTTTCCGTTAATGCCGCAATGGGACGGTGCCGGTGGTTGGGTGGCAAACCCAGGGATGATGGGCTTAACCCCGGCTTGACCCGATGGGTTGGTTCTGTGTGTCCACAAGGCAATTCGTGGATGGCCGGCTTCGTCCGGGGTCAAGGGGGTTGTCGGTGGTCGGGTCTAGGTTGAAGGCAT
>JAYSQM010000038.1:0-4912 GCA_043721575.1 Phycicoccus sp.
GCGGTGATGTGTCGACGCAGGTCCATCTCGAAGAACCTGTCCTGTGCGGCCACGTAACCCTGCGCGCGGAAGAGGTCCTGCGCGTCGTCGGCGTAGATCTGTGGAACGCCGCGGTCGTCGCGCAGCACGGTGACCTTCGCGGTCAGACCTGAGACGGTGAGCTGGCCGGAGGTCTGCGGAAAGGACCGCCGGACGAGGCCGATACCGACGACGCCGGCGCCCACCATGGCGATGACGACCAGGACCACGAGGGACAGGGAGATGCGGCGGGCGAGCCTTGCGCGGGACACCCTGCGAGACTAGGACACCGCGCGGCGCCTGTCGTGGACGCGGGGCCAACGAAACGACAAAGGGTGGCGTGGCGAGGACGCGCCGCACGAGCAAGGAGGACCGTGCCCGCCAGCCTGATCGAAGCCATGCCCGGCTTCACCGTCTCCGATCTCTACCTCGTTCTCCTGGTCGCCACCCTCGTGCTGCTGGTCTCCGTGGCCGCGGTGCGACTGTCGGTGCGTTCCGGGCTGCCCACGCTGCTGCTGTATCTCGGCATCGGCGTGGCTATCGGTGAAGCCGGCCTCGGTATCCGGTTCGACTCCAACGAGCTGACCCAGGTCCTGGGCTACAGCGCCCTGGTCCTGATCCTGGCCGAAGGGGGACTGACGACCTCGTGGGACGGCATCCGGCGGTCGGTCGCACCCGCGGCGCTGCTGTCGACCCTGGGGGTGGTGGTCTCCGTCGCGGTCGTGGGGCTGGCTGCGCACTTCGTGCTCCAGGTCTCATGGACCGTTGCGTTCCTGGTCGGCGCCGTCCTGGCCTCGACCGATGCGGCGGCGGTCTTCTCGGTGTTGCGCCGGGTGCCGCTCCCGCGCCGGCTGACCGGTCTGCTGGAGGCTGAGTCCGGGTTCAACGACGCACCCGTCGTGATCCTCGTGCTGGCCCTTTCGGCACAGGCCTCGCCCGGTCAGGGCAGCCACGGACCATGGTGGCAGCTGCTGCTCATCGGCGTCGCCGAGCTGGTCGGCGGCGCCGTCGTCGGACTAATGATCGGGTATGCCGGTGGGCAGTTCATCCGCCGGATCGGATCGTCCTCGTCGGGGCTGTTCTCGATCGGAGTGGTGTCGCTGACGGTGCTGGCCTACGCGGCCGGCGCGCTGTTGCACGTGAGCGGCTTCCTCGCGGCATACCTGTCTGCGCTTCTCCTGGGGAACATGCGACTGCCGCACCGGGCAGCGGTTCGCGGGTTCGCCCAGGCTCTGGGTTGGCTGGCCCAGATCGGCCTGTTCGTCATGTTGGGACTGTTGGTCTCCCCCGGCCGGCTGGCCGGGCAGATCGTGCCCGCCATCGTGGTCGGCCTGGTGCTGTTGCTGGTGGCCAGGCCGTTGTCGGTCATCGTGTCGTTGACACCGTTCCGGGTGCCGTGGCGCGATCAGGCGTTCCTGTCCTGGGCGGGTCTGCGCGGCGGCGTGCCGGTGGTGCTGGCCACGGTGCCGCTGACCGCCGGGACACCGAGCGTCACCTGGCTCGTGCCCCTCGTCTTCGTCCTGGTCGTGATCTTCACGCTGGTCCAGGGCCCGACGCTGCCCTGGGTGGCGCGCCGTCTCGGCGTGACGGACACCGACCGGGCACTGGACCTCGAGGTCGAGTCGACGCCCCTGGACGAGCTCGGGGCCGACGTCCTGCAGGTGACCGTCGGTGCCGCCTCCAGGCTGCACGGCGTCGAGGTCTTCGAGCTGCGTCTGCCACCGGGCGCCAACGTCACCATGGTCGTCCGAGGCGGCAAGGGGTTCGTGCCGTCCCCACAGACCGCCCTGCGCCATGGCGACCAGCTGCTGATCGTCGCGACTGCCGAGACCCGGCTAGCCGCCGAAAGCCGCGTGCGTCAGATCAGCCAGGAGGGCCGGCTCGCCGGCTGGAACACCGGCGGGTAGCACTTTGCGGGACTTTCCGTGGGTCGCCTGCAGTTACACTTGGCAGTCACACCCTGAGAGTGCCAACGGGAGGAACCGTGCCGACGTACGCCTACGCGTGCACCGCGTGCGAACACCGCTTCGAGATCGTCCAGTCCTTCAGCGACGACTCGCTGACCGACTGCCCCGAGTGCGAGGGTCGCCTGCGCAAGCTGTTCAACGCCGTCGGCGTCGTGTTCAAGGGCTCTGGCTTCTATCGCACGGACTCTCGCGCGGACGCCCGCAGCGGCACCGGCAAAGACTCCGGCAAGGACTCCCGCAGCGGTTCGGGCTCGACGAGCGTCCCCGCGCCCTCGAGCGACTCGGGCAGCTCGTCCACTGACTCCTCCTCGTCGACGTCCTCTGACTCCTCCTCGAGCGCGGGCACCACGAAGACGGCGACAAGGACGGCAGCGAAGTCGACCCCGAAGTCCGAGGGCTCAGCCGCCTGAGACCGCCTCCCGGCCAGAGGGGCTTCTCCACATCCCTTCGGCACCTCGCCCCACCGTCCACAGCCACCAGATCGGCCGATGGCCGGGCTCGGCCCGCGGCTAGTCTCGGCGCATGACACCCAGCACAGACACTGTCGTCGAGTCCTCGGCAGGCGCAGTCTCGGCCCGCGCCGAGATCGGCGTCATCGGGGGCTCAGGGTTCTACGAGTTCCTCACCGACTCCGAGCGCGTCAGCATCACCACGCCGTTCGGTGACCCCAGCGACGACGTGGTGATCGGGGATCTCGAGGGCCGGCGCGTGGCGTTCCTCGCCCGGCACGGGCAGGGCCATCGCTTCCCGCCGCACCGGGTCAACTACCGCGCCAACCTCTGGGCGTTGCGCTCGGTCGGTGTTCGGCAGGTGCTGGCACCCTGCGCCGTCGGCTCCCTGAAGCCGGAGCACGGACCGGGCACCATCGTCGTGCCGGACCAGGTCGTCGACCGCACCTGGGGCCGTGATCACACCATCTACGACGGCACCGGCCCGGTGGTGCACGTCGGGTTCTCCGACCCCTACTGTCCTCGGGGTCGAGAGGCGGCCATCAACGCCGGTCGGGCGGCCGGCAAGCCAGTGGTTGACTCCGGCACGCTGGTGGTCGTCAACGGCCCGCGGTTCTCCTCGCGCGCCGAGTCGCGCTGGCACCAACAGGCCGGCTGGGCCGTCGTCGGCATGACCGGTATGCCGGAGGCCTCCATCGCGCGCGAGCTCGCCATCTGTTTCACCACGATCGCCCTGGTCACCGACCACGACGCCGGGGTCGAGGGCGGCGAGGCCGTGACCCACGAGGAGGTGCTCCGGGTGTTCGCTCGCAACATCAACGGGTTGAAGACGGTTCTGCGTTCGGCCATCGTCGCGATGCCGGCCGCCGAGGATGACGCCGCGGCCACCTGCTCATGCCGGCGGGCCCTGGACGGTCTGACCCTGCCGATCGCCCTGCCGACATGAGTTCCGCGACATGAGGCCCGGCTCGGGGCGCGGGCCGCGCGGCGAGGGGGCGGGGGACGCAGTGTGGGGTGGTGTCGAACGGGGTGGTGTCGAACGGGGTGGAATCAAGCGCATCCTGCCGACGTCCCTGGTCGGTCCCGGACGGCGACCGGCCTGGCAGCGCACCCGGCTGCGCCGGGTGGCTTCCGCCGGCCTGGTCGCGACCGCCGGGTGGTTGGCGATGAGCGCCTTCCTCCCCCAGCCGGCTCCCCGGGGTGTCCCGATCGTGGTCGTCGCCCAGGACCTGATGCCCGGACACGTGCTGACGCTCGGCGACCTTGCGGTGGCGGACTGGCCCAGGGACCTGAGCCCCGGGGGCGCCGTCGCGGATCCTGTGGCGCTCGTGGGCAGGGCGCTGGGTGCGGGGATGTCGCGCGGCGAGGCGGTCACAGCTGCCCGGGTTCGAGGCCCGGGGCTGTTGGCCGGCGCGCGAGCAGGACTCGTGGCGGCCCACGTCCGGCTCACGGACCCGGCGATGGCGGCGATGGCGGCACCAGGCGACCACGTCGACCTGATCAGCTCCGCTGGCCAGGTCGTGGCCGCCGACGTCGTGGTGCTGGCGGTGGATGCCAGCTCGGCAGGCAGCGGTGGCTGGTCGGCCACCTCGGGGTCCGGGCCGCCTGGCGGCGTGGTCGTGGCCGTCGCGGGCGACGATGCCGTACGGCTGGCAACGGTCGACCCATCCGGTTCTTTCGACGTCACGTTCAGCCTCGTCATGAGAGCCCCAAGCACCTGATTGGGCGCCCTGACCCATCAGTCGCTACCTTGTCTGCGTAGTTCCAACTATCTGAAAAGGACTCAGGCCCATGCTCAAGGGTTTCAAAGATTTCTTGATGCGGGGCAACGTTGTTGACCTCGCCGTCGCCGTCGTCGTCGGTGCAGCCTTCAGCAAGGTTGTTGACGGCTTGCTCAAGGGCCTGATCAACCCCCTGATTGCCGCTGTCGCCGGCGAGCCGAACCTGGACTCCGTCGGCACGTTCACGTTGAACAACGCGAAATTCAGCATCGGCCTGCTGCTGACCGCCTTGGTCAACTTCGTGCTCATCTCCGCAGCCATCTACTTCGTGGTGGTCATGCCTCTCAACAAGCTGGCCGAGCGGCGCGCCAAGGGTCTCGAACCCGAGACCGAGGCCCCGAGCGAAGACGTCGCACTCCTCACCGAGATCCGCGACCTGCTTGCCCGTCGCGGCGGGGCGATATGATGGCCCGCCTCACATCTGTCCGAACCCTTGGGTGGCCCTGATGTCCATGGCTCTTTCCGCTCCGACGCTGTCGCCGGTGCTCGCCGACCTGTGGTCGCGCACCCGAGTGGCCGACGCGGTGACGGTCGTGTCCGCCGCAGGCCTGACGGCCCTGAGCGCCCAGATCGCGTTGCCGGTCCCCGGCTCCCCCGTCCCGGTGACCGGCCAGACCCTGGCCGTGCTGCTCACAGCCGCCGCCCTCGGCCCACTGCGCGGTGCGCTGGGGCAGGTGCTCTACGTGCTGGCAGCCCT
>JAYSQM010000039.1:0-7458 GCA_043721575.1 Phycicoccus sp.
ATGCCGCCCGCCCATTGCGGATCGGCTCGTTCTCGGCCGCCAGCAACGTCACCGGCATCCTCAGCGACAGCCACGCCATCTCGGCTCTGCTGCATCGCCACGGTGCCCTTTCGTTCTGGGACTTCGCCGCGGCCGCCCCCTACGTCGACATCGAGATGTATGGCGGACCCGAGCGTGACCCGCTGTCCTACAAGGACGCCGTCTTCCTCAGCCCGCACAAGCTGATCGGTGGCCCCAGCACCCCAGGTGTCCTGGTCGTGCGGCGCGAGCTGCTGGGCAACCGGGTGCCCGACGTCCCCGGCGGTGGCACCGTGGCCTACGTCAACCCCAGCGAGCACCGGTACCTCGACGACCCGGCCCAGCGCGAGGAGGGCGGCACTCCGGCCATTGTCGAGGCGATCCGCGCCGGGCTGGTGTTCCAGCTGAAGGCGGCCGTGGGGGTCGAGGTGATCCGTTCCCACGAGGAGGACTACCTGCGGCGCGCCATCAGCACGTGGCTGCAGGAGCCGTCCATCGAGATCCTGGGCAACCTCGAGGCGGAGCGGCTCTCGATCGTCTCGTTCGTCGTGCGCGCCCCCAGCGGGCGGTACCTGCACCACAACTTCGTCGTCGCCCTGCTCAACGACCTGTTCGGGATCCAGTCCCGCGGCGGCTGCTCGTGCGCCGGCCCATACGGACACCGGCTGCTCGGCATCGACCTTGACCGGTCGCACGAGTTCGACCGCGAGATCGCCCACGGGTGCGAGGGCATCAAGCCCGGTTGGGTCCGGGTGAACTTCAACTACTTCATCTCCGAGGCGGTCTTCGCCTACATCGTCGAGGTCGTGCGGCTTGTGGCCAAGGACGGGTGGCGCCTGCTTGGTGACTACCGGTTCGAGCCGGCCACGGGCCTGTGGCGGCACCGCCGGGGGCCGGCGGAGCCCCCGCTGCGCCTGGGGCAGGTGACGTATGACGGCCAGGGACGGATGCGGTACCCGCGCCACCAAGACCGCGCGCCGGAGTCCGAGCTCCAGCGCTACCTCCAGGAGGCCAAGGCCGTGCTCGCGGCGGCCACACCTGCCACCGGTGAACCCATCGACGACCTGGTGTCCGTGGACTTCGAGCATCTGCGCTGGTTCGAACTGCCCTCAGCCTGTCTGGCCGACTCTCGCGTGTGACATACCCCACGGGGTACCTGGGACCTTTGGCCCTGCCTGCGTCGCAGGACGCTTCCTAGCGTGGTGGATGAGGACAAGACGCCACCACAAGAAGCGAGGAACGAGCCGTGCAGAAACGACTGCTGGTGCTGGGTGCCGGGACAGCCGGGACGATGATCGTCAACAAGCTACGGCGCCACCTCGATGCGGGCCAGTGGGACATCACCGTCGTCGACCGTGACGACGTCCACCCATACCAACCCGGATACCTGTTCCTGCCGTTCGGCACCTACACCGCCGACCAGATCACCCGCCCGCGGGGCGCCCAGCTGTCCAAGGGTGTTGACTTCGTGATCGGTGAGGTCGACCGGATCGACACGACCTCGAACAAGGTGGCTCTGATCGATGGCAAGACCTTGGAGTACGACTACCTGGTCATCGCCTCCGGCACCACCCCCCGGCCCGACCAGACCCCCGGGATGCTGGACGCGGAATGGCGCCGCAGCATCTTCGACTTCTACACCTTCGAGGGAGCCAAGGCGCTGGCCGAGGCGCTGAAGACCTTCGACCACGGTCGGCTCGTCGTCCACATCACCGACATGCCGATCAAATGTCCGGTCGCCCCACTGGAGTTCACCTTCCTGGCCGACGCGTGGCTGCGCGAACACGGGCTCAGAGACCGCGTCGAGATGGTCTATGTGACGCCGCTGCCCGGCGCCTTCACCAAGCCGATCGCCTCCGATGCACTCGGCTCCATGCTCGACGACCGCAAGATCGCCCTGGAGTCCGACTTCATGGTCGAGCGGATTGACGTCGAGAAGAAGGCCCTGGTCTCCTACGACGAGCGCGAGGTGCCCTTCGACCTGCTGGTCACGGTCCCACTCAACATGGGAGCCGACTTCGTCGCCCGCTCCGGTCTGGGTGACGATCTAAACTACGTCCCTGTCGACAAGCACACGCTTCAGTCCACCGCGCACGCCAACATCTTCGCCGTCGGCGACGCCTCCGACATCCCGGCATCCAAGGCCGGGTCGGTCGCGCACTTCTCGGTGGACGTCTTCACCGAGAACTTCCTGGAGCTGATCGCCGGCAAACCGATGACCGGCTCCTTCGACGGCCACGCCAACTGCTTCATCGAGTCCGGCAACGGCAAGGGCCTGCTGATCGACTTCAACTACGACACCGAGCCCCTGACGGGCAAGTACCCGCTGCCGCTAGTGGGTCCGATGAGCCTGTTGAAGGAGACCCGGGCCAACCACCTCGGCAAGCTCGCGTTCCGCTGGATCTACTGGAACATCCTGCTCCCCGGTCGTTCCATGCCGGTGCCCACCCACATGTCCATGGTGGGCAAGACCACCAACAGAACCACCAAGTAGAAACGAGAGAGTGCCATGCCCGTGACAACACTCAACGGCCGCGAGATCCAGGTCAACGAAGAGGGCTTCCTCACGGACCCGACCGAGTGGGACGACGATCTGGCGACCGCGCTGGCCGCCCAGATCGGCGTCACACTGACTGACGGCCACTGGACGGTCATCCGGTTCCTGCGCAAGGACTTCGAAGAGCAGGGGGAGACCCCGACCCTGCGCCGCGTGTCCACCCGCGGCGGTGTCCCGATCAAGGAGCTGTTCGGGCTGTTCCCGCAGAAGCCCGCGAAGAAGATGTCCTACGTCGCCGGGCTGCCCAAGCCGCAAGGCTGCGTCTAACCGCACCGACCACGAAAGGAAGACACTGACATGACCACCACAGACGCCTCCCCGGCGATCGTCCCGCAGTTCGACACCGAGACCCCGGCCGGACGCAAGTTAGCCATCATCTGCTCCAAGGGAAGCCTGGACATGGCCTACCCGGGGCTGATCATGGCCAATGCCGCCCTCGGCGAGGGCATCGAAACCCACCTGTTCTTCACCTTCTGGGGCTTCGAAATGATCAACAAGAAGACCATGGGAGACCTGAAGTTCACCCTGCTGGGGAACCCCGCCACTCACATGCCCCAGGGCCTGGGCGGGCTTCCGGGCATGACGGCCATGTCCACATCAAGGCTGAAGAAGTCCATGGCCGAGGTCGACGTTCCCGAGGTCCCTGAGTTCCTTGAGCAGATCGTCGCCTCCGGCGGACACCTCTGGGCCTGCCGCCTGTCCGCCGACATGAACCACCTCACCAAGAAAGACCTTTACGACGAGGTCGAGGACATCATCAGCGCCAGCGACTTCATCGAGAAGACCGAGGGCGCCCAGCTCCTCTTCATCTAGTTCGCTTCATCTCGTCGACCAGCCATCTGCGACATCTCGCTGTCGGAGATGGCTGGCTGGCGTCATCGCGGCCGTGATCACGGCAGGCTCAGTCCCGCCCAGCTTGTCTGCCGGCTTCATACGAGCTGAGGGAAGCTGCGGGCGGCGGTGTACAGCGCCACCGCAACCAGAAGCATGGTGAAGGCCGCGCTGAGCCGTTGGGGGCGCACCCGCGTGGCGAGGCGACCTCCGACGAGGCTGCCGACAATCGCGGCGAGGGTGAACACGCCGATCAGCTTCCAGTCCAGGTGGACTCCGTGACCAAGCCTGGCGACCAGGGCTGAGGCGCTGTTGATCGCGATCACCAGCAGTGAGGTGCCCACGGCCATCGGCATCGTGAAGCCGAGCGCCAGGACGAGGGCGGGGACGACGACGAATCCCCCACCGACACCGAAGAACCCGGTGAGCAGGCCGACCGCGGACGCGGTGATCAGCACCTTTAGCGTGCGCGGACAGTCGCAGGCGAACGACGGCCGCAGGGTGATGATCGGCGCCTCGACCTTGCCCGTCCCCCTGCTTGTTACCGGGAGCCCGCCCTGGCTTCGCCGACCGCGCGCGAACATCACCGCGGCCACGACCAGCATGAGCAACGAGAACGCAGCCAGCAGGACAGCAGGCGCGACCGTCGCGGACAGCCGCGACCCGGCATACGACCCGGCGATGCCGAGCACTCCGAAAACCAGGCCCTGAGCGACGCGCACATGGCCCTCCCGGTAGTGAGCTGCCATCCCCGCCAGCGCGGTGACACCCACGATGAGCAGCGACCCGGTCGTGGCAGCATGGGTGTCCTGGCCGAGCAGGTAGACCAGCGCGGGCACGGTCAGGATGGAGCCGCCGCCGCCGAGTGCGCCGAGGCTGATCCCGATCAGCAGCCCGATGGGGATGGCCAGGGCGGACATCAGTTCCTCTTCTTCCGTTCGGTCAGGGGAGCAAGCGCATGTATCGGGACGGGGCCTCGGTCCTCGGGTCGCAACGGACCGAAGTATGCCTCAGATGACTGCGCCGGGGCGGCCCCCCTTGGCGACCACCGGCAGTCCTGCCGCGGCCCAGCCGCGCATCCCTCCACGCAGGTTGGACACGTCGCGTCCTTGCCCCGCAAGGAGGGAGGCGGCGCGCGCGGACCTGCCGCCGGATCGGCATACGGTGATGACCGGTCGACCGACGGGCAGCTCGCGCTGCCGCTGGCCCAGCTGACCCAGGGGGATATGCCGGGCGCCCTGGGCGTGGCCGGCCTGCCACTCGTGCGGCTCGCGCACGTCCAGCAGTATTGCCCCGCTGTCCATACGCGCCCTGGCATCGAGGGCGTGAATCTGCTGGTAGGGCTTGGCGAACAGGCCACGCAGACTGTCTCGCAGGCTCATACCATCCCCTCCGCGTGCTGGCCCGGGCCGATCACCAGCGGGAGCCCGGAGGCGGGGGCCCGCTCGGCGTAGGAGTCGTCCACGGTCACCACGTGGGTGCCGTGCGCGGTAAGGATGGAGGCGGCGACCGAAGCGCGGTAACCGGCGCCACAGTGCACCCACACCTCCCCCGCCGGCACCTCGGCGACCCGGTTCAGGAGCTGGTGGATGGGGATGTTCACCGCACCCTCGATGTGCGACTCGCGCCACTCCCCGACGCGTCGCACATCCAGGATGGCCACGGGGCGGTGGTGGCGCACCTGGGCCAGATCGGCGAACGTGGCCCGCTCAAAGCTCTCCAGCGGGCGGTCGGTCCACTCTTGCGGGGAGCCGGTGGCCGCGGCAGCGGGACGGTCGATGCCGATCCGGACCAGCTCACGTTGGGCCTCGGCCACCTGCTCGGGGGTCTCTCCCAACAGCGTGACGGGGGTTCCCCAGGGGATGAGCCAGCCCAGGTAGGTGGCGAGCTGGCCGTCAATACCGAAGTTGAAGGTGCCCGGCACGAAGCCGGTGGCGAACGCGGTCCGGGTGCGCAGGTCCACAACCCACTCGCCGGCCTGGAGGCGCCCTCGCAACGCTGCGGCGTCGGCCGGCTCGGGAGCACTGAGGTCGGCAGCGTCCGGACCCGCGGAGTTGGCCGGGCCCATCTGCGCGTAGTAGGCGGGCCAGGCGTCCAGTCCGGCGAGCAGCTCTGCCACGTAGTCCTGCACGTCCTGGGTGAGTGCCGGGTTGGTGTGCTTCTCCTGGCCGATCGTGGAGGAGGTCGCCTCGGACTGCGTCGCCGAGCAGAAGCTGCCGAACCCGTGGGTCGGTAGGACCTGTGCGTGGTCGGGCAGCTCGGCGGCCAGCCGGCGCGCCGAGGCGTACTGGTGGTGGACCAGGGCGTGCGTGTGATCCGGCCCGAGTAGGTCCGGGCGACCGGTGGAGCCGAAGAGCAGCGACCCGCCGGAGAAGACGCCCATGGGCTCCCCCTGCGACTCGAGGGAGTAGGACAGGTGCGTGTAGGTGTGACCCGGCGTTGCGATGACCCGGACCCGCAGGGCGTCGCTGACGTCGATGACGTCACCGTCGCGGATCGGGACGCGCTCGTAGGCCACGTCGTCCGCGGCGTTGACGTGGTACGCCGCACCGGTCACCTTCACCAGGGCCAGGCCGCCGGTGACGTAGTCGTTGTGGATGTGGGTCTCGAAGACGTGGGTGATCCGCACACCGGCCGCCTCGGCAAGCTCGAGTACGCGGTCGATGTCACGCTGCGGGTCGACCACCAGCGCGACCTGACCGTCGTGGGCCAGGTAGCTGCGGTCCCCCAGGGTCGGGGTATCGATGGGGACGATAGTGACCATCAGGTGAGATCCCTTCCGGTGCCCATCACGATCGGGTGCCCGGCGCGGGCCCAGGCGCCGGTACCCCCGGCGACCGAGTACGCGTCATAGCCGGCCCGCATCAGGAAACTGGTCATCGAGAGGCTTCGGTTGCCGCTGGCGCAGATGACGTAGATCGGCATGTCCTTGGGGAGCTCGGACAGGCGCGACGCAAGCTCCCCCATCGGCACCAGGGTGGCGCCGGGGACGTGGCCGCCCACATACTCGCCGGGCTCGCGGACGTCGACGACCCTCGCGCCGTAGGAGTGGGCTGTGGCGAACGCCGCCAGGTGGACCTCACGCATGCTGACTCCGTCTGTAAATGAGAGATACCAAGAGAAATGGATACCCGTGGGGGTACCCGCCAGTTCCAACGCTAACCCAGGTCCGGGCATTCCGGCACCATGGCAGCTCGGGCCTGACCGGCCGTGTCATACCCCACCAGGTATACTTGCGGCCGATCAGGAATGTCTGTCGCCGACAGTGCGTTGATACCCCCGGAGGTATTGTTCAGATATCGAGAGGAACCTCATGACCACCCAAGCGCTGACCGCGGCAACCTTCGAGCAGACCGTGCTCGAGAACGACATCGTGCTCGTGGACTTCTGGGCGTCCTGGTGTGGACCGTGCCGGATGTTCGCCCCCATCTTCGAGCAGGCCGCGCTCGCCCACCCCGACATCGTCTTCGCCAAGGTGGATACCGAAGCCGAGCGCGCACTGGCCGGCTCGGCTCAGATCACGTCCATCCCCACCCTGATGGCCTTCCGAGATGGCATCCTCGTCTTCAGCCAGCCAGGAGCTCTGCCTGCCGCCTCCCTGGAGCAGGTCATCACCGGCATCCGCGGGCTGGACATGGATGACGTCCGGACCAATGTCGGCGAGCCCCAGGCCGCCAGCGCCACGTCCTGAACCCACCAACAGAAGCGAGAACCGACATGTCCTACGCCCTGACCACCACGGTCGCCCGCCCCTTCGCCGACACACTCGCAGCCACACGCGCTTCCCTGGCCGACCAGGGCTTCGGCATTCTGACCGAGATCGACATCCAGGCCACCCTGAAGGCCAAGCTGGACGTAGACGTCGAACCGCAGGTGATTCTCGGTGCGTGCCGGCCACCGCTGGCGCACGCCGCGCTCCAGATGGAGCCATCGATCGGGCTGCTGCTGCCGTGCAACGTCGTGGTCCGAGCCCTGGACGACGACACGACCCTCGTCGAGGCCCTCGACCCCAAGGTCATGGTGTCCCTGACCCAAAACGATGCCCTGTCCTC
>JAYSQM010000040.1:0-1421 GCA_043721575.1 Phycicoccus sp.
GGAGCGGTCAGGAGGGCGCTCACCGCGCTCGTACCTCCCGGCGACGCGACCCAGGCATCGAAGCTCTCGCCCGTCGGGATGGAGCCGAAGGCTTGGATCGTTTCCGTGACCGTCGTGGGCACCACACCGTCGACATTCGCCGCAGCCGTGAGCGACGCATCGCTCGGGACCGTGACGAAGTCGTCGTCGACGAAATCGCCGTGCAGCACGGAGTAGGCATCGATCGGCACCGCCGTGCCGTCGCCGCCCAGGCCGCCCCCCGGTGGGAGGTAGTACCAGGCGATGAGTGTCAGCGGGCTGGTACCGACCGTCTCGGTGAGCGCCTGCGGGGTCTGGGTCCGGCCTCCCGATCCATCGCTCAAGCTCCAGAAGACGAAGGCCGGTTCGACCGTGTTGCCACCCTGCGGGGTGTAAGGGAGGGTCGGCGGCGCGAACGGGGTGATGACACCCCCGCTCGCCACGTCGACCTCGCTCGACGGGTATGGCTCGACCCACGGCTGCGGGTTCCGGGGTCGCCGGTGGTGGGCGGCGCCGAGGTAGATGCGGTAATGGATGCTCACGTGCGGCATGTGGCGTTGCCCTCGTCTTGCGGACAGATGACGGGATCAGGCGGACATGGAGGAGTACGGCCTACGGGAGGATCTCCCCGGCGAACCACGTGCTGGCGGAGACCCACTCGTTGCCGGACCCGCCCCAGCCCTGGTCGACGTAAAACCAGCGATCGTAGACCGTCTCGTTCCAGCACCAGATGAAGCAATGACGGACGGTGCGCTCCTGGTAGGCGTAGCCATAAGCCATCGGGTAGTGGCTGAGCCAGCCCGTGCCGATGACCGCCGGCGTCGCTCGGTATCTGATGCTGTCGCGGGCGCGGTCGCGGATCCAGTCCTGCGACCAGCCGACGCTGTTCCAACCCGCCCGCAGGCTCGTGTACGAGCGGCCAGGCAGGTAGCGCCAGGCGTCGACCATGCTCCACGGCCAGGTCGCGCCCGATCCGAACATGCAGAACGTCCCGACGTACCCGCGGATCTCCCGGATGACGTTCTCCACACCGGCGTCCTGGTAGACCGGCGCGAGCGCGTCGGCGCCATAGCCGCCGTTCTGGCGGTACAGGCCGGTGCGGGGCGCCCAATACGGATTGCCGAGGCCGGCTTGGCGGTCGGCCCAGGCGAAGAGCATCGTCCAGGCCACGGGCCCGCAGCCCACGGCGCAACCACCGTCCGGGAATTGGTAGTAGTTGGGGACCGGGGTCGGTGCCCACCAGAAGGAATAAGCCACGGCTACCGCCCTCCTTCGGTCGAAGTCGTTCGGTGGTTCGACGGGGACTTGGACGAGACCAGGAAGAAGCGAAGGCGTTCGTGCATGCCGTCCGGATAGCGGATGTCCACGAACAGGTCGAGCTCGCCGGTGATCTTGGCGCCTTC